>NZ_JBSFJL010000007.1:139604-320333 GCF_053598035.1 Streptomyces sp. NPDC001204 | reverse complement strand
ACTGGGACCTTAGACAAGCCTCATCGTTGCAGCTCAGAAGGCACTTTCGCTTTTCCGATCACGATCCGGACGCGACCCCCGATGAAACGCGCAGGCTAAGCGGGTGTCGCGGGTTCGAATCCTGCCGGGGGCACAGAGAAAAGGGCCAGCTCAGGAGGGGTTACCTCCCAGGCTGGCCCTTCGCCGTTCCAGGCGCCGTGCCACAGGCGTGCCGCTACGTCCGCTCGGCGCGCTCTCCGGAGGAGCCCTAAGCCGCTCCCCCACCGCCCCGGATCATGGCCCCGAGCCGGTCGGCGATGGCGCAGGCCGCGCAGCGGGTCGTGCGGCGGTTGTTGCAGCGGACCAGGGACGCGTCGGCCCTCTTGCGCAAGCGAGCATCGGCCCGCTATCCCCGCTCTGGGGGTGCTTATACGGGCGCGGGTGGGTGGCGAAAGAGCCGGCTTCTGCTGATCGTGGCCGAGCTGGCAGTGTTGGCGACCGACCCGGCCCTGTTGGCCACGTTCAAGGTCACCAACCAGTGGGCGGTTGGCTTCGCCTCCCGGCTCCGCCCTCCCAGGACAGCCATACAAAGCACCAGCGCCTGTCGGCCGGCCTGCACGAGTGCTCGGACGACCGTCTTGAGCATGTGGCTGAAACCACCCTCGACAGCGAGCCGCTTCCCGCTTGGGAACGCAATCACCGCCAGGACGTGCTGTGGAGCGGATGCCATGGACCGTGGCCCGGCGCCACAGTCCGTACCGGCGGTGCAGCGCTCAGGTGGTCAGCGGGCCTGGTCACCGTGCCCGGGGCCTGCGCAGGTCCGGTGGCCCACAGCTGGTCGACACGCGAGCGCTCGGTGACGTTCGGGTAGCGGTTGGTGCAGGACGGGCCGGCGTAGCCGCCCGACATCAGCTCACTGCACGGCCCGCTGTAGTCGTCCGGCAGGCCCAGCACGTGCCCGGTCTCGTGGGTGACGACGCGGACCGAGTCGTACTGCTGGTTCTGGGCGTAGTCGAGGAAGACGTAGCCACTTCCGTGGCCGTTGGTGGAGGCGTAGGAGCCGCGCGGGTCGTTGCCCTCGTAGTAGGAGAAGTCGGCACCGCTCGACGCCTCCTGGAGCTTGACGTTGGACTCGGAGCTGTTCCAGATCGAGGCCGCGCTCGATATCTGCGAACGGAAGCTCGGTGCCCGGGAGGCGTTGTAGTAGACAGTCACCGCCTGCGCGTTCGGCTGGGCGGCGCGCTTCTCGGCGACGGACTTGAGCACGGCCTCGAAGAACGCCTTGTTGTTCGCGGCCTCCTCAACCGACCCGGCGTACCGTGCCACGGAGGTGCCGGCGGCAGCGGACGTGGTGGCGCCCGTCTGGGCGCTCGCCGGCACCGCCGCGCCCAGCGTGCTGGAGGCCAGACCCAGGCCGAGAGCGAGGGCGAGGAGTCTCGCGGACGTTCGGGACGACTTCATGTGGGGGGCTCCTACTCACTCGGTGACGCCGAGCGCCCGGTGCGCGGTCGACTCTGCGTGAACACCGGTTCCGAACTGCGGCGACGTCCTGTGGGTCGTCATTCTTAGAACGGCTCGACAGGGAGCGCAAAGGGTCCCGCCACTACGTCGCCTCGTAGGTCTCGGGGACCTCGCCAAGGCAGTCCACGGGTCTCCGGTCCGCACATGGCGGCAGGAGGAGAAGCTGTCGCGGCGTCAGAAGCCTTACATCGCGGGGCAACGGGCGTGCGGGTCGGCCGGGCGGAATCCCGGGACGCGCGGCGGGACCCGCACCCAGACCAAGGTGGATAAATCCTCAGATATCCGCCATACCGCGTCTACTAAGTGACACCGGTTTGTTGGCGGGGCCTATGACCGACGTCACAGAGCATGAGCTTCCGTTTCTTTGGTGCCCCACTGGCCCCGGGGCCACCAGGGAGTCACCCTCGGCGCTGGGCGGCATCCCTCACCGCTGAGCCGCCGCCGCTCAGTCCTGATCAGGATGGAAGCCGCGCCCGCCGTGCAGCCCGGCGAGCGGCGTGGAGGAGAGGTCGGTCAGTTCCTCGCCCGCCTGCAGCAGCGTGTCCGCCGCACCCAGTAGCTTCGGGACTATGCGGGCCGGGCTGTCGTCAGCCACGCAAACGAGGTGCGTGCCCGGTCGTAGGCAGCAGTCCGGCTGACATCCGAAAACCGCTGACCGCCGGGTTGCTCCGCCGACCGGTGGGCATCGACCGACGTCCCGGTCGACCACGAGGCGGTGGAGGCGGTTTGGGATGTCGAGGCAATCGGTGCACTCCTGGGTGCGCACGTACGAACGCCGGGCCTCGACTTGAGTGACCGCAACCTCCGCGGCGACCTCCATGACCGCGTCAGAGGCGGCCCCTGGCGTCCAGGTCGTTCGTACAGTGGCGCGCTCCACCTGGACGCCAGGAACCACGCCTGCTCCACGGTGTGCGGGTCGACGGCGGACGGGATGGGAGCTGAGGTGACTGGTGGGTTGAGGCAGGGGCGCTAGAAGCCCACAGCCTCGGTACTGGTCAGAGCCGTGGGCTTCTTCAGGTCCGCTGGACAGCGGGAGGCTGGTCAGTAGACGACGTAGAACAGCCGAAAGGCCGGGCGGTTACTGGTCTGCGGGGCGACGCAGCGAGCGCCTCTGAAGCAGGCCGCCCAGGATGACCAACGCCATGGCGAGGACGAAGAGCGTATCCAGCACGATCTCCGAATCCACTGCCGCCTTGAAGGACATGATCGTCGCCAGGCCCGCGGCCAGCGACACCGTCCCATACCCCCACAGGTCCGGCCGAACTACGCGGCCTCGCAGCCACGGCGCCAGCCAACCGGTGGCCAACGCCAGGACGCCGGCGACGGCCAACAGGCCAAAGCCCACCGCAGCCGCACCAACAAGGAACCAGTCCACGTCCCACACCCCCATTCGCGTGTCCCACCACGCGGGCCTGATCATCGCACGAAATCGCAGCCGAGTGCGGGCAGTTGCCTGTGAGGGCCACTGGGCCGTCTCTGGGCCGTGCGGGGGTGCTCAGCGATACAGATGACGACAGTCGACGACGGCCCTTCCCCTGCTCAGAGCCGGTGCTTCGGGTACCGGCGCAGGTGCCCATCAATGAAGCAGAGTTGAGGAAGAACAGAAGTCGTCCGTGCCCCGTCCGTGGCCGATCGTACGGGGACCCGCGGGGAACCACGGCGGCTGGCGGGCATCGCGCAACACAACGACCCCTGACCGTTTCACCTGGTCAGGGGCCGTTCACATGCGCGGTGGGTGTGGGATGAGAACCCACGGTGACTCGCGCCACGACGGTTTTCAAGATTGTGTGTGGCACGTGGCTCTGCGACGCAACCCCCACGCCCTGAACCGACTGCTCACGAAGATGCCGACGCCGACGGACAGCGCGATCGACACGGCGTCGAGGGTCACGTGGCGGCCCACGGCTGCCAGCGACCCCAGAAACGCAATCGCCGTGAGGGTCGCGGCGGCCGCGGTGAGGAAGACTGCCATCTCGGCCCACCACATCGCCCGCGTCGGTTGAGTCATCATGCCGATGTTGTACATCGCGCATCTGGCTGCTGTACAGCGCAACCCTCGCGCCCAAAACCGACCGCTGCCAACCCCCAGCAACCATCTGACGTGCCCGGCCGACCTCAGCGACCAACGTGCCAATAGTTCGGGACGAGGAGGCTCTGTGCCCTTCACGTGCCGATCACACGGGATGCGACGGGGACTCACGGGGAACGACGGCCATACCGACGCTCCGGCCCAGGTCAGAAGCCTCCCAGGTCAGCACCCACCCGCGTACGCGATCTTCCAAACTGGTGCTCTGGGATCGCGAGCGCGCCGCCGCTTTGTTCGGCGGAAGCGCCCCCACGGAAACGACGAAGGGCCCGGCCTGCCGGGCCCCTCGGTTCTCCCGCTACCGCGGCCTGCGGGACTACTTCACGTCGACGAAGTCACCGGTGGAGTTGACTGCGGGAGTCGAGATCGTACCGGCGAAGCTCCAGCGCCAGTAGCCGTCCTGCACCGCCTTGACCGTGGTCTTCAGCGTGCCGGTGTTGGAGCTTCGAACACGAACAGTCCTTCCGGGATAGTGGTTGGTCATGACGAATGACCGGCGCACGGCCGGACGGATGCACTCCCGGTGGATACGCCGCTCAGTGATGGCGGGCATCGCGCTGCTCTTTTCCGGCTGCAGTGCTGTGGTCTCGCATGTGTGGGACGGACGGCCGTGGCGCGATGCCCTGCTGCTGGGCGCTTTGATCGCGGCGGGATCCGTGATCGCTATGGAAGCCTCAGACCGTAGGCGAGCTGCTCGGGAGAGTCGTTGAAGGTCAGCCGTGGAAGGTGCTGCGCGTGGACGAGGCTTCCGGCGCATGTCATGATCGCGGCGACGCCCGGCGTGGGCCCGGCGCCTGGGGAGGGATCATGAGCCGCTATCTCGTCATACCTTCTGTTCTGATGGCGTTGCTCCTCGCTGCCTCGGGCGTAGCGGCGATTACCCGTGGCTGGGTGCTCCCCTGGAACCGGCGTTCGGTTCGCCACATCCGCCTCTACGGCTGGGGGCAGTTGGTGGTTGCCTTCGGCCTGTGCTGGCAGGTGGTCTTCGGGCTGGTGATCAGCCGGCCGGGCGTCCAGGAGTGGGTGGCCGGCGTCGCGCTTATGCTGATCGGCTTCATCGTGATGGCGGTGAGCCAGCTCGCGGGCGGTGATCGGCAGGGCAGCGGCACGCCTTAGCTGTGGAAGTGGTTGCGCTTGAACACGGCCCGGCGGATGTGCACGGTGGCGCCGCCCTTGTGGCCGTTCGTGGTGAACACCCGGACGGCGACCGCCGGGCCGGTCCAGTTCACGAAGTCGATCCGCAGGGTGGTGACGCGGCCGGACGTACGGGGCACACCGATCTGCCGCGGCCCTGCCTGACGCGTGCCGGATCGAGCGGGGAACTGCGGGGAACAGCGGGCACCGACTCAGCGAACGAGAGAACGCCTGCACCACTGTCCTGCAGGTCAGCACAGCAACCGCGTCGCGATCACCTGCGCTTCCCAAGCTGAGGGCTCCCGGGGCACAGATGGAAGGGCCGGCTCAGGAGGGGTTTCCTCCCAGGCCGGCCCTTCGTCATGTTCTGAGCCGTGCCACACGTGTGCCACTGGGGTCGCGCGGAGTCCGCATCCCCCAGGTGGGGGCGTCTCCTCCGCCGTCCCGGATCACGGCCCGCCGACTGCCCGCCCCGGCGGAACGGGGCGTCAGGTCAGCGGTGGTACTCGATGCTCTCCCCGCTGCTGTTGCAGGCTCCCGGGTCGGTCGTCGTCGGCGGCCGTTCCTTGAGGATCCGCCGGGCGCGGACCTCTCCCCAACTGATCTCGTACCAGGACGCCGTTGCCGGACCGAGATCCTCCGACAGGGGACCGAGGACGCAGGACCGCATGGGCTCTCTCAGTCTGTCCAGAGCCGGGACCGCGTCCGCCGAGAGACCACGCACGTAGTCCAGGTCGAACTTGTGGGTCTTCTCGTACCGCCGCACGTTGTTCTCGGCGATCAGCCCGTCGGGAGAGGCCAGGCCGAAGGCGAGGGCCCCGGCAGCGGCCGACGCGGCGACGGCGCGAGGCAGCCAGCGTGCGCCCCGGACTCCGGCGGCCATGATCAGCAGGATGACCAGGCCGAGCCACAGCTCCGCGGTCACGACGGAGATCCGCAGCCGCGTCAGCCCGTACGCCTCGACGTACATGTCCATGCGCCGTACCGCCGAGGCGACCACGACCAGGGTGAGTGCGCAGAGGGTGCCGAGAACCCCCCGCACCAGGTTCCGGTCACCCGGCCCGCCGCGCGGTGCCCAGCGCAGCGCGAAGACGATGACCAGGAGGGTGAGGAGCGTGGCGAGCAGGAGTTGCCAGAAGCCCTGCCGCGCGTACTCGGAGTAGGTCTGACCGGTCTTGTCCAGGACGGCCTTGTATCCGCCGAAGAGGACGGCGAGCTGGATGGCGTTGAAGACGGCGAACAGCGCGCACAGCACGAGCAGGGGAAGCGCCCATTCGCCCCGGCCGCGGGCGCGGCCCGGGCTTGTCTCGAAGCTGTCCCACCGCAGAGGGGCCGCGGCGGTGTGTGCCGCCGCGAGGGCGCCGAAGAGCCCGAGGGCGAACAGCACCAGGCGCCAGGGGCCGTCGCCGACGGACGTGTCCGGGACCAGCCTGCTCAGCAGGTCGGCGAAGGCCGCGTCGGCCCCGGCGAACAGTGCGCCGAAGACGAGGAGGAGCACGGCCGTCACCGCAAGGGCGCGCAGCGCGGAGCCCACGTTGCCGGAGGCGTTGCCGGCACGGGTGCGCACTCCGCGCCAGCCCCAGAGTGCGCCCTTGGGCAGCGAATCGACCAGCCCGAGGGGGCTGAGGACGACGCCGGGCCACGTCCGTGATCCGTGGAGGGCGAGCGATGCGAGACCGATGGCGGTGGCCACGGCGAGGAGGGAAGGCCAGTGAGCGGCACGGACCGCCGGAACCAGCAGGAGGGCGAGTCCTCCGATGCCCCAGGCGAGCGTCCAGGGGCGGGCTTGTACCCGGCCTGCCTGGCGCGCGGCGAAGTATGCGGTGCCCGCGGCCGGCAGGGCGACGAGGAACAGGTTGATGCCCACACCGTCGTTGAGCAGCACCATGCTGAGCACGCCGGTGGCGAGCGCCGCCCAGAGGACGGCGGTGTTCACGGTGGAGGGCGGTTCGCCGCGCAGGTCGGGGAACGAGGGTTTGTAGGGGTAGGCGCCCGCGTACAGAGAGCTGGGAGGAGTGGACGGAAGGTGCGGCGTGCGCCCGGCAGTGACGGCTTCGCCGGGCCGCGTGTCCGTCGTCGCGCGCGACCTGCCCTCCGGTGGTGTTCCCGCCCGCTGTGCTCCTCCCGTGGCCGCGGATTCGCCCGCAGGTAATCGCCCCGACTGCCGGGGCCGCTCGGGCGGTTCGGCGGGCACAGGTGGTTTCTCTGTCATGGGACCCCCTCCCAACCGGCCCCGGAACGCACATACTCGGGTACGTCGGACGGGTACCGGTGTCGCTTGCGAAGCCGGCCGCCATGATCGACAGGCGGCGTGCCCGCAAGGGTAGCGGGACCGACGGCGCAGGCGACGGTCAGCGACCCGGCGGCCCACGGCAGCGACTCGGGGATCCCGGAGGCCGGCACGATGACCGGCCTGTCCTTCGGTCAGGTGGTGACGGTGAAGCCGTGTTTCTTGCCGAGCTTGGTGAGGGAGTCCTTGCCGGGGATGCCGTCGGCGGGCTCGCCGGGCTTGCGGCCGCGGTACCCGCAGCGTTCCTGCCAGCCGCTCATGGCGTCCTTGGTGGCCGTGCCGTAGTGGCCGTCCAGGTAGGTCTTGGCGAGCAGGCCCTCGTTGACGAGAGCGGCTTCCACGGTCTTCACCCCGGCATAGGTGACCGGCGTCCCCTTGGCCTGTGGGTCGTGCTTCGCCGCGGCGATCAGCTTGGACAGCGACACCTTCGGCTTGGCGGGGGCGGGCAGCTTGGTGGTGGGCGGCTTGCTGTCGAGCCGCTTCGCGACGCGGTCGAGGATCTGCTCCCAGTCCATGCCGGGCCCGCGCGGGTCGACCTTGCCGGGCTGCCAGTCCATGTGCCGCAGCGCCGACCGGGCGCCCCACCCGTGCTGCCGGCAGATCGCGGCTGTCACGCGGACAATGGCCTCGATCTGCTCGGTCGGCCACGGGTCCTTGTTGTCACCGAGGTTCTCGCACTCGAATCCGTAGAAGGCCCGGTTGCCGTCGACGGTGGCCTCGTCGCCGACGGGCGGCCGCCGCTCTGCCATGACCGCGGCCAGGACGTCCGGGTCTCCCAACCCCGCATGGTTGGCGCGGCCCCAGCCGACCACATGCACGCGCCCGTCCTTGGCGATCATGCCGTGACAGAGCGGGCCGGGCAGTCCGGCGTACCCGTCGCGCACGATCTTCACCGTGTTCGCGGTGCCCTTGGTGACGGTGTGGTGGATCATCACGCCGTGCACGGGCCCCCAGGCGCCCTTGCTGTTGCGGTTGTGGTTCTTCCAGTCGCCGACCTCGACGACGCTCACGCCCTCGGCCTTCAGAGCGGTGAGGAACTGGGCAGCGGTGAGTGGCGTGGCCACGGGCACCTCCAGGGTGAGAAGCGATCGGTCAGTTGGCGGCTTCGTGGACGGCGGTGATCCGGATCCGGTCGCCGGCGGCGAAGACCTGAGGGACCGTCCCCCACACGGCGGCCGTCGCTGTCGGATTGCCAACGTAGGCGCTCACGCCCGTGTTTGACCCCGGAATGCCGACGGCGCCCGTGCTGTACCCGGCGTTCGATTTGCCGATGAACAGGGTGCCGACCATGTCCTGCCCGGCTGCCGCTGCCACTGCTGCTGCCACTGCCACTGCCACTGCCCGGCAACGGCAGCGTTGACCGTGGTGCGCGCCGTCCCCGGCCCGGAGGCGCGTCTTGCGGGCAGCGCACGGTTTCCGGCAGTGCGGGCGTCGGCCTTCGGAGCGGCGGTCCGTACCGCCGTCGAACTTCGCGTCCTTGCTCGGCGTCACGAGCCGCAGCGGAACGTCACCGTCGGGGTGAAGGAGGTACCAAGGCGGCATCAAGCGCGCGTAAAGATTGCCGAGAGCAGGCAATGTATGGCCACCCGATCGCATGGCAATATGCAGGCGGGGGGCTCGTCGAGTGAAAGCGGGGCCCGAATGAACTGGTTTGTGGGTCTCGGTATCGCGGGACTGGTCCTGCTGGTGCTTTCGCTGATCTTCGACGGGATCCTGGAAGGCCTGTTCGGCGGGGTGCTGGACGGGTTGTTCGACGGGCTGCTGTCGCTGCCGGTCATCGCCGGATTCGTGTCCATGCTCGGCTTCGGCGGGGCGATCGCGCTCGGCACCACCGGTCTGGGGGTCACGGGGGCAACGGCGATCGGCGTGGTGGCGGGCGTCGCCGCGGGCTGGTTGACGTGGAAACTCAGTCGTGTCCTGATGCGTGAGCAGGGCGCGGCCGCTCCTCAGGGCGGCGATCTCGTCGGCAGCTCCGGTTCCGTGGTGACCGCCATCCCGGCCGAGGGGTACGGCGAGGTGCTGGTGTATCTCGCCGGGCAGCCGCTGAAGCTGGCCGCGAAGTGTTCGGTGCCCGTGGCGCGGGGTGCCGAGGTCTGGGTGGAGTCGCTCCTGTCCGCGACCTCGGTCGCGGTCCGGCCGGTCGAAGACTGACCGTCGGAGCCGCGCTCCACACCACGAGGCCCACACGCCCGCCCCTTCATCTTCCTTCCGCGTCCGTTCCTGATCCGTTCCAATTCGCCGTCCCCCGGGGAGGGCTGAGGGGATTGCACACATGAGCCCTGTACTCATCGCAGTGATAGGAGTCGTCGTACTCCTGGTCCTGCTGGCCCTCACGGTCGTCACCCGCTACAAGGTCGCGGGTCCCAGCGAGGCGTTCATCGTCACCGGCCGACGCGGCAAGAAGTCCACCGACCCCGAGACCGGCCGTGTCTCCACCGACAACAGCGGCCAGAAGGTCGTGGTCGGCGGCGGTGTCTTCGTCGTGCCCTTCGTCCAGCAGAAGTTCACCCTCGACCTGTCCAGTCGGCACATTCCGGTGGCCGTCCGGGGCGCGGTCACGCTGCGCGGGGTGAAGGCCAACCTGGAGGGAGTCGCCATCGTCAAGGTCGGCGGCACCGAGGACTCGATCCGCGCCGCGGCCCAGCGCTTCCTCCAGCAGCAGGACGGCATCGTCGGGTTCACCCAGGAGGTGCTGTCCGGCGCACTGCGCTCCATCGTCGGGCGGATGTCCGTCGAGGACATCATCCGGGACCGGGCCGCCTTCGCCGGGCAGGTCGCGGAGGAGGCCGAGGCCAGCCTGTCCGGGCAGGGACTGGTGCTGGACGCCTTCCAGATCCAGGACATCACCACCGAGGGCTCCTACCTGGAGGACCTCGGCCGGCCTGAGGCGGCCCGCGCCAAGCAGGAGGCCGACATCGCCGAGGCCGTCGCCCGGCGCGCTTCCGAACAGGCCCGCCTCAAGGCGGAGGAAGAGATCGCGATCGCCCAGCGCACCTACGCCCTGAAGCAGGCCGAGATCAAGGCCGAGACGGACGAGGCCGCCGCCCGCGCCAACGCCGCCGGCCCGCTCGCCGAGGCCGCCCGCCGGCAGGAGGTCCTGCAGGAGCAGGAGAAGGTCGCCGCCCGGCAGGCCGCGCTGACCGACCGCGAACTGGACACCCAGGTCCGCAAGCCCGCCGACGCCGACCGTTACCGGGCCGAGCAGGAGGCGGAGGCGCACCGCATCGCCCTGGTCAAGGAGGCCGAAGCGGCCGCCGAGCGGGCACGGCTCACCGGTGAGGGCGAGAAGGCCCACCGCGCGGCCCTCGCCGACGCCGTTCGTATCGAGGGTGACGCCGAAGCGGCCGCGATCGCCGCCAAGGGCGCGGCGGAGGCCGACGCCATGCACAAGAAGGCCGACGCCTTCGAGCGGTACGGCGACGCGGCGGTGCTCCAGATGCTGGTCGAGGTGCTGCCGCAGGTCGTCGGCAAGGCGGCCGAGCCGCTGTCGGCCGTGGACAAGCTGACCGTCATCTCCACGGACGGCGCGGGCCAACTCCCGCGCGCGGTCGCCGACAACGTCGCCCAGGGCATGGAACTCCTCAGCTCCACCACCGGCGTCGACCTCGCCCAGCTCCTCCAGGGCCTCGCCGGACGCGGCACGAAGAAGACCCCGGCGCAGGTCGAGTCGTCGGCTCCGACATCGGCCGAACCGTCCCAGGGCAAGATCGACATCACCGAATAGAACACAGAACGGGGGACACCGCGGACCACGGAGCCCGGACGCCTGAGTGGCGCCCGGGCTCCGCTCTTTCATGCGACCTGCGCGGCCGCCTCCGCGCCGGTGCCGGTACGGCCCCGTGGGTCGGGGCCGTACCGGTTCGGCTCGGGAGTGGGTCAGTTGGTGAAGGTGAAGTACTTCCAGGCGCCGTGGGTCGTGGAGTTGACGGTGTCGCCGGAGGAGCCGTTGATGTAGGACGAGCGCATGCGGGCCCGGATGCCGGACGTGCCCGGTGCCTCCAGGCTCACGGACGACTTGCCCTTGGCGGACAGGGCGAAGTACTCGTAGCCCGAGTCGTACCAGGTGCCCTGGTAGTACACCTGGAGCTGGAAGCGCTGTTTGCGGCCGGTGTAGTAGTTCATGGTCGTGGTGAACAGCGGGTCGGTCTTCTTGCGGAAGTAGTAGTACGTCGTGGAGCCGATCTTGCCCGTCTTGTAGTGCCGGGAGACGGCGGTGGAGACCTTCACCCGGGCGTACGCGGTCGACTTCACGGTCTTGGCGGCGTAGCGGGCGTCGCCGCCGAAGACGGCGGTGACGGTGGTGTCACGGGTCATGCCGACGGTCGCCGACAGGTTGCCCTTGGAGTTGACCTTGGCGGTCTTCAGCAGCTTCTTCGGCTTGTCGGGGCCGAAGGGGTCCGCGTAGATCGAGACGGTGCGGTTCTTGTACGTCGTACCGAGGTGCGCGGTGAAGGTGACCTTCTTGCCGTACGAGTACAGCTTGCCGTTGTTGTTCAGGGTCAGCGCGGTCGCCTTGCGCGAGACGTCCACCGTGCCGGAGCCGGCGGCGGGGGTGTGCGTGGCGTCGCCCGCGTAGGAGACCTTGTAGGTGACCTTGCCGCCGGCGGGCGGGGTGTCCGTGAAGGAGAAGCTGCCGTCCGCCGTGGTCTTGACGGCGGCCAGTGCCTTGCCGTTCGGCGACTCGACGTCGGTGCGGGTCACCTTCAGGGCGGTGCCCGCCTTGGGCAGCGTCTTCGAGGTCAGTTTGCCCTTGACGGTGAGCTTCTTGGCGCGTTCCGACTTGGCGGGGGCCGACACCTTGAGAGTGGGCAGTTCCTTGGTGGGGTCGGTCAGGGCGCGCAGGGTGTGGGTGCCGTAGGAGTTCACGGAGACGGCGAAGACGCGGCTCGAGTCGGGCGCCCAGGCGAGAGCTCCGTTCACGAGGGTGTCGGCGCCGCTGGTGTTGCCGGTGTTGGGGAAGTCGTACTCCCGCACCGGCACCCGGTCACCGGGCCGGTGGATGTGGACGTCGGGGTCGTACCAGGAGAAGCTGCCGCCCGCGATGGTGCCGTCGGGCGCGACGCGCACGGCGTTCGGGTACGCGTCGATGGGGTAGCCGGTCAGCTCGGTGAGGTCGGTGGTCGAGTAGGCGCCGAGGCTGTAGCCGTACGGCGAGGCGCCCCACGAGGTGAGCACCTGGCTGCCGTCGGGTGTCAGGTCCAGTTGCTCCGCGCCGGTGCTCTTGACGCCCTTGGCGCGCAGGGTTGCGCCGTCGGCCGAGACGTCGTACACGGCGAGCAGGCCGCTGTTGCCCGCCACCAGGACGCCCGGGACGTCCGGGTCGGCGGCCAGGGTGGTCGCGGCGCCCGGGTAGAAGTCGGCGTCGCCCCGCTGGGCGAGGTGGACGACGGGTTCGTCACCGGAGACGTCGAGCGACCCGAAGTCGCTGCCGTGGGAGAACCAGATCCGGCCGTCCACGACCTCCAGATCGCCGGGAGCCGCGCCGACCGGGTAACTCGCGGTCTGGGTGTACGTCCCCGTCTCCACCGAGACGATCCGGTTGCCGTTCCTCACGGCGGCGTACACCTGGCCGGAGTCGGCGGACAGCGCGAGGCCGGTCACGCCGGAGAGCCCGGTGAGCGTCGCCTTCACGGTGCCCGTGTAGTCGGTGACGACGATCTTGCCGGCGGTCGGGTCGGAGACGTAGACCCGCTGGTGGGTGCCGTCCACGACCATGTCGCCGACCGACGTCACCGGAAGGACCTTCGCCGAGTCGGCCACCGCCGGACCCACCACGCCCGTGGTCAGGGCCACGGAACTGAGGACGACCGCGAGTGCCGTCGCGGTCGAGATGCTACGCCTGCGCACAGTGATGGAACCCCCACGGAAGAAGCCCGGTGCTCACCGGGCGGTAACGGACGGGCCGCGTGTCCCCCCTCGCACCGATGACGGATGCGTGGACGCTGCCGAAGATGCAGCGTATGGCATGCCAGTGACAATTGAAGTCTGTAATTTCGCGGCCGGCTCTCGTCAGACTGTGCTCGTCCACGCGTCCGGGCGGGGTGCCAGCACCGCGGAGACGACCGCGCCGGACGAGGTCACGACGTCGGCCACGAAGCGCAGGCGTCCGATGCCGAGGTGTCGCAGCGCCGGGCCGTGGTCGGCGGCGACGACGAGGGAGGCGGCGAGCAGAAGAAGTTGCCACAGGGCCATCACCGGGCGGCGCGTCGCGCGGGGCAGCTCCGCCAGGGAGGCGTGCAGCCGCTCGCAGTGGAAGGGGACGTGGCGTTGCTCGTCGGACAGGATCCGCCCTGCCACATCCGAAGTGAGCGCGTCGTCGGTGCCGTCGCGCAGGGCCCGGTAATAGCGGAGTGCCACGACTTCCGCGATCATCAGCACCAGCAGTTCCATGCGCAGGCCCATGAGACGCCGCAGCCGTACGAAGACCGTGTCGCTCCAGTGGCCGGACAGGGTTGGTACGCCGCCCGCGGCGAGCAGCCGGGCGAGCAGCCGGGCGTGGTTCTGCTCCTCGGCGACGAAGAGCCGGACCGCCTGTGCGTAGTCGGGGTCGCCGGCCTCATCGGCTTTGCCGACGAGGTTGGCGCCGTCGCCGTCCTCGCCGACCTGGAAGCGCTGAATGCCGGCCCACAACGCCGGGTGCAGCGTCGCGCTCCGTCCCCAGTCCGGGTCGCCCTGGGCGCGCCTGCGCTCGCGCTCGTCCTCGAACCGCCTTGTCCATTTGGCGAAGCCGCTCGTATGCACTCGGTCTCCCCTCCCCGGGGCACGGCCACCGTGCCCCGGAGAGGGACGACGCCGGCCGGACGCCGAACCGTTCCGCCGCGGACCGCGGAGGGCGCGCGTCAGGCTCCCGCAGCGCAACGCGCGGCGGGATCGTCGCACCCGTCCGCCGAGCCTCCTCAGTCCAGTGGTTCACTCAGCTCGATGGAGCGCAGGGCTGCCGCCAGAGCCCGTTCGTCTCCGACGTCGAGAGCCGTGTCGGTCAGTTTGATGACGTGTTCGTCACCGTGCTCCAGCGCCAGCTCGACAACCTCTTCGGGAGTCGGGGTGCCCGGTGGGCTGTATGCGGCCGGGGCGTCCGGCGCGTACATCGCGGTCACCGCCGCGGAGGCCGTCCAGGCGGCCCGCAGGCTCGGTGCCCACAGGGACCGCGGGAGCGCGGGCAGGACACGCAGGACGGCGTTGGGCGCCGTGGCCGCGTGGACCAGCATCGTCGCATCGCCATGGCCGTGGGTGGCGTACCGGTGGGTGGCCGCCCGCACCAGTTCGGTGAGGTGGCGGTGCGCCGCGTCGGGGTCCGTGGCCGCGGTCGCCCAGGCCGGCAGGCCCCTGACACGCGCGAGCCGGGTGGGGAAGCCGCCGTCCCGTTCGGCGATGGGCGTCACCGCGTCCAGGGCGGCGGCCGCGCTGTCGGCGCCGGGCAGGGGGACGAGGTCCGTGACGGGGTGGTGGCGGGCCGCCCAGTAGCCGAGGCCGTGGGCGAGTTCGGTCAGACGCGGCTCGGTGACCTCGCCGGCGAGGAGCGTGCGGACCGCGTGGCCCACCCGGATCACCGGATGCGTCGCGCCGCCGTACAAGCCGGGCAGGAGCCGGGGCCACCACTCGCCGAGCACCTCGCGCCAGGGACGTTCGGCGACCTCGCGCCCGAAGTAGCCGATCCAGTCGGCGGCGCGGCGTGGATCACCGAGCGCTCGCTGCCAGTCGGCGGCCGTGACCGGTTCGACGCCGGACGGGAACTCCTCCAGCCTGGGTGCGTAGAGATCGAGCCAGTGGTGCACGGAACGCGCCTGCCCGTGGGCGGCCAGCGCCTCGACGGCCATCGGCGCGTGATTGCTGAGCCACCCCAGCCGCTCCGGCCCCGATCTGTGCAGTCGTTGAAGTGCCTCGTCGAGAACGCCCGTCGTATCCATGGCAGGGAACGTAGACGGGACTCCGCGGCGGCGTAACGGGCTGAGGGCTTAGGCCCGGACCTAAGACCGCCGACTCAGGTGCGGCACGGGCACCGCACGGGGCTGCGGGTGCCGGAGAGCCTCTGAGGCGCACGCCCCACGAGCGCTGACACGCGGGCCGAAGAGGCCGGCCACCCGGTCACCCAGCCCCCGGACGCCCAGCCACCCGGCCGCAGGGCCGGTCACCCCAGGCGGCGTACCGGCTCGCCCGCCAGGTACGCCCGGATGTCCTCCACGGCGTCGCCGTAGTACGTCGCGTAGTTGGCCTGCGAGACGTAGCCGAGGTGGGGCGTGGCGAGCAGGCGCGGGGCGGTGCGCATCGGGTGGCCGGCGGGGAGGGGTTCGACGTCGAACACGTCCACTCCGGCACCGGCGATACGGCCCTCGTGCAGGGCGGCGAGCAGCGCGTCCTGGTCGACGATGGCGGCGCGCGAGGTGTTGATCAGGTACGCGGTGGGCTTGAGGTGGGCGAGTTCGGCGGCGCCGAGCAGGCCGCGGGTGCGGTCGCTCAGCGCGAGGTGGACGGAGACGAAGTCGCTGCTCGACAGCAACTCCTCCTTGGAGGGGGCGAGTTCCACGCCCACCTCGTCGGCGCGCTCCTTGGTCAGATTCTGGCTCCAGGCGCTGACCCGCATCCCGAAGGCGAGGCCCACCTGCGCGACCCGGCTGCCGATCTTGCCGAGGCCGAGCAGGCCCAGGCGGCGGCCCTGGAGGTCGGCGCCGACGGTGGACTGCCAGGGGCCGCCCTCGCGCAGCGCGTTGTTCTCGGTCACCAGGTCGCGGGCGAGGCCGAGCAGCAGCGCCCAGGTCAGTTCCACCGGCGGGGTGGAGGAGCTGCCGGTCCCGCACACGGTGACGCCGCACCGCTCGGCGGCGGCGTAGTCGATGACCGAGTTGCGCATGCCGGAGGCGACGAGCAGCTTCAGGCGGGGCAGGCGGTCGAACAGCGCGGCCGGGAAGTGGACGCGTTCGCGCAGTGTGACGACGATGTCGAAGTCGGCCAGCGCGCTTGCGAGTTCGGCCTCGTCCGAGATGTGCTCGCGGAACGTGACGATCTCCACTCGGTCCTCGACCGGGCTCCAGTCGGCGGAGGCGAGGGCGGCGTCCTGGAAGTCGTCGAGCACGGCACAGCGCAGCAGCATGTCGGTTGTCTCCGTCCTTGGTTCAGGCTGATCAGCCGGTTCGATCACACCACTGTCCAGCAAACCTGGTGGACCACGGGCGGCGAGGGCTCGTACTGTCGAACGCGGGCAGCCACACGGACGACCACACCGAGACGATCAGAGGTGCCATGACGGACGCCATGACGGACGCCACCGAAGCCACCGCTCCCGCCACCGGATTCGCGGACATCCCGACGACCACGCTGGCCGACCTCCTCGGCCGGGCGCAGGTCATGGACATCGGCATCCGCTCGCTGTGGTCGCCGGTGCCCCGCGTGGCAGGGCCGGCGTTCACCGTGCGGTGTCCTCCCGGTGACAACCTCATGCTGCACGCGGCCGTTCACCGTGCCGCCCCGGGCTCCGTCATCGTCGTCGAGTCCGGCGACCTGGACTACGCCCTGGCAGGAGGCAACGTCTGCGCCGTGGCTCAGCGCCGCGGCGTCACGGCCTTCGTCCTGGACGGCCTGATCCGCGACCTTGGTGAAGTTCGCGAGGCGGGCTTCCCGGTCTTCGCCCGGGGCGTCATCCCGATCCCGGGCGGCAAGAAGGCCGTGGAGCCGCTGAACGCGGAGGTGACCTGCGGCGGCGCGAAGGTGAACGCCGACGACGTCGTGGTCGCCGACGAGGACGGCGTCGTGGTGGTCCCGGCCGCCCGCCGCGAGGAGATCTTCGTCGCCGCACGGGCCAGGCTGGCCAAGGAGGCGGACGAGACCCTCGACGCGTGGGAGGAGGCCCACCGCACCCGCGTCAACGGAATCCTGCGCGCCCAGGGCTTCGAGGACTGACACCGCCCGGACGGGCCACAGCCGTTCGAGGCAGGGGGACCTCGTTCACCGGGGCCCTGCCCGCCGGATCACCGTGGCTTCCACTGGGCGTAGATCCCGCCCTCGGTGTTGTGGACGGTGATCTGGTTCTCGAAGTGGAAGGGGTCCTTGCCCCGATTCAGGTCGGTGACGGCGTACCAGACACCCCATCCGGGGTCGCCGGGCAGCTCGATGAGCTTGCCCCGCACCGTCCCGGCCACCGTTTCGACCTCCACGCTGGACGCGGTGCCCTTGCCGCCGTAGTACACGCCGGAGAGGTAGCTGCGGCCGTTCTCGGACTCCTCCTGAAGGGTGACGCCGGAGTCGCTCCGGACGATGTTGCCGTCGACCACGCTCCGGAACTGCGGGTCGGGCGAGGAGGGCGTCGTCCAGTGCTTGCCCTCCGCCGTGAGCCAGAGCTCGAAGCCGGGGACGGCCGTCACATGCTCACCGGAGGCGACGATGCGGGGCGTCGGGGCCGGGGCGGCCGGCGAGGCGGGGGGTGTGGGCGAGACGGACACGGGCGCCGCCGGGGACGTGACGCCGGGGGCGCCGGATTCCGTGCCGGGCAGCACGACGACGGCCAGCGGCACCAGCAGCAGCCCGCACCCCGCGCCGAGTACGGCCGTCCGCCGCCTGAGCCGGATCCGCCGGCCCTGGCGCTCCACGGCCGCCAGCGGCAGCGGGGAGGGCGTGATGTCGTACGCGACCTCGGTCATTGCCCGACGCAGCCGTTCGGCCTCGGCGGCGTGTCCCGGGGCTGGGTCTGCTTCGGTCCTGGGGTGATTCATCAGTGGGCTCCGGAGACGGGGTGGGAGCGGTCGGAGGCGCCGGAGGCGTCGAAGGCAGGATGGGAGCGCAGGGCCGCGAGGCCGCGCCGCGCATGGGTCTTGACCGTTCCGATCGAGCAGTCGAGCACCTCGGCGATGTCGGTCTCGGCGAGGTCCTCCCAGTAGCGCAGCACCAGCACCGTCCGCTGCCGGGCGGAGAGCGTGGCGAGCGCCTCCATGACCGCGGCGCGGCGCTCGACGGACTCGGCGTGGCCGTTGTCCGGCTGGTGCACCCGCTCGGGCAGGAACGGCATCAGCAGATGCGTGACACGTCTCCTGCGGATCCGGTTGAGGTTGTTGTTGACGAGTGAGCGTCGTACGTAGAAGTCGACGTCCTCGTGCGGGACGCGCCCCCAGCGCGCGTACACCTTGGCCAGGGTGGTCTGCACGAGATCCTCGGCTTCGTGGTAGTCACCGGTGAGCAGGAGGGCGGTCCGTAGCAGACGGGCCCAGGCCGCACCGGCGTAGGCGGCGAAGTCGGTGCTCCCGGAGGAGGCTGCGAATCTCTCGTACTGGGGCACGGATGCGGTTCCTGTGGGTCGGGTACGGGGAGGAGAAAAGCCGAGGCGGGGACCGCGCGGGTCCGGACCGCGCGGTCCCCGCCGGGGGATCAGCGCAGCGTCAACCGGGCGTAGACCTTGCCCTTGGTGTCGTGGACGGTGACCCGGGACACGTAGTCCCAGGAGCCGCTGCCGGGCTTGACGCCGGCGGTGGCGTACCAGACGCCCCATCCGGGCTTGCCGGGCAGCTCGATGAGCTTGCCGTGCACCGTCCCGTCCGCCGTTTCGATCTCGACACGGGACGCGGTGCCCTTGCCGCCGTAGTACAGGCCGGAGAAGTAGGCGTTGTCGTCCGTGATCTCGGACTGGAGCGAGACTCCGGGGGTGTTCCTGTCGATGTTGCCGTCGACCACGCTGCGGAACTGCGGGTCGGGCGAGGAGGGCGTCGTCCAGTGCTTGCCCTCCGCCGTGAGCCAGAGCTCGAAGCCGGGGACGGCCGTCACATGCTCACCGGAGGCGACGATACGGGGCGTCGGGGCGGTCTTCTTCGCCGTCGGCTGCGTGGCCGTGACGGTCCGGGCCTTCGAGGCCGAAGCGGCCCGGGTCTGCGCCGCCCCCGCCTCGGCGACCGTTCCGTGCGGTGCCTTCGCGGGTATGGCGTACGACACCGTGGCCATCCCGGCCAGGGCGGCGGTGGTGACGGCCGCGCAGGTCAGGTACTTCAGCGTCCGTTTCATGAACGGGCAACTCCTAGCAGAACACGGACCCTTGGGGGATCCAGGCCGACGGGTGGAAGGAGGGCGCCTCTCCACCCGTTCAAACCCCTCCCGGTTCCCTTCCGGATGACACCCCCGCGGAATTTCTTCGCGAGGGGTGTCCTGGGCCGACGCGCGCCCGGGCGCTGTTCCCGTTCCGCTCGGCGCCCGGTGGCGATAATCGGGGCCATGATCTGCTCACGGTGCGCCGTCGCGGCCGAGTACTCGTGTTCCCGGTCCGGGCAGGGACCGTCCGCGGACGGCGGGGGCGCCGGATGACCGTCGGTGAGGTGCGGCGGCGGCTGCTGGGCGACCTGCTGGCGGTGGGGGCGCCGTACGGGCTGGCGCTCGCCGGTGGGGACGCGGTGCGGGCGCACGGACTGGTGGACCGGCCCGGCCGGGACGTCGACGTGGCCACCGAGAGCCCGGTCGAGACGGAGGACATCGTCGCGGCGGTGCGAGCCGGCCTGGAGGAACGCGGCTGGCGGGTGAGGACGTCGGGCACCGAGCCGCTGGCGGCCCGGCTGGTCATCGGTGGCACGGAGGCCGGGGCCGGGGAGGAGTACTCCGTGCAGGTGCTCAAGGAAGTGCTGTGGCGGCCGCTGGAGGCGGGCGAGTTCGGCCCGGTGCTGTCCGTCGAGGACCTCGTCGGCACCAGGGTGCGCGCACTGGCCGGTCAGGGGCTCGCCCCCGACCTCGTCGACGTCCACGCCGCCGCCGACCGGTGGAGCCACCCGGAGCTGGAGGAACTCGGTCGCCGCCACGCCGGTGACGTCCTCGATCTCACCGATCTGCAGACCCGGCTCGTCGGCGCCGAATGGATCGACGACCGCGAGTTCGCGGCCTGCGGGCTCGACGACCGGGCCGTCGCCGAGCTCCGCCGCTGGGCCCAGGAATGGGCGGACGACATCGGCGAACGGCTCGCGGAGTCCTCGGCGCCACCCGACGACGAGTGACGCCACCTCCTACGACCGACCGCGCGCCGCCGCCCGTCCTCTCCTCTCCCCCTTCCCTCCCCTGCGCCTACCCCGGCCCACAGCCGGGCCCCTCGTCAAAGGGTCAGCCGCTGATCACCGTCAGCCCCTCCGGAGCCGACACCTCCGCCGACCCGTCGGCCCTCACCGTGATGTCCAGGCGGTCCCCGCCGACTTGGAGCCCGGTGACCGTCAACGGGCCGTACGCGCCCGCGAATCCCGGGTTCACCGTGAGGGTGCCGGCGGGGACGTCCGCGCTCAGGCCGAGGGCCGACTGGAGGACGAGGACCGAGGACGCGGCCGCCCACGCCTGGGGCCGGCAGGACGCCGGATAGGGCGCGGGGCGCGGACCGGCCTCGATGCCGTGGCCCGCGAAGAGTTCCGGCAGCCGGGCGTCGAAGCCCGCCGACGCCGTCAGCAGACCGTCCGCCAGCGACGCCGCGGCGTCCGGGAAGCCGGACCGGACCAGACCGTGCACGGCGATCGCCGTGTCGTGCGGCCAGATCGAACCGATGTGGTAGCCGTACGGGTTGAAGCCCACCGCCTCGCTGCTCATCGTGCGCAGACCGTGGCCCGCGTCGAGGTCGCCGCCGGAGAGCCGGGCGGCCAGGAGCGCGCTCTCCTCGTGGTTCAGCAGGCCCGTGCCCAGGAGGTGGCCGAAGCCCGAGGTGACCGAGTCGGCCGGCCTGCCGTCGCCGTCCAGCGCGACCGCCGGGTACGGGCCCCGCTCGTCCTCCACCCAGAAGCGCTCGCGGAAGCGCGCGGCAAGCCGGTCCGCCCACTCCTCCCACTCGTCGGCCCCCGGGCGGCCGAAGGACCGCAGCAGCGCCGCCCCGCCGCGCGCGGCCTCGTAGGCGTACGCCTGCACCTCGCACAGCGCGATCGGCGGGCGGGCGAGGCGGCCGTCGCGGTGGCGGATGGAGTCGCCGGAGTCCTTCCAGCCCTGGTTGGCCAGGCCCCGGCCCGACAGGTCGACGTACTTGAGGAAGCCGTCGCCGCCGGCGTCACCCTGGTCGCGCATCCACGCCAGCGCCGACTCGGCGTGCGGCAGCATCCGCTCGACCTCCTCCGGCGCCAGGCCCCAGCGCCAGGCGTCGTGGAGCAGGGTGATCCACAGGGGGGTGGCGTCCACCGTGCCGTAGTACACCGGCGGGAGCGAGAACGTGTCGCTGTACGCCGAGGTGCCGCGCCGGACTTCGTGCAGGATCTTGCCCGGCTGTTCCTCGGAGACCGGGTCGGTGACGCCGCCCTGGCGACGGGCGAGGGTGCGCAGGGTGCCGGCCGCGAGATCGGTGCCGAGCGGCAGCAGCATGCGGGCGGCCCAGAGCGAGTCGCGGCCGAAGAGGGTCAGGAACCAGGGGGCGCCGGCGGCCAGGAACTGGTCCGGCCGGTCCCCGGGCGACCGCGGGTCCGTCAGGCGCAGGCGGTCCAGGTCGGCGAGGGACTGCTCCAGCCACCGGTCGAGGCTTCGGTCCGCGCTGCGCAGGACGGGGGTGCGCCACGGTACGGCGTCGGCGGGGGGCGCCGGGAACTGGTCGCCGTCCGCGTAGGCCGCGGTGCAGTCCAGGGTCACCGTCCACGAGGCACCGGGGTCCAGGGCGATGTCGTACGACAGCCGGCCGGCCGGCGCGTCCAGCGCGTCGGGCGCGGGCTCGCTGGTCAGGCGCACGGCGAACCCGTCGTCGGCCCAGGACAGTTCGCTCCCGCCGGAGTTCGTGGCCCGCGGGGGCGCCGTCTCCACCAGGCGCCCCGACTTGACCTGTTCCATGGTGGCGAGGTCGGTGGCGGCCGTGACCGTCAGCCGGAAACGGACCGACTGGGTGCCCGCGTTGGTGACTTCGAGGACTTCCCCGAGCCGGCCGGCCGCCGTGGTCCGGCGGCGGTGCAGGGCGACCGCGGGGTCCGCCGTCACCTCTCCGAGCCCCCGCAGGATCGACCGGAAGTCCGCCCGGTCCGCCCCGCGCAGCCCGCCCCCGACCGGCGCCAGCGGGATACCGTCGGCCGCGACGGTCAGCCGGGAGAGCGCCCGGCGGTCGCCGTGGAAGAAGCCGTCCGCGCCGCCGTCGAGAGCCCCGTCGGCACGCGAGATCACGAAGCTCGGGGCGTACAGCGTGACGACCGCGTCGTGCAGGAACGGCTGAAGGCCCTCGGTCACCGCGGGGGGCGGCGTGACCGAGCCGTTGGTGTCGGGGGTCTTGACAGTCGAGTCCAAGGGAGTAGAACCTCTCAGCGTTTGATCGTTCCAAAGACATTAAGTGACTCGTCAGAGCGCTGACAATGCTTTTGGAACGCTAAAACCCGCTCCTCGTTCCCTCTGCACGCCGGAGACACGCAATGCCCCGCTCCAGCAACGACCCGCCCGCCAGGGGCGGCCCGGTGACGCTCGCCATGGTCGCCCGCCGGGCCGGGGTCTCCCCGCAGACCGTGTCGAACGCGATCAACTCACCGGACCTGCTGCGCTCCGAGACCCTGGAGCGGGTCCGCCGGGTGATCGACGAGATGGGCTACCGCCCCAGCCGGGCCGCGCAGACGCTGCGCACCCGCTCCAGCAAGCTGATCGGCTACGGCATCCTGCCCTCCCCGGCCAGCAGCCCCGTCCTCGACCGGTTCCTGCACGCCCTGTCGCAGGCCGCCGACGAGGCCGGTTACCGGATCCTGCTGTTCGCCTGCCAGCCCGGCTCGCCGACCCTGGACGGCTACGAGGAACTGCTCGACCAGCACGAGGTCGACGGCTTCGTGCTCAGCGGCACCGAGCACAACGACCCCCGTCAGGCGTGGCTGGCCAAGCGGGACGTGCCCTTCGTCGCCTTCGGCCGGATGTGGTCGCGGCGGCAGATCGGCGACTGGATCGACGTCGACGGCGCCTCGGGCACGGACGCCGCCGTGGAGCACCTGATCGGCCTGGGGCATCGCAAGATCGCCTTCCTCGGCTGGGGACGCGGCTCCTCCGGCGCCGGTGACGACCGCGCCGAGGGCTGGCAGCGGGCCATGAAACGGCACGGGCTGCCGACCCGCGGGCGGCGCGCGCAGAGCGTGAACGACATCGACGCGGCCCGCGCCGCCGTGAAGCCGCTGCTGGACGCGGGGGCGACCGCGGTGGTCGCGGCCAGCGACATGCTGGCGCTCGGCTGCTACCAGACGCTGCGCGAGCGCGGCGCCGTTCCCGGCCGCGACGTCGCCGTGGTCGGCTTCGACGACTCGCCGACCGCCGAACTCCTGTCGCCCGCGCTGACCTCCATCGCCCAGCCCCTGGAGGAGGTCGGCCGGGAGTGCGTACGGCTGCTGCTGGCGCGGCTGGCCGCCCCCGACGCGCCGCCCGAACGCATCCTGCTGCCGCCGTCCCTGGTCGTCCGGGACAGCGCCCGCGCACCCGGTGCGGACGCGGTCGCACCCAACGTCTGACCCTCTGACGACGGCCCGGCAGGCGCCGGGCACCACGGGCCGGCACCGTCCCGACCGGCGCCGTCCCACCCCGAGTTCTCTCCTCCTCCACCCCCCGGCCGTGTTTCGCGCCGCCGGGCGGAGCCGCCACTCACATCCCCGATCCCCGGAGGAATCCATGTCCCACCGTAAGGCCGCCGCGGCCCTCGCCACCTGCGCGGCACTACTGGCCACCGCGGGCTGCTCGTCGAGCTTCGGCGGCGACAAGAAGACGGAGCAGGACACCGGCTCCGTCCAGCACCTGACGGTGCTGATAGCCAGCTCCGGCGACGCCGAGACCAAGGCCGTCAAGGAAGCGGCGGCCGCGTACGCCAAGCAGTCCGGCAACAAGGTGACCGTCGACGTCGCCAAGGACATGAACCAGCAGCTCGCCCAGGCGTTCGCCGGGCACAAGCCGCCGGACGCCTTCTACGTCAACTCCGACCAGTTCGCGAACTACACCAGAGGCGGCTCCCTGTACGCCTACGGCGACAAGGTCAAGGACGCCGACGACTTCTCCGAGCAGCTGCGCGCCTCCTTCACCCACGACGGCAAGCTGATGTGCCTGCCCAAGGACACCTCCACGCTCGCGCTGGCGGTCAACAGCGGCCTGTGGAAGAAGGCGGGGCTGACCGAGAAGGACTACCCGGCGACCTGGGACCAGCTGAAGAAGGTCGCGGGCAAGCTGACCGGGCACGGTGTGACCGGGCTGGTCGTGGGTGCCGAACACGCCCGGCTCGGCGTCTTCATGAAGCAGGCCGGCGGCTGGATCACCAACGCCGACCAGACGAAGATGACCGCCGACAGCGCGCAGAACGCGCAGGCGCTGACCTACGTGCAGTCCCTGCTGAAGTCCGGCTCCATGAAGTACGCCAACCAGGTCGACACCAACTGGGGCGGCGAGGCCTTCGGCAAGGGCAAGGCCGCCATGACCATCGAGGGCAACTGGCTCGACGGCGCCATGAAGGCCGACTACCCCGACGTCGCCTACAAGGTGGTCCCGCTGCCCGCCGGTCCGGCCGGCCAGGGCACGCTCGCCTTCAGCCAGTGCTGGGGCGTGGCCGCCGAGAGCGCCCACCGGGCGGCGGCCGTGGACCTGGTGACGTACCTGAACTCCAGCGCGCAGCAGCTGAAGAACGCCGACGCGTTCGGCGTGATGCCCTCGCGCACCAGCGCCCTGGCCGAGTACGCGAAGCAGAACCCGGCCGCGAAGGCGTGGGTCGACGCCAGCGCCTACGCGCAGGGCCCCGTGACCCTCGCCGGATTCGACAAGGTGCTGGGCCAGTTCAACACCGACCTCGCCGCGCTGGGCACCGCCGACCCGAAGAAGATCCTCGCCGACCTCCAGCGCAACGGCGAGCACGCGCTCACGAAGGGCAACTGACCCACCGTGTCCGCGCGTACGTCACACCACCCCCGGCCGGAGCCGCGTTCCCGCGCCGGCCAGGGGTCCCGTACGGCCGGCCCGCCGGGCGAACCTGACACGCCCGGCGGGCCCGGCCCGAAGTCGACGGCGCCCGCCCGGCGGGTGGGGCGCCGCGCGGAGGGCGCCTGGGGCTGGCTGTTCGTCAGCCCCGCGGTGCTCGTCCTCGGCCTCTTCCTGGTCCTGCCGACCCTGATGGCGCTGTGGGTGAGCCTGCTGCACTGGGACGGGCAGTCCAACCCGTTCAGCGCGCAGGCGGACTTCGTCGGCCTGGACAACTACCGGGCGCTGCTCACCGAGGACGGCCTCGACCGCACCCTGTTCGCGACCTCGCTGCGCAACAACGTGTACTACGTGCTGCTGACCGTGCCGCTCCAGACCCTCCTCGCGCTGGGTCTGGCGCTCATCGTCAATCAGCGGCTGCTGCGCGCCCGGGGCGCCCTGCGCACCGCGTTCTTCTTCCCGTCGGTGACCAGCTCGATCGCGGTCTCCACGATCTTCCTCTTCCTGTTCCAGGGCAGCGGCGCCGTCAACACCGCGCTGTCCTGGATCGGGGTGAAGGGCCCGAACTGGTTCAACGACCCGCGTGGAGTGCTGTCCCTGCTGCTCGGCGGCCTGGGCGTCGTCGACACCGGCCATCCCTCGGGTGTGCTGGCCGACCACTCCTTCATGGGGCTGTCCTGGTTCGAGTGGCTGTCCGGGCCGTCGGTCGCGATGTGCACGATCATCCTGCTCGCCGTGTGGACGACTTCCGGCACCTTCATGCTGATCTTCCTCGCGGCGCTCCAGGACGTGCCGCGCGAGCTGGAGGAGGCGGCCGCGATCGAAGGCGTCAACCGCTTCCAGATGCTGCGGTACGTGACGCTGCCCGCGCTGCGGCCCGTGCTGTTCCTCGTCCTCACGCTCGGTCTGATCGCCACCTGGCAGGTCTTCGACCAGGTGTACGTCATGAGCCAGGGCGCGCCCGGCAACACCACGCTCACCCCGGCCTTCCTGTCCTACTCGACCGCCTTCGACGACGCCGACTTCGGCCAGGGCGCGGCCATCGCCTTCGTCCTGCTCGTACTGATCCTGACCATGACGGCCCTGCAACGCTTCCTGCTGCGCGAGCGTGCCGCCCGTCCCCGGAGGAACCGATGAGCGCCCCTTCCACGGCCGCCCGGGCGCAGGGCCGTCCGGTGCTCGGACGCTTCCCCCGGCCCCTGCGGATCCTCGGGTACGCGCTGCTGGTGGCGCTCGGGCTGCTGTATCTCCTGCCGTTCGTCATCCAGTTGGTCACCGGGTTCAAGACGGACCCGGACGCGGCGACCCATCCGCTCGGGCTGTTCCCGGTCACCCCGACGACCGCCGCCTACCAGCGGCTGTTCGGGATCAGCAAGGCCGGGGACGGTGTGCCGTTCCTGCGCTGGCTGGGCAACTCGGTGTTCGTCGCGGTCGTCATCACCGCGGGGCGGGTGCTGTTCGCCTCGATGGCCGGGTACGCGCTGGCCCGGCTGCGCTTTCCCGGCCGCACCCTGCTGTTCGGGTTCCTCCTCACCGTGATCGCGGTACCCCCCATAGTGCTGCTGATCCCGAGGTTCCTGGTGCTCAACACCTTCGGGCTGTTCGACACCTACGCCGCCATGATCCTGCCGCTGCTGGTGGACGCGGCGCAGGTCTTCATCATGAAGCAGTTCTTCGAGTCGATCCCCCGGGAAGTGGAGGAAGCCGCGCGCGTCGACGGCGCCGGCGTCTTCCGCACCTTCTGGTCGGTCGTCCTGCCGATGGCCCGGCCCGCCCTGATCACCGTGACGATCCTGGCCTTCCAGGGCTCCTGGAACGAGTTCACCCACTACCTCGTGGCCACCCAGTCCAGCCAGTACGAAACCCTGACCACCGGCCTCGCCCGCATGGTCTCCGGCAGCCTGGGCGGCGGCACCCAGTACCCCCTGAAACTGGCCGCGGCCCTCCTGTCGACCCTCCCCGTCGCCATCCTCTTCTTCTGCTTCCAACGCCACTTCGTCCAGGGCGCGAACGCGGGGGCGGTCAAGGACTAGCAGCGCCTTTCCGATCTCATCCGATCGTTGGTTCGGTCATGAGGGACGGGGAGATTTCTGATGCTGCGTGGGCGGTGATCGCGCCGTTGCCACCGCCTGCGGGTCGTGCCTGGGGCGGTGACGGGATCACCGCCAGGTGCTGAAGGCGCAGCAGGTACCCGCAACGACCGCGCCCGGGCCGAAGCGGTCATCAACTGGATCCGCGCCGCGGCGGGCGGGACAACCCGCCGCGCCGCCCATAACGTTTCTGCAGGTCAGCAGGGGCGTTCCGTGGTCACCTGGGCCGGTGAACCGGGTCGGAGTACCGCAACTCGCCCTGCCTGGGCGCGGTTGTCCCCCGTGATTGGCAAGGGGCCATCAGGAGGGGATCACCATGGCCATTCCGCAGGTCGCGCGTCTCATCACTGCCATCGGTGCCGCCGGCGCGCTTGTCTTCACCTCGGCGACGGGCGCCAGTGCCTCGCAGTCGGCTCGACACCCGTGCGGACCTTCGAGTACAGCGTGGGCGGTGTGACCATGAAGGTCCCGACGGGCTGCATGTTCACGCACATCATCCGCGGCAGCGCTCTCCGGATCACCTACCGGAACGCCGGTGTCGACTTCACCTACGCGGACACCGGCAACCGCACCTATCGCATCTGGCGCTGCGGGACGCACGCCGGGCGCACGAAATCAACCCCATGCGGACCAACTCTCCTCAGGCGTTACCTCGTTATGGCAAGGCATGCGCCCGCCTCCACGTCAACGGCGTGTGGCAGGTGGGCCGGTGTCGTCGGGTCGCGGGGTGAGTCGTTCATGGGTGAGCAGTGGGAGTGGCGGCGGTGGGCCGGGGTTGGTGGGTTCGGGGTTGGGTTCGGTGTCGTCGTTGGGTTCTTCGCGTTCTTTCCCGGGTTGCCGCATGTCATCGACTGGGGTGCTCTTCTTGTGGCTCTGGGGATGGGGCTGCTTGGGCGGTGGGGTGGGCGGGCCTGGGTGAAGAGGCTTCGCCTGTTTCGGTGTTAGGGCGGCGGGACGCGATGGCCAGGGTCAGGGTCACCGCTGTCGAGGCCGCCGCCGTCGCCGTCATCGCCGTTGCGGGCGAGGTGAGTTGGGCGACCGTGCCCGCCAGGGTGGCGCTGACGCCCTGGAGGGTGAGCATGCCCGCGGAGTGCAGGCCGAGGGCGTGCCCGGCCAGTTCGTCGGGGGTCGAGTTCATCAGGCGCTCCTGCTGGACCAGGCTCGCGCCGAACCCGACGGAGGCGAGAGTGACCAGGCAGGCGGCCACCGGTACGGGCGGGTGGAGGGCGAAGAGCAGGTACGGGCCGGCCAGGAGCAGAAGCAGCGGCGTGGCCGCCCGGCGCCGTACCGCCGGAGGCAGCAGGCGGCCCACCGTCACGTCGCCGGCCAGCATGCCGAGCGCCGCGCACGCGAACAGCGTGCCCGCCGCCGCGGGGGCGTAGGAGACGTAGAGGGACTCGCAGCCGACCACCAGGCCGTTGGGGAGCCACAGGCCCAGGTAGGTCAGGCGGCGCCGGCGGGACGACCACAGCAGGGCGTTGGTGCGCCAGGTCGCCGAGACCGAGGGGCGGCCGGAGGCACGGGGCCGCCGGTGGGTCAGGCCGAGGCGGAGCACCGCGGCCGCCACCGCGTACAGCACGGCGGACAGCAGCAGCGAGAACCGCGGTGACAGCGTCGCCACCAGCACCCCGCCCGTGGCGAACCCGGTGATCTGCATGACGCCGCTCATCATGTTGAACACCGAACGCCCCAGCAGATAGCCGTCCTTGGACAGGATCTCGTTCAGCAGGCCCCAGCGGACTCCCCCGCCCAGGGAGGCGACCAGCCCCTGCGCGAGGACCACGGCGAAGACCGCCCACAGCGCCAGTCCGGGCACCGCCAGCAGCGCCGTGCCCGCCGCGAAGGACAGGCACACGCCCACCAGCGCACGGCGCGGCGGCAGCCGGTCGGCGCCGGACAGGAAGAAGGTCGCGCCGAGCATCTGGGCCAGCGAGGGGCCGAACATGCTCACCGCGGAGAGCAGCGGCGAGTCCGTCGCCCGGTACACCAGGGTGCCGAGCGCGAGTCCGCTCGCCGTCTGGGCCACCGTCTGCGCGCAGGACGCGAGGAAGAGCGGGGTGAACTCCGGGGTGCGGAAGAGTTGTCGGTAGCTGCGCATGCGCCGGAGTCTCGGGCGGGCACGGAGCCAGTGGTTATTGTTTCGCACAGGTGCGAAAGGTCGCCGAGGGCGGGAGGTTCCATGGGCTGGTGGCAGGTCAACGCCGACACGCTCGCCGGGAGCCGGTTCCTGCTCTCGCCGCTCGCCGAGACCTTCGCGAGCCTGCAGCTGCTGCACGCGGGCACCGGCCATCACCCCGGCGAGCAGGCGTGGCTGCGCGCGCACCTGCCCGCCTACCGGCGGCTCCTCGCCGACGACCCTGTCACCGCGCTCCTCGTCCGCGCCGGACTCGGCCGGGACTGGATCGCCGACTTCCTCACCCCCACGCCACGGGACGAGGAGTCCTTCGAGGAGGGTGTCGAGCGGGTACGCGCCACCGACCCGGCGGACGCCCGCGCGCACCTGCGGACCTCGCTCGCCGGGCCGCTGCCGGCCGCGCTGGAGCGGGACGACCTGCCCGAGCGCGCGGCCCGGCTCCTGGAGTACGTCTGGGCGGACGCCGTACGGCCCTCCTGGGGCCGGCGGCGGCGCGTCCTCGAAGCCGATGTCGTGGCACGGACCGCGCAGGTCAGCCGGGGCGGCTGGGCGGCGGTACTGGACACCCTGCGGCCGGGCACGCGCTGGCTCGGCGAGAGCCGGTTCCAGGTCAACCTGCACGAGTATCCGCCGCGCGAGATCTCCGGCGCCCAGCTCGTCTTCGTCCCGGTCACCCCGAAGGCCGGCTGGGTGTCGTGGGACGAGACGCGGCGCCGGTACGCCGTCGTCTACCCCTGCGCCGGCGCCCTCGCCGACACCGACGCGCGCCGCTCCGCGGTGCCCACGGGCCTCCTCGCACTGCTGGGCCGTACCCGCGCGCAGGTGCTGATCCTGCTCGACTCGCCGCTCAGCACCACCCAGCTGACCGCCGTGACCGGGCAGAAGCTGGGCTCCGTGGGCCGCCATCTGCGCGTGCTGCTGGACGCGGGGCTGGTGGAGCGCCGGCGGGCCGGACGATCGGTGCTGTACTCGCGAACCGGGGCGGGCCAGGTCCTCGTCGAGGCGGCAGCCTCAAGGACGGGCGCGGGGACGAGCCCTGGGCAAGGAGACCGCCGCTCGGCAGTGCCACCCCCGCGCGGCTAGCATCCGCTCATGACCACTTCAGACAGCAACGGCGCCATCGCCCCCGACTCCCCCCTGGCCGTGGAGATCGGCGCTCTCCAGGGCGGGCCGGCCGGTCTCGGGCAGTACGCGGGGCAGGTCGTGCTCATCGTGAACGTGGCGTCCAAGTGCGGGCTCACCCCGCAGTACGCCGGGCTCGAACAACTGCACGAGCGATACGCAGGGCAGGGCTTCACCGTGCTCGGGGTTCCGTGCAACCAGTTCATGGGGCAGGAGCCCGGCAGCGCCGAGGAGATCGCCGAGTTCTGTTCCGCCACGTACGGCGTCACCTTCCCCATGACCGAGAAGGTCGAGGTGAACGGGGAGGGGCGGCACGCGCTCTACGAGCGTCTGACCGGCTTCGCCGACGCCGAGGGCCACAGCGGGGACATCCGCTGGAACTTCGAGAAGTTCCTGGTCGGCCGGGACGGCAAGGTCGTCGCCCGGTTCTCCCCGCAGACCGGCCCCGAGGCCGCCGAGCTGGTCGCGGCCGTCGAGCAGCAGCTCGCCTGACGGGCCCGCCCCACGCCCGTCCGCACGCGTCCCGCTTGAAGGGCCTGCCACCAGGGGCGTTCACGCCGAGGCCGTTCAGTCCGGGGCGGGGGTCCGGGGGCAGCAGTCCCCAGACCCCCGCACCCGCCAGCGGTCACTTCAACTCGTCCGGGCACGGAGTGCCCCGCGGCAGCTGGTACGGCGCCGCCAGGCGGTACGTGCCCGCCTTCGGCGCGACCAGCACGGTCCACTTGTCGCCCTCGGCGTCCTGCTCCGTCTCCATGAGGCAGCCGTTGACGTTGTCGTACGTCTTCGGCTCGCCCCCGGCGCGGTGCTTGGAGGCGTCGGTCTCCTGGGGCGGCTTGAGGCTCTTGCCCTGCTCGTCGACGAGGCTCAGCCAGGGCGAGTACGGGATGCGGATGAGGACGCGGCCGGCCTTGCGCACCTGAAGGGTCATCTCGCCCTGCTCGGCACGTTCGACGACCGCGTCCGGCTCGGCGAGCGACGCCGGGTCGGTGACCTTGAACAGCTGCCAGTTGGCGTCGCCCCAGACCTGCTTGAGGTACGGCATGCCCTCCTGCACCAGCGCGCGTTCGCGCTCGCCGCCGTTGCCGTCGACGTCGCCCTTGGGCAGCACCACGTAGTGCACCGCCCACCGCTGCAACCAGTCGTGGTAGTTCGCCGAGTTGAGCGTGTCGTCGTAGAAGAGCGGGTTGCGCTGCATGTCGGCCTGCCGGTTCCAGCCGCGGGCCAGGTTGACGTAGGGTGCCAGCGCGGAGGCCTCGCGGTGGGAGCGGGCGGGGACCACCTCGACTCTGCCCTTCTCCGCGCCGACCCGCTGCAACTGGTTGACCAGGGGGGCCAGCTCGCGCGCCCAGGAGGCGGCGGGCGTGGTGTTGACGATGTCGTCGACCGACTTGAACCCTATCCAGCCGACGAAGCCGACGACGGCCAGCACGATCGTGTACCAGGTGCGCGAGCGCGGGACCGCGAACGGCAGCGCCGCCACCAGGACCACCCCGCCGAACAGCATGGCCAGCCGGGTGATGTTGGAGCCGATCTGGGAGCTGATCAGCCAGACCAGGACCACCGCCAGGCCGTACACCGCGGACGTGATCCGGACCGTCTTCCACTCCCGGGGAACGAGGACGACGGCGAACACGGCGTAGATCAGGGGCAGGATCACCGAGGCGAACGCCATCGGCTGGGTGCCGGAGAACGGGAACAGCCAGGCCGACGCGGCCACCACCGCGGCCGGGGCCAGGCCCAGCGCCCACGCGCCGGGCCGGCGCTTCTGGAGGAACAGCGCGACCGCGACCAGGCCCACGAACAGGCCCGCCACCGGCGAGGACATGGTGGCGAGCGCGGCCAGCGGGGCCGCGACCAGCGCCTTCGCCCAGCGTTTGAAGCGCCAGCGGTGCGGCCAGCAGAACACGGCCGCGACCGCGCCCAGCGCGAACATCGTGCCCAGCCCGAAGGTCACCCGGCCCGACAGCGCGTTGCACAGCAGCCCGAAGACGCCCATCAGCGCGGCCCACAGCGGGTTCCTGACCGAGCGGCTGCGGATGAGGACCAGCGTCAGCAGGCCCGCCGAGGCCGTGCCCGCGATCATCATGGTCGTACGGACGCCGAGGAGGGACATCAGATACGGCGACACCACGCTGTAGGACACCGGGTGCATGCCGCCGTACCAGGCGAGGTTGTACGCCGAGTCGGGGTGCCGGCCGACGAACTCGGCCCAGGCGTCCTGCGCCGCGAGGTCGCCGCCGCTGTTGGCGAACGTGAAGAACCAGACGATGTGCAGCAGGCCGGCCAGGACGGTGACGGACAGGACCGGGTGCCGCAGCATCCGCTCCCGTACCGCCATGACCGCCGACCGGGCGCGGGACCGTTCACCGTCCCGATGCTCCCCAGGGTCGCCCACCGGGCCACCCGGCCGCCCGCGGTCACCGTCCGTGTCAGACGTGGACGCTCCTATTCGCGAACCGTTCCCCGGGCCCGGATCGGCGTCGTCGGCGCGTGTCGGATCCGCTGTGGCCACCTGAAGGCACTCCCCGTGTCCTGTTTTCCCTGTTCGCCGCCGCGTCCCACGACCGGCGACGTGCCCGATTCGTGACGCTAGCACGCACCCCGCCGGGTCAGCTCCCGGGTGGGGCTGCCCGACGGGGTGCGCGGGGGCGGCGACGGCCGCCGGGTGGTGCGGGGGTCAGCCGAGGCGCGTCAGCTTGGCCGGGAAGCCCGGCTCGGCGAGATCGTCCTGGAGGGCCACGGGCACCTGTACGGCACCCTCCCCGCTGTCACCGACGGTGAGCATGCCCACCTCTGTGCCGGCCTTCGCGGTGTGCGGCAGTACGTCCTTGGTGGCGAGGGACAGCTTCAGTTGCAGCCCGGCCCAGCCGACCGCGGTGACGTCCTTGGTGACGACGACCGGCGTGTGGCCGCCGAGCTGGTCGTCGACGTACCCGACGACGTCGCCCTTCTTCAGGATCTTCGCCGAGGTCGGCACGTCCTTGGCGGCGAGCAGCGCGGTCTTGCTGACCGCGTTGACCGTCGCGAGGATCTCCCGCTTGTGCTGGCCGAGGATCGCGCCGACGATGGTCACCGTCCGGCCGCCGACCTGCTTCTGGGCGGCGAACAGCAGGTTGCCGCCGGCCGCGGTGGTGGAGCCGGTCTTGATGCCGATCGCGCCGATGGTGTACGGCAACTCGTTGTAGTTGTTCCAGTACTTCCCGGTCGGGTCCGTCCAGCTGGCCGCGCTGGTGATGGCCACCATGGCCGGCATCTTCATGGCCGCGTTGCCGAGCTTCACCTGGTCCTCGGCGGTGGAGACGGTGGTCTCCTTCAGACCCGAGGGGTCGGTGTACGTCGTGTTCGCCATCCCGAGTTCCTTGGCGGTGGCGTTCATCTTCTTGACGAACTCCGCCTCGGAGCCCGCGTCCCAACGGGCCAGCAGGCGCGCGATGTTGTTCGCGGAAGGGATCATGACCGCGGACAGGGCCTGCTTCTCGGTGAGGAAGTCGCCGGCCTTCATGGTGTTGAGCGTGGACTCGCCGGCCTTGTCGTAGCCGCCCTCCTTCTCCGCCGTCGGGTCGATCTCGATCTTCGGGCCTTCCTGGCCGGCCTTCAGCGGGTGGTCGCGCAGGATGATGTACGCGGTCATGGTCTTGGCGACCGAGCCGATGGCGACCGGCTTCTGCTCGCCGAAGTGGTCCATCGTGCCGACGCCGTCCACGCCCATCCAGCCCTGGCCCTCGTCGGGCCACGGCAGCTTCACCTGGTCGCCTCGGAAGGTGTAGGTGTCCTCGGCGGTCAGCGCGAAGGTGGGGTCGGGCAGCGGGCGCACGGCCTGCACGACCGCAAAGACGATCAGCAGGAGGACGACCAGCGGGGTCCAGATCTTGACGCGGCGCACCGTGGTGCGCAGCGGGGTCTCCGGGGGCGGCGGAGTGTTCGTCAGCTCGGCCAGCAGGTCCAGCGGCGGCTTGGGGGGCAGCGGCTGCTGGGTGGTGCGCTCGGGACCGACCTGCGGGACGGCGGCCGTGGCGTCCGCGGGTACGGGCCTGGACGTGGGCGTGTCCGGCTGCGCGGGCCGTGGCTTGCGGGGCTGCGGGGAGTCGAGCGGCTTGAGCGCGACGAACTTGCTGGTCCGCTCCGCCTCGGACTCGGGCGCCCGCTTCTTGTCGCCGCCCAGCTTGAGCATGGTCGTGGGCTGGTCGACCTGGGGCTTGGCGGCGCCGCCGATCTTCAGCATGGTGGTGGGCTGGTCCACGGGCGGCTTCTCGTCCGGGGCCACCCCCTCCGAGCCGCCGTCACCGGCTTCGGGGTCGTCGTCCTCCGCGGTCTCATCGGCTTCGGCACGCTTGCCGTCGCCGGAGCCCTTGCCGTGGCCGTCGCGCTTGGCGCCGTCGGCGTCGTCGGGCCCCTCGGCGTCAGCCTCGGGCTCAACGCCGTCCTTCGCACGTTCGGCGGCCTCGGGCGCGGCATCGGCCCCGGCACGCTTGGCGTCGTCTGCTTCGTCGGCCTCGTCGGCGGCCTCCGCGTCGGAAGCGCCCACCGCAGCGTCGTCGGCTGCCTGGGGCTCAGTCCCGGCCTTCCCACGCGCGGCGTCCTCGGGCCCCTCGGCACCGTCCTCCGGCGCGACACGGGCCTTCGCAGGCTCGGCGTCGTCGGCGTCCTCGGCGCCGGCGTCCCGCGCGTCAGACGCGGCCTCGGCCTCGCCGGCGGTCCCCGACTCGGCCCCGGCCTTCCCACGCGCGGCGTCCCCGGGCCCCTCGGCGTCGTCCTCCGGCGCGACACGGGCCTTCGCAGGCTCGGCGTCGCCGGCGTCCTCGGCGCCGGCGTCCCGCGCGTCAGACGCGGCCTCGGCCTCGCCGGCGGTCCCCGACTCGGCCCCGGCCTTCCCGCTCGCGGCGGCCGCCCCGCCGGAGGCGTCCTCCGAGGCCTCAGCCTCGACGCCGCCCTCGGTCCCGGACGCGGCCCCCGCGTTCTTCGCGTCCGTCCCGTCGCCGGAGGCACTCTCGGTGTCCGCGCGCTTGTCGTCGTCCCCGGAGTCCACCCACGCGGCCACCGCCGCCCGCAGGCGCGCGTCACCCGCCGCACCGGCCCCGTCGCCGTCGGCCTCCGCGGCAGCGCCCGCAGTGTCAGCCGGGTCGTCGGTGCCGTCGGCGTCGTCTGCGGCGCCGGTCTTCGCCGTCGTCCTCACGTCCCGAGTCGAAAGCACCCGAGTGGCCGTATCGACCCCGCCGCGCCCCTCTGAGCCACCGGACGAGCCCCGCTCACGGGACTCCGCCGACTCCCCGGACTCCCCCGTCAGCGCGAGCCGCGGGTCGCGGGCCTCGTTCCTGGACTCGGGAACCGGACCCGCGCTCCCCGACGTCTTCTGTGCCGACGACTCGCGCTGCTTCGACCTGTCGGGGGACTCGCCCGCCACCGATGCCTCCTCATGTGCCGCACGCCCAACGTGCCGCTACCGAACCGTGAATCAGGATCCGAACCGCCACCCGGACGACGCAGCCGAACCCTTGGTCGTACCGCTGTCCGAACCATGTACCAGTGTCCTGTGTGCGGACCAAACCCATGCGGTAGACGAGAACGACATACCTACCGGTTCCCTTACGAACCGGTCACGCACCCTCGACAGACCAATGTGAGAGGGGTCACCCTGTCATTCATCCACGCGGGGAGGCATGGATGGGCAGGAGCCGCAGAACACTTCCGGAGGAGCTTCTGCTGCTGGCACTGGACCCGGCCACGGGTACCACTGCGCAGCCGCAGTCGCTCGACCTCGGTCTGGCCGGAGCACAGCTAGTGGAGCTGGCGCTGGCCGGACGGATAGCCCCAGACGGGGATCGTATCGCCGTGGTGGTGCCACGGCCGACAGGAGATCCAACTCTGGACTGCGCGTTGGAGTTGCTGCGAAGGCGCGGCGCTCCGGTACGGGCCGTCCACTGGATCGGCGGGCCGCGTCTCGGGCTGCGCCAGACGTATCTCTCGCATCTGGAGCGGTGCGGCATGGTGCACGCCGTGGCCGGCCAGATGTGCGGGGTGCTGCCGACGACTCGCTACCAGGCGACGGACACCGCCATCAGCCGGGAGATCAGGGCCCGGCTGGACTCGGCGATCCGCACCGGCGTACCGCCGGATCCGCGGACCGCGGCGCTCGCCGCCCTGGCGCACGCGGTCGGCCTCGGCAAGCACCTGTACCCGGGCAACGAGGGGCGGTCGTCACGGTCCCGGCTCAGGGACCTGATCCGGCACGACCCCATGGGCGGACTCGTGGCGCACGCCGTGATGGACGTCCAGAACGGCGTGGGGGCGCAGCCGCGCCGTGGCGCGGCCTCGGCGGCCGGCCGCCAGGGCGGGGCGGGCACCAGGCCCGCGGCGGAACCCGCCCGCGGCGTTCCGATGCAGCCACGCCGCGGTTCCATGGTCCGTGCCGTGGCCCACTGAGCCGCGCCGTACAGAACAACGCCGCACCGCAGTCCCCAGCCCCGGAGCGACGGTCCGGGAGCCGCAGGATCGACAGGGGCGGCGGGAACGTACACCTCGTACGCGTCCCGCCGCCGCTTCGGCCTTGCTCCGGAACGGAGGACGTGCCCGAACTGACGTGTACGTGTACCCGCTGCATATCCGGCGTTTCCCAGCGGTAGTAAGCACCTTGGTGGCAGTCTGCTCAGCAGCAGATACGCAAAGTAGAGGCATGCGGCCGGAGGTGCACGTCCCGTGGCGTCCAATGTGAATCCCACCGTCAGGCGGCGCCGGCTTGGCCAGGAGTTGCGCAGGCTGCGCGAACTCAAGGGCATGACGGCCGAGGAGGTGGCCGAGCGGCTGCTGGTGTCGCAGTCGAAGATCAGCCGCCTGGAGAACGGCCGGCGCAGCATCAGCCAGCGTGACGTGCGCGATCTGTGCGGCGTCTACGAGGTGGAGGACCACCGGATCGTCGACTCGCTGATGCAGATGGCCAAGGACTCGCGCCAGCAGGGCTGGTGGCACTCCTTCGGCGACATCCCCTACAGCGTGTACATCGGCCTGGAGACGGACGCGGCGAGCCTGCGGATCTACGACCCCCAGGTCGTTCCGGGACTGCTTCAGACCCGCCAGTACGCGGAGGCACTGATCTCCGGTGCCCTGCCGGAGACGGCGCCCGCCGACATCGAGAAGCGGGTGCAGGTCCGAATGCGCAGGCAGGAACGAATCTCCGCCGCCGAGAACCCGTTGCGGCTGTGGACGGTCCTGGACGAGGCCGCCCTGCGCCGGATCGTCGGCAGCCCCGCCATGATGCGGGAGCAGTTGGAGCACCTGGTCGAGCAGTCCCAACTGCCGCACGTGACCGTGCAGGTCATCCCCTTCGACATGGGCGCGCATCCGGGCCTCAACGGCCAGTACGCAATCCTCGAGTTCCCGGACACGGCGGACTCCAGCGTGGTCTACATCGAGGGCGTCACCAGCGACCTGTATCTGGAGAAGGCGAACGACGTCCAGAAGTACAGCGTGATGTACGAGCATCTGCGGGCGCAGGCCCTGAACGTGGAGCAGTCACGTCAGTTCATCGCGAACATCGCCAAGGAGCACGTGCGCTGAGCGCCGCGGCTTGAAGGTGCCGCACTGTACACCTTCACCAAGCCAAGGCGGAAGACTCCGTTGGAATATGCCATCCGTAAGGATGAAGCGTCGCTTCGGACTTGGAGCGCGGCGGGTAGCGTCGATCACGCCATCGAGCACAACGTTGGCGCAAACCACTCCACTCGCAATCCGGAGCAGAAATGGCAATTCGTCAGGGCGCCACGGAGACGTGGACCAAGTCCTCGTACTCCACGGGCAACGGCGCGTGCGTCGAAGTCAAGTCACCGGTGGCCGCGGCCATGGCGGTCCGGGACTCCAAGGTCCCCACGGGCCCGGTGCTCGGCTTCCGCGCCGACGCGTGGAACACCTTCGTGACGTCGATCAAGGCTTGAGAAGACGACACCACTGCACGACAACCGCAACAAGCACCAACTGATGGGCCCTCTCGACGAGTTCGCCGTCCTTGCCGAGGGGGCTCCGCTTGTGCCCGGACCCGCCCGATCCACTTTCACGTACATGAACCAAAGCCAGTACGCAGAACATCTTTGCCTGCTGGGTCTGCTCCGGCCGTTCCGCCGCTCCGGTCCGACGGCGGCGCGCACGAGCTGGGCGGCCGGGCTGCCGGCCTTCTGGCTGGTGAACTACCCGATCAACTGGAACGTCGACGGCGGCGTGCCGTTGCAGTACCAGGTGTCGGTGCCGCTCGCGGTCTCGCTGGTCCTCTACGTCGGCATCGGATTCGTGAAGCCGCAGGACACACCGGAACGGCTCGCGGTCATCGAGAAGGTCAACACCGACGGGGACGGCGACCTGGCAGCGGCCGCGGTACCGGCTCCGGCGGGCACGGGCGACGACGTGGTGGGGAAGCAGCCGTAGCGGCGCGCGGCCCGCGCGGCTACCGGGCCCCGCGCGGATAGCGTGCCAGCCACCCCGGGGAGGACCCGGTGGGCCCGTGCAGCGCGGGCCCCTGGGTCATCTCCATCGCGAAGTCGTCCGCCAGGACCAGCAGAGTGGGACGGCCCTCCAGCTCGGCCAGCCAGCCCGGCGGGAGGGCCGTCTCTCCGTGCAGGGCGCCGAGCAGCCCGCCGGTGAGGGCACCGGCCGCGCCGGAGGACCCGCTGTGGTTCACCGCCAGGCACAGCCCGTGGCGTACGTCCTCGCTCACCAGCGCGCAGTACACGGACACGGCGAGCAGCCCCGCCGCCGTCCCCTCCCCCGCCAGCTCCTCCACCCGGTCCGGGGTCGGCATGCCCTGCCGTACCGCGCCCAGCGCACGCTGGAGGGCGTCCGACACCGGCTGGTGGCCGGGGCGCACGGCGAGCAGCGCCAGCGACTTCTGCACGGCCCCGTCGAGACTGTCGCCGCGGGCGAGGGCGTGCACGATCACGGCGTAGGCGCCGGCGGCGAGGCAGGCGGTGGGGTGCCCGTGGGTCTGCGCCGCGCACTCGACGGCGAGCTGCACGACGAGCTGCGGCTCCCAGCCGACGAGAAGCCCGAAGGGCGCCGACCGGGCGACCGCCTCCGGACCGGCCTCGGCGGGGTTCTTGGGCGCCTCCAGGGTGCCCATGGTGTCGTCCCCGAACCCGATCAGCAGCGGCCGGCTGGGGCTGCGCCGGGCGTACAGCCACTCCTCACGGGCCAGCCAGCCGTCGTCCTTGCGCCGCTCGTCGGGCCCCCAGTCACGCTGGGTGGCGGCCCACCGCAGGTACGCGCGGTGCACATCGGTGGGCGGATGCCAGGCCCCGGTGTCGCGGCGGACGTGCGCGCGGATGAGCCCGTCGAGGGAGAACAGGGTGAGCTGCGTGTAGTGCGTGACGGCTCCGCGGCGGCCGTGTGCGGGCGCGAGTTCGCGGATCCCCTCGGATCCGTGGACCTCCCTGATCGCCCCGAGGTCCAGGAAGTCCACCGGGGCACCGAGGGCGTCCCCCACGGCCACCCCGAGCAACGTCCCCCGCACCCGGCTCCGGAAGTCCTGCTGCTCGCCACGCCCCCAGAGACCCCCGGACGTCGCACCCACGCTGAGACCTCCCCGGCAGTTACCCGTCCGTACGCCCAACAGTTCAGCACAGTAATCGAACGGGAACGGTCAGTCCGGAAGACGGAAAGGTAGGGAATTCGTGAGGGGCGCGGTCAAAAAAGACCGCTTTCAGCCGTACCAGGTCACGTTGCACACATAGACGCACTCGTGGCGGGGCACGGGCAGAAAGCTGACGAACCCACGGCCACCGAGAATGTCGAATTCGCGAAGCCCGCCTTCCCGGTCGAAGGGCCTGCCGATCTTCACCGAATCATGGCCGAGCGCCGCCAGTTCGGTGGCGATCCGCTCCACCTCGGCGACCACACCCGGCGGTAGTCCATCCATGACGTACTCGGCATTGGGGTTGTAGTCCCACGCCCAGTCGGTCACAGCCCGGCCTCCGCCTCGGCCGCCTCCCGGATGGCGCGGATCTCGGCGATGGCCTGAACCGGGTCCTGCTCTCCCGCGTCCACAATCCGTTCCAGCTCGCGCAGCCGGGCGGCCCGCTCCGGGTGCCGTTCGATCGCCACGAACACCGCCCAGGAGTGCACGAAGGCCCTCAGCGGCGCGAGGCTCTGTGTCTGCTGCGCGTTCGTCGTGGCTTCGAACAGGTGCTGCGTGAGAACGGGAATCCGGCTCGGAGCGATGCGCGCGACCGCCGCCCGCAGTGCGTCCGGTGTGAGCTCGGGCATGGGGATCAGCGGTCCGTACGGGCCGTCGGTCTGAGCGCTCACGGTGACCTCCGGTACTGGTGCGTCGGTCCTCGTACGGTACCGGTGTGGCCGGTGGCGCGACGCGGAGACAGTGCTCGGCATCCGGTTCATCTCCACGTCTCCCTACGCGGCCGCGGTGGACGGGCGGCAGTCTCTGCACCGGCCCGGCTCCGGGGACCTGAACGCTCTCTCGCAGCCGTCGCAGGTCTGGAGCGGGGCCGGGCGGAGGGCGGTCGCGGGGGTCGGTGGCGCAGCAGGCAGGGGCGGCGGCAGGAGGGAGGCGAGGCGGTGGGCCAGGAGCGCCGCCGGGTGCTTGATCGGGTACTGGGGCAGGCCCACCGTGAGCGTTCGCGTCACGGCCGTGGGCGGTACGCCCCTCTCCAGCCACTCCGAGACCGCCGGTGCCAGCCGGTGCACGTCCCGTTCGGTGAGGAGCAGGCGGGAGTCGTGGGCGCGGAGGCCGGCCAACAGGTCGTTCGCCGTGCGGGGTGCGGGCGGGGCCGAGGCGGCGGAGGGCGTGGGCGGGGCGGCCGGGCGGTCGGGCTCGGCGGTCCGGGCGGCCTCGGCGCGGCGCGGCTTGTTGTAGGAGGTCGTCCGGGTCGTCACTCGGCCCGATTGAAGACGCTCCTTGGTGCGTGACAGGTAGCCGTGTTCCTCCAGCTCCCGCAGGGCCGCGGCGATCCGGATCTCCCCCTCGGGGAACTTCCCGGCCAGCGTCTTGATCCCGATCGGGGTGCCCTTCGGCAGTGACTGGATGTGCACCGCCAGGCCGATCGCCGTCAAAGACAACTCGGCGTGCTGGGCCAGATGGTTGCCGACCACCGTGAAGTTCTCGTGGTGGGGTTCGTTCACATGGATGACGCCGCCGGAATGGCCGGACTTGGCGCGTACGGGCGCGTTAGGGTGCTTGCTAGTCATCGGGAAGGCCTTCTTCTTCCTCGGTGATCAGGCCCTCGCACTGGGATGGCAGTCCCGGCGAGGGCCGATGCATGTGTGCGGTTGGTGGAACAGACGCTGCACCACGATCACCTCGCCACGCCAGCCGAGCGGGGCATATTCACTCCGCCGGGTGATCGACGGGGGCGGTAGGGGCGGGTTCGGTTCTTTCCCTGGTTCTTTGGTCTTTGGTGTCGGGCACCGCCGGGTCACCGGGCGCCGCGACGCGGTGCGAGTTCGGCCCAGACCGTCTTGCCGTGGGCGGGTGCCTCGTTGACGCCCCAGCGGTCGGCGAGCGCGGCCACGAGCAGCAGACCACGCCCCGACTCCGCGTCCGCCGCCACCGGGTCCGCGATCCTCGGGAGCCGGTCGCCGCGCGCGTCGGTCACCTCGATGCGCAGGCCGCCGTCCCCGTGCAGCTTCATCGCCAGCCGGAAGTCCCGCCCCCTGACCCGCCCGTGGAACGCCGCGTTCGCCGCCAGCTCCGCCACGATCTGCGACGCGTCCGCCACATCCACTCCCCAGTCGTCGAGTTGGCGCTCTGCCAGCAGGCGGGCCAGGCGCGCACCTCTGCGCGTCGCGGAGAGCTGCACGGCGAAATGGGCCAACGGAGCAGCGATCGGGAGGGGGAATTTCTTACTCATGTCACCCAGAGTCGTCATCTGTCCCTAGGCTGAACAGCCATCGCCACGGTACGCAACGTGACTGTACGAACGCGCGGCGAAGCCGTCCGGCTCGTACGTCGGGAGGGGATGACATGGAGGACGAAGAGGCCGAGGCCGTACTCAGGACGGTCGGCCGGCAGATCAAGATGTGGCGGGAGGCCGCCGGGCTCAAACAGGCCGAACTCGGCACCGCCATCGGGTACGGCGACGAGATGGTCTCTTCGGTCGAACGCGGACGCCGCATCGCCAAGCCGGACTTCCTCGACAAGGCCGACGAGGTGCTAGGCGCGGGCGGGAAGCTGTCCGCGATGAAGGCGGATGTGGAGCGGGCCCGGTATCCGAAGAAGGTACGGGACTTGGCGAAGCTGGAGGGCGAAGCCGTCGAGTTGGGGGCGTACGACAATCAGCAGATCCACGGCCTGTTGCAGACTCCGGCGTACGCCCAGGCGCTGTACGCGATGCGTCGCCCCGCGTACACCGAGGACGAGATCGAGCGCCACGTCGCCGCGCGTATGGCCCGCAAGGCCGTGTTCGAGCGAGTGCCCCGGCCACTCATCACCTTTGTCCAGGAGGAGGTGACGCTGCGGCGGCCGATCGGCGGCAGAATGGCTCTGCGAGAGCAACTCGAACGCCTGCTGGAAATTGGGCAGTTGCGGCATGTCTCGATCCAAGTGATGCCCACGGACCGTGAGGATCACGCGGGCATGGCGGGACCGCTGCGGCTCCTGAAGCTCCGAGACGGCAAGACACTGGGGCACTGGGAGGCCCAGCTGCACAGCCGGGTGATCAGCGACCCGAGAGAGGCCCAGGTCCTCGACATGCGCTATGGAATGATCCGTGCGCAGGCCCTCTCACCTCGGGAGTCGCTGTCCTTCATCGAGAAGATTCTGGGAGAAGTGACATGACCGCCACGCTCAACTGGTTCAAGAGCAGCTACAGCAGCAACGACGGCCCCGATTGTGTCGAGGTCGCCATAGCCGCCTCCTCCCCCTCCCCCTCCCCCGCCACCGTCCACGTCCGTGACTCCAAGGACCGGGACGGTGCGCGGCTCGCGTTCAGGGGAACGTCCTGGACGGTGTTCGTCGCGTTCGCAGGTCATTCCGCGTAACGCGCCAGGCACCCGGGCCTGTTGAGTACGCGTACTCATGTCACCCCCCTTCTCGCGCACCCATGATCGGCCTTCAGGTCGGGCTTGCAGAGGGGGCGGCAGAGAAGATGGCATCGGTACGCGCTGGAGGGGATCGGGGACCCACTCGGTGGCGCTCGTTCCTGGGAACCCGTGTGGCCAGGTCGTCGGCGGTCGGAGCCGGGCTCGGGGCCGCTTTGATCATGCTTGCCGCCGCGCTGTCCGCTTGGCCCTTGGATGAACTCCTCCCGTGCGGTCGGCAAGAGTGGGGCTGCCTGGGGTTGGCCCTTCTGCTGTTCAGAGTGGCAGCGGTGGTTGGCTTCCTGACGAGCTGGCTGCTGCTGCGCTTGGCGGGTGTCCGGCCGGCCTGGCGGGTTGCCGTGCTCGCCAGCCTGCTCTTCTGGTTCGGGGCGGGGCTGAACGATCGGGCGCTCGTCGGGAGCCTTCCGACAGCGGTTCTCCCGCTGACCTCGGCCGCCCTGTTCGCACTGGCCACTGTCCTGACCGCGCCCCGTCCCGTCTTCTGGCGGCCCCGGATCGTGCTGCTTATTGCTCTTGCTCTGTTGTGGCCGCTTTCGGGGCTCGTGGGTGACCACCGCACTGAAACGAGCAAGCGCAGTGAGCTCGTGGATGCCGGCGTCCCCCTGCTTGCGCCCGACGTCACCGGTTACCGCCTCGACCACCCATGGGCCACTCGCCACGATCACGAGCTCTTCTACCTCTTGTGGCCCGAGCGGGCCGGCGTCGACGTCAATGATCCGAACGGCTGGGCCGTCCATGTGACCGTGGCACCGGTGGAGTCCGGCTTCCACCCACCGGTCTGCGAGGCGCAAGGCCCTAGTGGCCCCTTGTACCAGATGCCGTGCGAACTGGTGGCCCCGAACACCTGGCGCACGGTCAGGCAGCATGCGGTCTTCTATTTCGTGCGTCGAAATGGTGCCGTGACCGTGCTCGCTTCGTACGGAACGCACATCACCGACGGCGAACTGCGCGACCTGGCATCCACAGTGGCCGTAAGAGAGCCGGGCTTCTTCCTCCGATGAGTCGCTGACGGGGACGCCTTGTACATGACGTGCCGGACGTCGAGGGGTGCACCCTGTGCCGTGCGACCGCGGGCGTAACAGCAGTTGTGCCCGACCGGTCAGCCGTAGTAGATGTCCCAGACGACGTGGGGCAGCGAGTTCCCCGTGTCCTCGATGCGTGGGACGCTGCGCGCACCGCTGGCCGTGGCGATCGGGGTGCCATGGACCAGGGCGTCCAGGACCGAGTCGAAGAGGTGGGACAGGCTGTCCCAGCGCTTCACTCCATTAACGTCGATGGACGGGTCCAGTTCCAGGACCGCGCCGAAACCGGGGCCCTCCCGGTGGTCGACCACGAGCTGTCCACCCGTGTGGTTCATCGCCACCGGCAGCCAGCGCACGTCCGCCGTCACACCGACGACGTACTCGGCCTCGTCCTCCTCCAGGGCCCGGGCGACCTCCTCCTCCATGTCCCGCAGCCCGACACACATGCCGGCGGCCCCCAGGAGCGGGAAGTCGGTAGGCACGAAGGCGCCTGCGGCGGGCGTGGGGTCGAGGGCCGAGCCGTCGTGCAGGGCGAGCCAGGACCGGACGTCTGGATGCGGCTCGAACCGGTTCTCCGCCACAGCCGTGACGAGTGCGGGCTCGGCGGGCGGGGCGAGTTGCCGGAAGTCGCCCGGGGCGTGCTCCTTCAGCCACTGGTCGAGCCGGGCCACGGTCTGGGCCAGTTCCATGGGATGTACCCCTTCCGTCGGCGGTGCAGCCGCGGGCCTGAACGCCGTCGGCCGTGGGTCGGCGACGAGCTGGTCGAGGTGCTTAGGTGCTGCGACCGGAAAGGTTTTCCCGGTCACAGCGCTAGGGGACGACCTCGACCCTCGTGCCCTGGGTGGCGAAGGTCCACAGGGCCGTGCCGTCGGGCTTGCCCATGCGGATGCCGCCCGTCTTGGCGTCGGCGGCGGCCGGTGGGGGTGAGGCGCCGTCCACGGCGTTGCTGAAGGCGATGAAGACACCGGACTTGCCCGCGAAGTACATGATGTGCTCGATCTGCACGCCGTCCGAGCCGGTCGTCGCGGGCACGCGCTGGGAGATCACGTAGGCGCCCGGATCGGGGCTCACCGTGCCCGGCCACACCGGGAAGGTGAGGGTGGGTTTGTCGCTCTCGTCGACCAGCCACACCCGCTTCTGGCCGAGGGCGTAGACGATCCGGCGGCCCACGCCCGAGTCCGCCGGGACGGCCGGCGGGGCCGGGGGCTTGGGCTTGACGGAGGGGCTGGCGCTAGCCGAGGGGGCGGGTCGCTGGTGGGCCGTCGCGGCCGTGGGATGGGAACCCTGGTCGGCCTTCACCGCCAGTACGGCCACCGCCGCGACCGCTCCCACGGTCAGGCCGCTGACCCAGGCCCACGAAGGTATTCGGGCCGCCATGGGCACGCATCTCCTCGGTGCTACTCGACCCCTCCGACGGGGGTCGGATCATCGTACTGTGAGCTGCGTCTGCCTCGGTTCAGTCGAGGACCGGCAGCAGGTCCGGCAGGTGACCGTCCGACGCGGCCGCCGCCCGCCGCCGTTCCTCCGGGACCTCGCCGTAGAGCGTGGTCCTCGGCTTCGCCGGGCGTCCGGCCGCCGCCGCCACCGCGACCAGGTCCTTGACGGACTTGTACGAGCCGTAGGAGGAGCCGGCCATGCGGGAGATCGTCTCCTCCATCAGCGTGCCGCCGAGGTCGTTCGCTCCGGAGCGGAGCATTTCGGCGGCGCCCGCCTCGCCCAGCTTCACCCAGCTGGTCTGGATGTTGGGGATCCAGGGGTGCAGGAGGAGCCGCGCCATCGCCGTCACCGCCCGGTTGTCCCGTACGGAGGGACCGGGCCTGGCGATGCCCGCCAGGTACACCGGGGCGTTGGTGTGGATGAAGGGGAGCGTGACGAACTCCGTGAAGCCGCCGGTCCGCTGCTGGATGCGGGCCAGGGTGCGCAAGTGGCCCAGCCAGTGGCGGGGTTGGTCCACGTGGCCGTACATCATCGTCGACGAGGAGCGGATGCCCAGTTCGTGGGCCGTCGTCACGACCTCGATCCAGGTGGCCGTGGGCAGCTTGCCCTTGGTCAGGATCCAGCGGACCTCGTCGTCGAGGATCTCCGCCGCCGTCCCGGGGATGGAGTCCAGGCCCGCCGCCCTGGCCTCGGTCAGCCACTCGCGGATGGACAGACCGGTGCGGGCGGCGCCGTTGACGACCTCCATCGGGGAGAAGGCGTGCACGTGCATGCCGGGGACACGTTCCTTCACCGCCCGCGCGATGTCGAAGTAGGCCGTGCCCGGCAGGTCGGGGTGGATGCCGCCCTGCATGCAGACCTCCACCGCGCCCACGTCCCAGGCCTGCTGGGCCCGGTCGGCGACCTGGTCCAGGGACAGCGTGTAGGCGTCCGCGTCCGTGCGGCGCTGGGCGAACGCGCAGAAACGGCAGCCGGTGTAGCAGACGTTGGTGAAATTGATGTTCCGCGTCACGATGTACGTGACGTCCTCGCCCACCACCGACTTGCGGACGTCGTCCGCGATCCGGCACAGCGCGTCCAGGGCCGGGCCGTCCGCGTGCAGCAACGCCAGGGCCTCGTCGTCGGTCAGCTTCGTCGGGTCGTCGGCGGCCGTGCGCAGGGCCTGCCGGACGTCCGTGTCGACGCGCTCCGGTGCCATGCCGGGGACGGCCGCCTCGCGCAGGGCGCCCCAGTCGCCGTACACCTCGTCGAAGTCGCCGCGGCGGTCGGCGGTGCGGCCGTCGGTGTCGATGGTGCGGTGCAGGTCGGTGCGGCCGGTGGCGGTGAAGGCCTCGTCGGGCTCCTGCCAGGGACGGCCCTCGGCCACCGCGTCCGGGCGGGCCAGGCCCGTCTCGGGGTCGGCCAGGGCGCGGACGTGCGGCAGCAGCCGCGGGTCGAGCCAGGGCTCGCCGCGGGTGACGAACTCCGGGTAGACGCAGAGCCGTTCGCGCAGTTCGAAGCCCGCCGCGGCCGACTTCTCGGCGAGCTGCTCGATCCGGGGCCAGGGGCGCTCGGGGTTGACATGGTCGATGGTGAGCGGGGAGACGCCGCCCCAGTCGTCGATACCGGCGCCGATGAGCCGTTCGTACTCCGCGTCCACCAGGTTGGGCGGGGCCTGGAGGCAGGCGGACGGGCCCATGATGTGCCGGGCGACGGCCACCGTGGCGACCAGCTCGTCGAGTTCGGCGTCGGGCATGCCGCGCATGGCCGTGTCCGACTTGGCGCGGAAGTTCTGGATGATCAGTTCCTGGATGCCGTGGTGGGCGCGGGCGACCCGGCGCAGCGCGAACAGGGACTCCGCGCGCTCCTCGTAGGTCTCGCCGATGCCGATCAGGATGCCGGAGGTGAAGGGGACGGAGGAGCGGCCGGCGTCCTCCAGCACCCGCAGCCGTACGGCCGGTTCCTTGTCCGGGGAGCCGTGGTGCGGGCCGCCCGGCTCGGACCACAACCGCCGCGCGGTCGTCTCCAGCATCATGCCCATCGACGGGGCGACGGGCTTGAGACGCTGGAAGTCCGTCCAGGTCATGACGCCCGGGTTGAGGTGCGGCAGCAGGCCGGTCTCCTCCAGGATGCGGATGGAGACGGCCCGTACGTAGGCGATGGTGTCGTCGTAGCCGTGCGCGTCGAGCCACTCGCGTGCTTCCGGCCAGCGGTCCTCCGGCTTGTCGCCGAGGGTGATCAGGGCTTCCTTGCAGCCGAGTTCGGCGCCCCGCCGGGCGATGTCGAGCACCTCGTCGGGGGACATGAACATCCCGTGCCCGGCGCGGCGCAGCTTGCCGGGCACGGTGACGAACGTGCAGTAGTGGCACTTGTCACGGCACAGCCGGGTCAGCGGGATGAAGACGCTCTTGGAGTAGGTGATGACGCCGGGACGGCCGGCGGCCTCGAGACCGGCGTCCCGCACCCGGGCCGCGGACGCGGCGAGGTCCTGGAGGTGCTCGCCCCGGGCCTGGAGCAGCACCGCCGCCTCGGCGACGTCGAGCGCGACCCCGTCCCTGGCACGTTTGAGGGCGCGACGCAGGGAGTTCTCGGTGGGGCCGGTTCCGGAGGTCGCGGAAGTCGTCATCCTTCGAGCATACGGTCGCGGTCACCAGGGCCGATCAAGGAAGGACCGGCCGGCGGCTCCGGTGGTCAGGCCGCGGACCCGAACGGCGCACTCCGGCCGTGACGGTGGCCTGCGCGGCGCCTACGTTGGGAGGCGTGACCTTCGCGAGCGGCGCCGGGGACGGGGACGGCGGGCAGGAGACCCGGACGATCCGGGGCACGCTGCCGCCGGGCGCCCCCGACTACGTGTACGTTCCCCTCGACGTCCCGGCCGGGGTGCGGGAGATCAAGGTCTCGTACACCTACGACAGGCCGGCCGTTCCCGCCGGCACCCCCGGCAACGCGCTGGACATCGGCATCTTCGACCAGCACGGCACCGAACCGGGCGGCCGGGGCTTTCGCGGCTGGTCGGGCGGGGCGCGCACGGAGTTCTTCATCCGCGCGGACGACGCGACACCGGGCTACCTCGCGGGGCCGGTCGACGCCGGCGTCTGGCACATCGCGCTCGGGCCCTACACGGTCGCGCCGCGGGGCCTGTCGTACACGCTCGACGTCACCCTGACGCACGGCGCCCCGGGCACGGCCGTACGGCCGGTGTACCCGCCGCAGTGGGCGAGGGGGCGGGGGCGGGCCTGGTACCGGGGGGACTGCCACCTGCACTCCTGGTACTCCGACGGCCGCCGCACCCCCGCCGAGATCGCGGCGCGAGCCAGGGCGGCCGGGCTGGACTTCATCAACAGCTCGGACCACAACACCCACGCCTCCCACCCGCACTGGGCGGACCACGCGGGCGACGACCTGCTGATCATGCTGGGCGAGGAGGTGACGACGAGGAACGGCCACGTCCTGGCCCTCGGCACCGACCCCGGCACCTTCGTCGACTGGCGCTACCGGGCGCGGGACAACCTCTTCGGCCGCTTCGCCCGCGAGATCCGCCGCGCGGGCGGCCTCGTCGTGCCCGCCCATCCGCACGCCACCTGTGTCGGCTGCGCCTGGAAGTTCGGCTTCGGCGAGGCGGACGCGCTGGAGGTGTGGAACGGCCCCTTCACACCGGACGACGAGATGGCGGTGGCCGCGTGGGACGCCACGCTCGTGGCGGCGGCGCGGGAGGACCGGCGCTGGCTGCCCGCGATGGGCAGCAGCGACGCCCACCGGCCGCCGGACACCGTGGGCCTGCCCCAGACGGTCGTCCTGGCCGACGACCTCACCCGGGAGGCGATCCAGGACGGCATCCGCGCGGGCCGCTCGTACGTCGCCGAGTCCGGGAACGTGTCGCTCGCCTTCACCGCGACGGGGGCCGGGGGTGAGCGGGCGGGCATCGGCGAGCGGCTGCGGGTGGCCGCGGACACCCCGGTGACGGTCCGCCTGGAGGCCTCCGGTGTGCCGCGCTGCTCGGTCCGCCTCGTGACCGACCAGGGGGTGCTCCTCGCCGGCGACCCGTTCCCCGTGTCGGGCTCGGGGGTCGTCGAGTGGCGTACGACCCCGGCGTACGCGGCCTATGTGCGCGCGGAGGTGCGTCACGAGACGGCGGTGGGCCCGCTGCCCGGCGTGATGGCGGCGCTCACGAACCCGATCTTCCTGGGGACGGGCGCGCATGGCTGACCGGCGGGTGCACGCGCGCGCGTGCCCGTCCGTATACCGTCGGGTGCCTGCCCGCATCCGGCGCCGGGGCAGAGAGTGTGCGGAGAGGTTGTGTGGGCCTTGTGTCGCGGGGAGTGCGGGGCTGTGATCGCGGTCTCGGGAGCTGACGCATCTGCCGTGAACAAGGCAAACTGGCTCTGATTGTTGACGGTTCGGCAGGGGGCCAGGGGGCAGCGATGGAAGGTGTACCGCGAGTGCCTGAGCAGCGGGGTCCCGAGCGATCGGCGACACTGCGCTTCAGCGTGCTCGGTCCGGTGCGCGCCTGGCGCGGTGAGCAGCCCCTCCCCACCGGCTCCCCGCAGCAACGCGCCCTGCTGGCCGCGCTGCTGCTGCGCGAGGGCCGCACCGCGACGGCGGCCGAGCTGATCGACGCGCTGTGGGGCGAGGAGCCGCCGTCGCAGGCGCTGGCGGCGGTGCGGACGTACGCCTCGCGGCTGCGCAAGGCGCTGGACACCGGGGTGCTGGTCAGCGAGTCCGGCGGATACGCGGTGCGCGCGGCGGGCGAGGGCGCGCTGGACCTGGCCGACGCGCAGGAGCACGCGGCCCGCGCCGACAAGGCCCGGTCGGCCGGGGACCTGTGTCAGGCGCGCGAGTCGCTGCGGCGGGCGCTCGCCCTGTGGGACGGGGAACCGCTGGCCGGCGTGCCCGGTCCGTACGCGGAGGCGCAGCGGGTGCGCCTGGAGGAGTGGCGCCTGCAACTCCTGGAGTCCTGCCTGGACATGGACCTCGAACAGGGCTGCCACGCGGAGGCCGTCTCGGAGCTGACCGCGCTGACGGCGGCGCACCCGCTGCGGGAACGCCTGCGCGAACTGCTGATGCTGGCGCTGTACCGCAGCGGCCGGCAGGCGGAGGCGCTGGCGGTGTACGCCGACACCAGACGCCTGCTGGCGGACGAGCTGGGCGTGGACCCCCGGCCCGGACTGCGCGAACTGCAACAGCGCATCCTCCAGGCCGACCCGGCCCTCGCCGAGCCTTCCTCCCCGGTGGCCGAACCGGCGGTGGTCGCGGTGCGCCCCGCGCAACTCCCGGCGACCGTACCGGACTTCACGGGCCGCAGTTCCTTCGTGGCCGAGCTGAGCGAGGTGCTGGCGTCGGCCGAGGGGCGCGTGATGGCCGTGTCGGCGCTGGCCGGGATCGGCGGCGTGGGCAAGACGACGCTGGCCGTCCATGTGGCCCATCAGGCGCGGGCCGCCTTCCCGGACGGCCAGTTGTACGTGGACCTCCAGGGCGCCGGCGCGAGAGCGGCGGAACCGGAGACGGTCCTCGGCTCCTTCCTGCGCGCCCTCGGCACGGCGGACTCGGCGATCCCGGACTCCCTGGAGGAACGCGCGGCCCTGTACCGGTCGGTGCTGGACGGCCGCCGGATCCTGGTCCTGCTGGACAACGCGCGGGACGCGGCCCAGGTGAGGCCGCTGCTGCCGGGGACGGAGGGCTGCGCGGCCCTGGTCACGTCCCGGGTGCGGATGGTTGACCTGGCGGGCGCGCACCTGGTGGACCTGGACGTGATGAGCCCCGACGAGGCGCTGTCCCTGTTCACGAAGATCGTGGGTGAGGACCGGGTGGCGGGTGAGCGCGAGGCTGCCCTCGACGTGGTCGCCGCCTGCGGTTTCCTGCCCCTGGCCATCCGCATCGCGGCGTCCCGGCTGGCGGCGAGGAGGACCTGGACGGTCTCGGTCCTGGCGGCGAAACTCGCGGACGAGCGGCGGCGGTTGGACGAGCTCCAGGCGGGCGACCTGGCGGTGAAGGCCACCTTCGAACTGGGCTACGGCCAGTTGGAGCCGGCCCAGGCCCGCGCCTTCCGCCTGCTGGGCCTGGCCGACGGCCCGGACATGTCCCTGGAGGCGGCGGCGGCCGTGCTGGACCTGTCGGTGGACGACACCGAGGACCTGCTGGAGTCCCTGGTCGACACGTCGCTCCTGGAGTCGGCGGCCCCCGGCCGCTACCGCTTCCACGACCTGGTCCGCCTCTACGCCCGAGCCTGCGCGGAACGCGACGAACACCCGCCGAGCGAACGCGAGGCGGCGATGTCGCGCCTGCTGGACTTCTATCTGGCGACGGCGGCCCGGGTCTTCGCCATCGACCGGCCGGGAGACATGCTGGTGGACCACTTGGAGGAACCCCACTCCGCCGGACTGGACTTCGCGGACCGCCGGGCCGCCCAGGACTGGCTCTACTGCGAGGCGGTCCCGCTCCTGGCCTGCGTACGGCAGTCGTCCGACGCCGCCACGCTCCGCCGCGCCGTCGATCTGCTGTGGGCCGCGGTCGACCTCGCGGAGTCGGGGGCGAACTCCAAGGAGTACGAGGCGACCGCCGCAGCACTGCGCGATGCGGCCCGGGCCGCATCGGACGGCCGGGCGGAGGGGCGGGCCATCCTGGTCCTCGCCAACGCGCGCCACTGGTCGGGGCACTTCGACCGAGCCGACCAGGAGGCGCGGCAGGCACTCGCGCTGTCGGAGGCTGCGGACGATCCGCTGCCCTGCTGCTGGGCGGTGAACATCCTGGGGGCGTTCGCCTTCTACCAGAGCCGGTTCGCGGAGGCCGAAGAGTACCTGGAGCGGGCCATCCGCGACTTCCGGGCCTGCGACGACCTCGCCGGCGCGGCGGCCGCGTTGTGCAACCTGTCCCGTCTGCACCTGGAGACGGAGCGTGCCGAGAGCGCCGCCCGCCTCGCACGGCAGGGTGTGGAGATGTACGAGCGACTCGGGCACTCCCTCAAGGCCGCGAACGGCCACTACGCCCTCGGGATGGCTCTCGGCAAGAACGGCCAAGTGGCTGACGCCGCCGCCCACCTCGGTGCGGCGCTCCAGGTGTTCCGCACCAGCCGTCAGCGGCTGTGGGAGGGCATGGCCCTCTTCCGGCTCGCGGAGGTCGATCTTCTCGCCCAGCATCCCGCGCAGGCCGCCGCCAACGCCGAGATGGCACTCGCCGCGCTGCGTGGCATCGGCGGCGACTGGCGCCGCGGCAACGTCCTCACCGTGCTGGGCATGGCCCTGAGCGGGCTCGGCCAGTCCGGGAGGGCCCAGGTGTGCTGGCGGGAGGCGCTGGAGATCTACGAGCGGCTGCACTCACCCGAGGTCGCGGAAGTGCGGGCGCTGCTGGCCCCTGCCGCGGTGGCGTGATGCCCCGGCCGAGGCGTTCATCATTCGTTTATCGCGGCCTGACACCCTTTTCCTTGTCGGTTTCGTCGCGTCGGGGGGCAGGCGAACCGCCGGTGAGGTCGCCGCACTCGCGATCTGGAGCGGGCGACTCGAAGGGGTCCGCCCGGCCACCCACGGGGGAGTGACCGGACGGACCCCTCCACCACCTCGAACGGCACACAGCAACGGGAGTCAGCAGTATGAGCGAGACCAGCAAGGACAAGCCGGTCGTCAAGCCGGCCAACACGCACATCACCGACGCCGAGGCCGGCACCGGGGTCAAGCCGCTCAACACGCACATCACCGACGCCGAGGCCGGCACCAAGGTCAAGCCGCTCAACACGCACATCACCGACGCCGAGGCCGGCACCGGGGTCAAGCCGCTCAACACGCACATCACCGACATCGAGAAGGTGGGTGACGGCGGAACGGCCAAGCCGGACAACACGCACATCACGTCCGACCCGAGCTAGAGCCTCCTCCCACACGGGGATCAGCCGCGGTGGCACCGAGGGGGAGCCGCCGCGGCCGAAGTGTGTTTCCGGGGCGGTCAGTTCCTGGGCGAGGCCGTGGGGTCCGGCTCGCAGTGGTCGGCCGAGGAACGGAAGGTTTCGCCGAGGGGCACCTCGGTGGTCGCCCTGCCCTTCGCGGGTACCGGGACCACCGGGGACGAGTTCTTCAGGAGCTGGGTCCCCCCGGTGTCGTAGAAGGTGACCCAGGCCTGGAAGTCGGCCTTGCTGTCGTTGGGGTTGGTGATCTCGACGGTCGCGTACGGCTTTCCCCGGGTCGCGCAGCTGATCAGCCTCACCGTGGCGTCCCGCAGGTCGCGGCTCCTGCCGGTCACGCTGGGGGAAGTGGGCGTGGAGCGGTAGCCGGGACGGCGGTTGTAGGTGCCGCCGGTACCGCTGGTCCCGCCGTCGTCGTCCGAGTCGCCGTAAGAGTCGCTGGACGAGCCGCCGTACGAGCCGCTGGACGTCGAACTGTCATGGTCCTGGTGCGAGTTGCTGCACCCGCCACCACCACCGCCGCTGTGCCGGCTGCGCCCGTGCCCGTGACCCTGGGAGAAGCCCGTCAGCGCGAGCACCACCACCGCCGACACCACCGCGAACCTGATCCTGCGCCCCCGTGTCTGCATGCGATCACCCTATCGGCGTAGCGGCGGCTCGCCCGGGCTCGCGTGGCGACGGCCCCGCACGCGGAGTAGCGTCATCTGCGTGAGCGGTGACGAAAGCATCGCTGACCAGGACCGACGGCCGTCGTCCGAGGCCCTTTCCGTGTATCCCGTACGACGGCCGTCACCACACCGCCCTGGCGCGGATCAGGTGGTGCGGGCGGTGCCCGTCCCCTTCTCCGCGTCCAGGGCGTACACGCAGCGGTCCTTGCTGCACGCGTACACGACCCCGTCCCTGACCACCGGGGAGCCGGTGATCTCGCCGCCGGTGGCGAGCTTCCAGCGCAGCCGGCCGTCGTCGGCCTTGAGCGTGTACAGCAGGTGGTCGGTGGAGCCGAAGTGGATACGGCCCTCGGCGACCGCCGGTGAGCCGACGATCTCGCCGCCCGCCTGGAAGCGCCACTTGGGTGTGCCGGTGACCGCGTCCAGGGTGTACAGGCCCCTGCCGCTGCCGACGTGGACGTGCCCGGCGGCGACCAGGACCGGGGCGACGGAGGCGCGGGACTCGGTGGCGATGCGCCAGCGGTCGCGGCCGTCGGTGGCGTCGAGGGCGTAGACGGTGCCGAGGTAGTCGGCGAGGTAGATGCCGCCGCCGCTCACCGCCGGGCCCGGCGCGAAGGCCGGCGGGCACAGGAAGACCGCGGGGGCCTCGAAGTGCCAGCGCACGTGGCCGCTCGCCACGTCCACGGCGAGCACACGGGTGCCGGCGCAGATGTAGACGTAGCCGTCGGGGGCCGGGGTGACGCGCACCGGTACGCCGCCGCAGGAGGCCGCGTCGCCGATCGGGTAGGACCAGCGCTCCTCGCCCGTGCGGGCCTCCAGGGCGCGCAGACGCGCGTCCTGCCAGACGTACACCGTGCCGTCGTGGACGACGGGGCCGGCCTCGGGGGACTCGAAGTCGGTCTGGCAGCCGGCGATCTCCCACAGCTTCTGGCCGTCGGCGGCCTCCCAGGCCTGGACGCCTCCGCCACGGGTACCGGTGACGACGGTGCCGCGGTCGGCCGCGAGGGAGTACACCCAGGAGTCCGTCTGCAAGCGCCACAGGTCGGCGCCCTCGCGGGCGTCCAGGGCGAACAGGGTGGGCCCGTCGGAGGCGTGCACCCGGCCGTCGGCCACCGCCATGGACCAGGCCACGTCGCGGGTCTTGAAGCGGCGGCGGCCGGTGGCCACGTCCAGGGCGTGCACCTCGAAGGAGGTGACGTAGACGAGGTCGTCGGCGACGGACGGGGTGCCCCAGACGTCGTTGGACATGCGGAAGCGCCACGGCCGCCAGCCGGCCGGGGTCTCCGGCGGCATCGGCGGCACGGCCGGTACGGCGGGATCGGCGCCGTTGGCACCGGGGTGCGGTCTGGACCAGGTGGCGGCCAGGCCCGCCTCGGGCGGGGGCGCCTTGACGGCGGCGGCACGGGCGTCGGCGACGCGCGGCCCGGGACCGATCGGCACCTGGGCGCCGGCCAGCCGCACGGGACCGGAGTCGGGGACGCCCACCGGCGCGGGGCCGGGCGGCGCCGGTACGGCCGGGCTGTGCGAGGGCGGGGGCGGTACGGGGACCCGGCCGCCGCCGCGGGGGCCGGGCGCGGCGGGCTGCACGGCCAGGCGGCCGCCGCGGCGGGACTCGATGAGGCCGACGGCCGGCCCGGGCAGCCAGGCGGAGGCCGTACCGCTGTCGTCGGAGCCGGAGCCGAACAGATGGGGCGCGAGCTGGGCCTGGAGGTCGGCCGGCTTGGGCCGGGCGGTCGCCTCCATCTGCATGCAGGACTCGATCAGCGGACGCAGCTCGTCCGGGAGTCCTTCGAGGTCGGGGCCCTCGCGCAGCAGCATGAAGACCGTCTCGACGGGGTTGGCGCCGTGGAAGGGCGGATGCCCGGTGGCGGCGAAGACCAGCATCGAGCCGAGCGAGAAGACATCGCTGGCGCCGGTGACGCTGCGCGAGTCCTTGGCCTGCTCGGGAGACATGTACGCGGGGGTGCCGACGGCGACGTTCGTCATGGTCAGCCGGGTGTTCGAGACACCGGAGGCGATCCCGAAGTCGATCACCCGCGGCCCGTCCTCGACGACGAGGACGTTGGACGGCTTCAGGTCGCGGTGGACCAGCCCGGCGCCGTGGATGGACTGAAGCGCCTCGGCGACGCCCGCCGCCAGCCAGCGCACCGCCTGGGCCGGGAGCGGACCGCACTCGGTCACTATCTCCTCGAGGGAGGGCGCCGGGACGTAGGCGGTGGCCAGCCATGGCACGGCGGCGCGCGGGTCGGCGTCGACGACGGCGGCCGTGTAGAAGCCGGAGACCGCCCGCGCGGCCTCCACCTCACGTGTGAAGCGGACCCGGAACAGCTGGTCCTCGGCCAGCTCGGTCCGGACCGTCTTGATCGCCACGCGCCGCCCGGACGCCGAGCGCGCGAGATAGACCAGCCCCATGCCGCCGGCACCCAGCCGTCCCAGCACCTCGAACGGCCCGATCCGCCGTGGGTCGTGCTGCGTCAGCTGATCCACCACTTGCCTGCCACCTCCCCGTACGAGCCGCGCCACCCACATATGTACGCGACCGAAGTGCAGCGTCTCACCACCGCACCGCCGTGGCGGCACGCACCCTGATTCTTCCTGTCCGGCGCACAGGTTGCGAACCCGGCGACACATCGGGATGTCACGCCGCAAAACCCCCTCTTCCCGGCCGGGGGGCGGAATTCACCTCTCCAGCAGGGCGAAGGACGCCCCCTGATTGTCGGCGACGACGGCGATGTTTCCGTACGACGTCCTGAAGGGCGGCACCTGCACCCGCCCGCCGAGCCGGACCACCGTGCCGAGGGCGGCCTCCGTCCCGGCGACCCGGAAGTGGACGAGGAAGTGCGGCGGCATCTCGGGCGGGAAGACGTCGGAGACGGCGGACCGGCCGAAGTCGGGTTCGGCACCCGGTCCGAACAGGGCGTCGTGGAACAGTCCGCCGTAGAAGACGTTGGCGGCCTCGGTGTCGCGGGCGTAGAGCTGGGCCCAGGCGAAGGTGCCCGGCTCGTGGCGTCTGCCGAAGCCCTGGTGGCTGTCCGGCTGCCACAGCCCGAAGACGGCGCCCTCGGGATCGGCGGCGAGGGCGGCCGTGCCCAGGCCGTCGACCCGGGCGGGCGGCGTCACGACCTGCCCGCCGGCGGCCCGGATCCGCTCGGCCAGCGTCCGGACGTCCGGGGTGGCGAAGTACACGGTCCAGACGGTGGGCATACGGCCGTCCGTCTTCGGCGAGAGCGCGGCGACGGGCTCCCCCTCCAGCCGGGCCGCTACGGATCCTCCGTGCGCCTCCTCCGCGAAGCTCCACCCGAAGAGCTCACCGTAGAACCGCTTTCCCGCCTCGACGTCGGGAAGCTGCGCGTCCACCCAGCAGGGGACGCCCTCTGTGCTCGCGGATGCCCTGTTTTCGGCCATGTCGCCAAACTAGCCGGGTCCCGTGCGACCCGCAGACCAGGCACACCAGCCTCTCTGAGCCCATGCACCCCATTTGCAGTCGGCCGAATCGCGCTCCGATCACTGCTCGGTAAGCTGACGACATGACAGGACAAGTGCGTACCGTCGACGGCCGCGTGGCCGGTCGACGTGGGCAGGCGACCCGGCAGAAGCTGCTCGACTGCCTCAGCGAGATGCTCAGCTCCTCCCCCTACCGGGACGTCAAGGTCATCGATGTCGCCAGGAAGGCGGGCACTTCGCCCGCGACCTTCTATCAATACTTCCCCGACGTCGAGGGCGCCGTTCTGGAGATCGCCGATCAAATGGCCGCCGAGGGCGGCGGATTGGCCGAACTGCTGGAAGGCCGGTCGTGGACCGGCAAGGCCGGCTGGCAGACGGCGCAGGAACTCGTGGACGGATTTCTCGAGTTCTGGCATCGCAACGACGCCATTCTGCGCGTGATCGATCTCGGTGCCGCCGAGGGCGACAAGCGCTTTTACAAGATCCGTATGAAGATCCTGAACTCCGTGAACAACTCCCTGACGGACTCGGTCACCGAACTCCAGTCCAAGGGCCGGGTCGACAAGGACGTGAATCCGGCCGCGATCGCCGGTTCGCTGGTCGCGATGCTCGCGGCGGTCGCCTCGCACCAGAAGGGCTTCGTCTCGGGGGTGAAACAGGCCGACCTGAAGCCGAACCTGGCGCTTCTGGTCCACCTGGGCATCACCGGGAAGAAGCCGACGCGATAGCCCGCGCACCGGCCTCGGACTCCCTCCAGGCCCCAAGTCCTGTCAGGCAGGCGGCGGTCCACCCAAGTGGACCGCCGCCTGCTGCGTTGGGGGGAGAACCACGCGGGCCAGGCCCGGAGGCGGCCGGGCCGAAGACGACCGGGCCAAGAGGCGGCCGGATCTGGAGACGGCCGGGCTCGAAGACGACCGGGCCCAGCGACGACCAAGCCCGAAGACAGTCCGACCTGAAGACGATCAGGCCCAGCGACGGTCAGGCCCAGCGACGGTCAGGCCTGGAGGCGGTCAGGCCTGGAGGCGGCCGGACTCAGAGGCCGCTGAGCCCGAAGACAACCCGCCCCGGCGACCGCCGAGCCCAGCGACGCCCAGCCCAGCGACGACCGGCCCCAGAGGCGGTCGGACCCAGAGACCGCCGAACCCGAAGACAACCCGCCCCGGCGACCGCCGAGCCCAGCGACGCCCAGCCCAGCGACGACCGGCCCCAGAGGCGGTCGGACCCAGAGACCGCCAGGTGCAGAGGCCGCCAGGTGCAGAGGCCGCCGGACCCTTAGGTCGGCGGGCTAGACGTGGTCGAGCCAGATCACGATGCCCGTCAGGTTGTGGAGCACGGCGGCGACGCCCGCGCGGACGGCGGCCGCGCAGCGCCCGGCGGTGAACGACTCCGGGTCGTACGTCGAGGACATCCCGAGCCCCTCGCCCCGGAACGACGCACCCGACCAGTCGACCGCCGTCACGTTGTGGGTGGGTTCGGCCAGCTCCGCGCCGACGACGAGGAACTGCTGCGACAGATGGCTCGCGGTGACCACGGCGAGGGGGTCGACGAGATCGTTGCCCGCGCTGATGACGAGGTCCGGGCCCATGTCGACGGCCCTGCCGATGCCGGGAACGAGGTCGTGGGGGCCGTCCGCGGTCACCGTCCTGAGATCGACGTGCTCGCTCGCGGCCCAGTCCTCGACCGCTGACACCAGGGCCCTGGTCGGACGGTCGTCGCCCGCGGTGAGCAGCACCACGCGGTAGCCCTTCGGCGGGTGCACCCCCTTCCAGGAACCGGGCCGCGGCGTGACCGTGGCCTCCGGGGTGGGCGGGGCGGAGGGGTCGGTGAACCCCGCGCCGAGCATGCCGACGGCGGTGGGCTTCGCGTGCGGCCGTGACCAGTCGTCGCCGGAGCCGCATCCGGCGACCAGCGCGGCGGCCGCGACCAGCGTGGCAACGGCCCGAAGCGGGGAGCGCAAGGCGATCGTCCTCCGAGTGATGAGGGGTGCGCCGCCATCCTGCTATCCCGATCGCCGCAGGTCGCCTCCGCGAGCGCCGTTGCGGCGCTTGTTTCTCAACGGTTCGCCGACGGGCCGGAGTTTGTTCACCGATGCCATGCACCGTGCACGGGAAACCCCAAGGAGCCACCATGTCATCACGGATCCGCCGCGCCCTCCTCGGGATCACCGCGGCGGTGATCGCTTTTCTGGGCCTCGGCCAACCGGCCTCCGCGCACGGCTTCTCGTCGGTCGTGTACGTCCACGTCACGAACGGCGACGACGGCCGCATACGCACGGTGCTGGAACTGGAGTACGACCTCTACGTCGTGTCCGCCGCCGACGCCGAGCACGACGATCCCCTCTTCCGGGCGGGCACCGCCGCGTTCGAGGCCGGGGACACCGAGGGACAGGCCGCGGCGCTCGACTCCCATGCGGAGTCGGCCGTCAGGTACGTCACCGAACGCTTCTCGGTCGGTACCGGCGGCAAGGCCTGCACACCGTCCCGGGCCGGCGACTTCACGATCGGCCTGCGGGAGGGCGTGCCGTACGCCGCCCTGCCCCTCGAATGGGCCTGCCCCGGACAGGGCGGCGACCCCGAGGTGCGCAGCACGCTCTTCCCCGACTCCGAGGGCTATGTCCGCGGCACCCGCACGATCGCCACCTACGACCTCGCCGGCCTCTCCGGCAGCGCCGCGCTCGACGCCGACCATCCGTCCTTCTCGATCGGACAGTCGTGGTACGAGCGGTTCTGGGAGTTCTTCCGCCTGGGCGCCGAGCACCTGCTGACCGGTGTCGACCACGTCCTGTTCCTGCTGGCGCTCATCGCCGGATCCCGCCGCCTGCGCGAAATCGTGCTCGCGGCCACGAGTTTCACCCTGGCCCACTCGGTGACGTTCCTGCTCGCCGCCCTCGGCCTGGTGCACGTGCCGGAGCGGATCGTCGAACCCGTCATCGCGCTGTCGATCGCCGTCGTCGCCGGCTGGCACCTGTGGCGGCTGCCGCGGCGCGGCGACCGGGCCGCCGTCCTTCCCGGCCCGGCGGTCGAGGGCCCGTTGGGCCTGGACCGGGCCGGATGGCTGCGCCTCGGGGTCGTGTTCTGCTTCGGTCTCGTGCACGGCCTCGGTTTCGCGGGAGCGCTGGGGATCGACGAGCCGTGGTCGTGGACCCTGCTGTGGTCTCTGCTGGTGTTCAACGTCGGCATCGAGGCAGTGCAGTTGGGGATCATCGCGATCGTCTTCCCGCTGCTGGCGCTGCTGTACCGCCGTGCGCCGAGGGCGGGCCTCTGGTCGACCGGCGCACTGTGCGCGGGCGTGGCCGGCATGGGCCTGGTGTGGTTCGTGCAGCGGGTGCTCGAAGGCTGAGAACGGCCGAGAACGGCCACGAGTGGCTGAGAACAGCCCAGGTCTACCGCGAAGTTCAGCTGATCCCAAGATCGCATTTGCGATTGATTTACCAAATCCGGAGACCTTGATGGCCTCCATTCCATGCACCTCCGTGCACTAAAGGAACGAATCTGATGATTTCGAGACCCTCCTCGCCGGCTTCCGGGTCGGCGCGGCGCCGCGTGGCCACAGGTGCCGCCGCGGCATTCCTGGGCCTGACCGTGGCCCTCGGCAGCGGCCTGGCCTCCCCCGTCCAGGCAGCCGAGACCAGCACGTTCACCGGCATCATCCTCGGCGTCGGCGCCAACGAGTCCCAGCGCACCGTGACCTGGTACTCCTCGGCCGACACCACGCAGAAGGTCCAGCTCGCCCCGACGGCGCAGCTCGACAACGGAGAGTTCCCGGCCTCCGCCACCGTCTTCGACGCCCTCGGCGGGGAGAACATCTCCACCAGCGGCGGCTACAACCGCCACGCCACGCTCACCGGCCTCCAGGAGCACACGGCCTACTCCTACCGGGTCGGCTCCGAGGGCAACTGGTCCCCCGCGTACTCCTTCAAGACGCAGGACTTCAAGGGCGACTACGACTTCCTGTTCTTCGGCGACCCGCAGATCGGCTCGTCCGGCAACACCGCCAAGGACCAGGCTGGCTGGCAGGACACCCTGGACGTCGCGCTCGGGGCCAACCCGGACTCCGAGCTGCTGGTGTCGGGCGGCGACCACGTCGAGACGGCCAACACCGAGTCCCAGTGGAACGCCTTCCTCGCCCCCGACCAGCTGCGCCAGTACCCGTGGGCCGCCACCATCGGCAACCACGACGTCGGCGGCAAGGCGTACGAGCAGCACCTCTACACGCCGAACACGGACCGCTCGGCGCCGCTGTACTCCAACGGCAACCCGGCTTCCAACACGTCCGGTGGGAACTACTGGTACATCTACAAGGATGTGCTGTTCATCGACATCAACAGCAACAGCTACGCCACCAGCCAGGGCGGCGGCGGCGACGCGGCGCACATCAACTACGTCACGGACGTCATCAACAAGCACGGCTCCGAGGCCAAGTGGAAGGTGCTCGTCTTCCACCACGCGATGTACTCGCCGGCCTCCCACGCCAAGGACTCCGACGCCAAGGTCCGCCGCAACGACCTGCCGGCCGCCTTCTCCAAGCTCGGTGTCGACCTGGTGCTGGCCGGTCACGACCACGCCTACTCGCGCAGCTACCTGCTGAAGAACAGCGAGAAGCAGAACAAGGACGAGCAGCCCGGCGCCGCGGACGTGTACCCCGGTCCCGGCGGTGTGCTGTACGTGACGGCCAACTCGGCCTCGGGCTCGAAGTACTACGGCATCACCAAGCCGGACAGCAGCGGCACGAGCGGCGCCGGCAACGGTGCCGACCCGCTGAACCCTGGTAACTACTGGTACAACTCGGTCCAGAACCAGGAGAACGTCCGCAGCTACGTCAAGGTCAAGGTGCGCAACGACAAGCTCGTCGTCGAGAACCTGCGCAGCGGCACCTGCGCGGCGCCCAACGCCGCGGTGGAGCTCGGCCAGTCCTCCTGCGTCAACACGCCCTCCGGTCAGCCGGTCGGCTCGGTCGTCGACAAGGTCACCGTGCACCCGTACCACGGTGACGGCCAGGACATCCAGGTGAACGTCCCGAACGCCGCCCCGGGCGAGTTCGGCTGGACGATCGACGGCTACAACGGCCTGGTGGACCTCGGCACCGCCAAGGACCACGACGGCGACTACTTCCAGGCCGGCGGCAAGATCAACCCGATCCTCGTGTCGGACAGCCGCCGTTCGCTCGCCCCGTGGTCGATCTCGGCCAGCGTGGGTGACTTCAAGGACGCCGACAAGGTGTTCTCCGGTGCCTACCTCGGCTGGACGCCGAACGTGATCCAGGAAGGCGCCGGCGCCAAGGCCAGCGGGGAGGTGGCCTCCGGCTACGACGGCGGCGCGGGCCTGTCCGTCTCGCGCGGGCTCGGCTGGGCCGACCAGGGCCACCCCAAGGGCAAGGCCAAGCTGGGCGCGGACCTGGATCTGAAGATCCCGGGCAGCGTCGACAAGGGCGCCTACCGCGCCACCCTCACGATCACTGCGCTGAGCAGCTGACCGTAACCGCTTGACCTGGGGGGTGGGCACCTTCCGGTGCCCACCCCCCTCCGCTCGCCCCAGACCCGCACCAGACCGCCCGAGGACCCCGAGATGCCCCTGCCCGCAACGCGCCGGAAGACCACGGTCACCGCCCTCGTCCGCACCGCCGCCCTGGCCCTGCTCATGGCCTTCGCCCTCACCGGGCTGCGGGCCACTCCGGCCGCGGCGGAGGGCGGCGACGTCACCTGGACGGTCAGGACGGCGCCGAACAGCTACGGTGCCGACCGGTCCAGCTTCAGCTACGCAGTGAACCCCGGTGGACGCGTCGAGGACGCCATGGTCGTCTCCAACCGCGGCAAGTCCCCGCTCACCCTGGCCGTCTACGCCGCCGACGGCTTCACGACCGACACCGGCCAGCTCGACCTGCTCACCAGGGACAAGAAGTCCGTCGGCGTCGGCGCCTGGGTCCACGCCGAGCGCAAGAGCGTGGTGCTCCGGCCCGGCAAGTCCGTCCGGATCCCCTTCACGGTCACCGTCCCCGGCAACGCCACGCCCGGCGACTACGTGGGCGGTGTCCTGACCTCGCTGCGGCAGTCCGACGAGGCCGAGGGCATCAACGTGGACCGGCGCCTCGGCATCCGGGTCAAGCTGCGGGTCGGTGGCGACCTCCGGCCGACCCTGGCGGTCGAGAACCTGCACGTGGACTACTCCGGCTCGGCCAACCCGTTCGCCGCCGGCGACGCCACCGTCACGTACACGATCCACAACACCGGCAACGCCATGCTCTCGGCCCGGCAGACGGTGTCGGTCGCGGGCCCGTTCGGATGGCTGCGGACCGAGGCGGGCGGCATACCCTCACCGCCGGAGCTGCTCCCGGGCGAGAGCTGGAAGGTGAAGGTGCCCGTGCACGGCGTGGCGCCCGGCGTCAGCCTGACCGCGGCCGCCACCCTCACTCCGCTGCTCACCGACGCGTCCGGCTCCACCACCTCGCTCGATCCGGTCCGGGCCACCGCGCGCGGCTGGGCCGTCCCGTGGACGCTGCTGCTGCTCCTGGTCCTGCTGATCGCGGTCATCGCCGGCGCGGTCGTCCGCGCCCGTCGCGGCCGGGCCCGGCGCAAGCTGCGCGAGGACGCCCGCGTACGGGACGCGGTCGAACAGGCCCTGCGCGAGAAGGAGACGCGGGAGGGGCGGGACCCCGAGGAGACCCCGGAGACCCAGGAGTCCCAGGAGGCCCAGAAGGCCGGGGAGACCCAGAAGGGCTGAGTCCCGGTGCCGGGCGGGGTGATACTCGGGGCATGGAACCGGATCTTCACGAGCTGCTGACGTCACTTCGCGTCTGGGACCCGGAGTTCACCGAACTGCCCGCCCTCGACCCCTCGACGGCGCCCGCCACCCCGCTGCCCCTCTTCGCACGGTGGCTGGCGGAGGTCGCGGCGGCCGGGCAGCCCGAGCCGCACACGATGTCGCTGGCGACGACGGACGAGGAGGGCCGGCCGGACGTCCGCATCGTGATGCTGCACGGCGCGGACGCCACCGGCTGGTCCTTCGCCACCCACGCCGGCAGCCGCAAGGGCCGCCAGCTGGCCGCCCGTCCGCACGCCGCCCTCGCCTTCTACTGGCCGGTCCAGGGGCGCCAGGTCCGCGTCCGGGGCCCGGTCACGGTCGCCCCGCCGGAAGAGGCCCACTCGGACCTGCACGCCCACTCGACAGGCGCTCTGGCCGCCGCTCTCACCGGCCGTCAGAGCGAGGTCCTGGACTCCCTGGACGAGCTGGCCCGGGCCTCGGAGTCGGCCTGGCAGCGGGCCCGGAGCGCCCCGGACACCGAGGTCCCCTCCTGGACCCTCTACCGGCTCCGGCCCACCGAGGCCGAGTTCTTCCAGGGCGACGCCCAGCGCCGCCACGTACGGCTCCGCTACCGCCGCACGCCGGACGGCTGGGCCCGCGAACTGCTGTGGCCCTGACCCGGCTCAGCCGAAGTCGTACACCGCGAAGTCGGACACCGGCCGGTAACCGATCCGCTGGTAGAGGCCGTTGCTGGTCGGATTGGCGAGGTCGGTGAACAGCAGCACCTCCTCGGCCCCCGACTCCACCGCCGCGCGGCTGACCTCGACCGTGACGGCGCCCGCGTACCCGCGCCCCCGCAGATGCGCCGGTGTGTAGACACCGGCCACCCGCACCTGCCCGGCGACCTTCGGAGTCGTCCCCGCCATGGCGACGGGTGTCCCGTCCGGGTCCTGCCAGAGCATGACGTCAGCGCGCCGGACGCGCTCGTCGGCCCACTTCCCCGCGTCCTGGACGGCCGTCTCACCGACGGCGGCGCAGAACTCCTCGTACCACCGGGCCAGCAGCTTCCGGTCCGCCTCGCCCGCCACCGCGGCACGGCCCGGCGGGACCGGGTGCGGCACGGTCAACTCGCCCAGCCGGTAGAGCCGCATCCGCTGCCGCAGGGAGACCTCAACGCCGGTGAGGTGACGCCAGGCCCCGGCGAACGCGGCGGCGGTGTCGCGGTCCGCCGACACACCGGACACCTCGCGTCCGGGACCGGCCAGCCGCGCCGCCAGCACGGCGGCCTCCTCCTCGGTCAGAGGGGTGAGCACCACCGGATGAGGCGGCGTGCGCAGGAAGGCCGCCCGCACACCCGCCGCCCCGTCCTCTCCGGCCAGCAGGCCGAACTCGGGGTCGGCGTCCCCGTAGACCCGCGCGCCGCGCGAGCGCAGGTTCTCCGTCACCGTCAGGTGCACGGTGTGCGGTGCGGGCCGCGAGCGGAGGAACTCCCCTCCGCGCGCCCAGAATTGCTCGACGTCGTCGGTCAGGTGCCAGTCATCGGTGGTCGTCCCGGAAGTCATGCCCCATGGTCCCGTCCACGGCCGTCCGGCGCCCACGAATTTAAGGGGCGTCCGGCTCCGGATCCGTGGCCAGACGCGCGTGCAGGTGCGCGTCCCGGAAGGCGTCGCGGCGCTCCGCCTCGAAGATCGCGCCGCGCATCGTGCCCTCGCACCGGAAGCCGCAGCGCTCGGCGACCCGGCAGGACGCCCCGTGCCCGACGGCGTGGTCCAGCTCCAGCCGGTGCAGGCGCAGTTCACCGAACGCCCAGCTCGCCACCAGCTTCAGCGCCCGGGTGGCGACCCCGCGCCCGCGGGCCTCGGGCAGGACCCAGTAGCCGATCCTCGCGACGCCGAGCCGCGGGCGGATGTCGTTGACGCCGATGTGCCCGAGCGTCGTGGCGCTCCCGGCGTCCTCGATCACGAAGGACGCGTCCGAGCCCTCCCGCGCACGCGCGGCCCGTGCCCGCAGGGAGTCGCGGGCGCCGGTGAGGTCCGTGACGGGCACGAGCGGTGTGTTCCAGCGGCGGAACTCCGGGTCGGTGATGCCGCGCAGCCACGCCCGTACGTCGGCGTCGGACTCCGGGTCCCACGGACGCAGCAGCAGCCCGTGCCCCGCGGTCCGTACGGTCGCGAGGTCCCCGGGGTCACGAAGGTCGGTGGTCACCGGCCCATTAGACACCGCCGCGTACCCGGACCGCACAGTCGTTCAGTTGTGAACGTACGGTCCTCCGGTTGTGATCAACCTGCAACCGATTCCCGCGTTGACCGCGACCCATCAATCAGATGGGCGATTACTCTCGCGCTCATGACCGACTCGACCACCGCCTCCGCGGCGCGGCACGCCGACCGTCCCGTCTACGTCATCGGCGGCGGTCCGGGCGGGCTGGCCGCCGCGCAGGCGCTGCGCGCGCGGGGGATACGCGCGGTCGTCCTGGAGAAGTCCGACCGGGTCGGGGCGTCGTGGCGGCGGCACTACGACCGGCTGCGCCTGCACACCACCCGGCGCCTGTCCGCGCTGCCCGGACTGCCGATGCCGCGCCGGTTCGGCAGATGGGTCGCGCGCGAGGACGTGGTGCGGTACCTGGAGAAGTACACCGAGCACCACCGGCTGGAGATCGTGACCGGCGTCGAGGTCTCCCGCGTCGAGCCCGCGCCGGACGGCACCGGCTGGCTGCTGCGCGCCTCCGGCGGACGGGAGCTGACCGGCGGCGCGGTGGTCGTCGCCACCGGCCACAACCACACGCCCCGCGTGCCCGACTGGTCCGGCCGGGAGACGTACCAGGGCGGCCCCGGCGAACTCGTGCACGCCCGCGAGTACCGCAACGCCGAGCCGTACGCCGGGCGTGACGTGCTGGTCGTCGGCGTCGGCAACACCGGCGCCGAGATAGCCGTGGACCTGGTGGAGGGCGGGGCCTCACGCGTACGGCTGTCGGTGCGCACCGCCCCGCACATCGTGCGCCGGTCGACCGCCGGGTGGGCCGCCCAGTACACCGGGGTGCTCGTACGGCGGCTGCCGGTGCGGCTCGTCGACGTGCTCGCGCGACCGCTCGCCAGGCTGAGCGTGCCGGACCTCTCCGCGCACGGCCTGCCGCGTCCCCGCACCGGCCTGTACTCGCGGGTCGAGGAGGGCTCGATCCCGGTCCAGGACGCCGGTCTCGTCGACGCGGTCCGCAAGGGCAGGGTCGAGATCGTGGCCGCCGTGGAGGGCTTCGAGAGCGGCAAGGTCCTCCTCGCCGACGGCACGCGCATCCAGCCGGACGCCGTCGTCGCCGCCACCGGTTACGTCCGCGCCCTGGAAGGGCTGGTCGGCCATCTGGACGTGCTCGACTCCCGTGGCAGGCCGGTCGTCCGCGGCCGCCGCACGCCGAAGAACGCGCCCGGCCTGTACTTCACCGGCTTCACCAACCCCATCAGCGGCATGCTCCGCGAACTGGCGCTGGACGCCGAGAGGATCGCCGGGGCCATCGCGAAGGAGAACGCCCGCAAGGGCGGCCGCCGGGTCTCCCGGCTGCCGGACTGACGATCCGATCCCCGACGCCCTGCCGGAAGCGCTGCCGCCGGAGGCCTCACACGGCCGCGGGGTTCAGAACCGCCGGCCGCCGCCTGATCACCAGCGCCATCAGGGCCGCCGCGGCGCACAGCGCGCCCGAGGCGTACCAGACCACGTCGTAGGAGCCGAAGACGTCCCGCGCGAGGCCGCCGAGGTAGGCGACCAGGGCGGCCCCGACCTGGTGGGACGCGAGCACCCAGCCGAAGACGATCGCGCTGTCCTCGCCGTAGTGCTCCCGGCACAGGGCGAGGGTGGGCGGCACGGTGGCGACCCAGTCGAGGCCGTAGAAGACGATGAAGAAGATCATCGGCGGGTGCACGCTGGGCGCGAGCAGCATCGGCAGGAACAGCAGCGAGACACCGCGCAGCGCGTAGTACACGGCGAGCAGGCGGCGCGGTTCGAAGCGGTCGGTGAACCAGCCGGAGGCGATCGTGCCGGCCACGTCGAACACGCCGATGACCGCGAGCAGCGAGGCGGCCGCCGTGATGGGCATGCCGTGGTCGTGGGCGGCGGGCACGAAGTGGGTCTGGATCAGGCCGTTGGTGGAGGCGCCGCAGATGGCGAAGGTGCCGGCCAGCAGCCAGAAGGGGCCGGTGCGCACCGCCGAGGACAGGACGGCCAGGGTGCGGCGGGCGGCCCCGGGCACGGGCTCCGGCTTCGGCACGAACTCGTCGGCGCCGTACGGCTTGACGCCCACGTCCGCCGGATGGTCGCGCAGCAGCAGCCAGACGAAGGGGACGACGGCGAGGGCCGCGAGCGACACCGTGACGGCGGCCGGGCGCCAGCCGTGCGACTGGACGGTCCAGGACAGGAACGGCAGGAAGATCAGCTGGCCGGAGGCGGAGGCGGCGGTGAGGATGCCGGTGACCAGGCCGCGCCGCGCGGTGAACCAGCGGTTGGTGACCGTCGCCGCGAAGGCGAGCGCCATCGAGCCGGTGCCGAGACCGACCAGCAGGCCCCAGCACAGCCACAGCTGCCAAGCGGCGGTCATCCACACGGTCAGGCCGGAGCCGACGGCGATCACCGTGAGCGCGGCGGCGACCACCCGGCGGATGCCGAAGCGGTCCATGAGCGCGGCGGCGAAGGGCGCGGTGAGTCCGTACAGCGCGAGGTTGATCGAGACCGCGGCGCCGATCGTGCCCCGCGACCAGCCGAACTCCTGGTGCAGCGGGTCGATGAGCAGGCCGGGCAGCGAACGGAAGGCCGCGGCGCCGGTGATCGTGACGAAGGTGACGGCGGCGACGAACCACGCTCGGTGGACGCGGGCCGCACGGCGGTCGGACGGCGGGCGGGCCGCGCTGGCGGACGCGGGTTCGGTTGTCTGGGTCACGCCATAGAGCTTCCGGTACCGGCCCGGATCTCCTCCACTGGCCCGAAGGACATCATTCGCTAGGATCAGGCCATGGACAGGACCACGGAGTTCCGCGCGCACCGCGTCGTCGTCCTCGCCCTCGACGGGCTGCTGCCCTTCGAGCTGGGCATCCCGCACCGGATCTTCGGACGGCCCGTGGACGCCGCCGGACGGCATCTGTACGAGGTCGTCACCTGCTCGATCCGCCCTCCCGGGCCGGTGGACACGGACGCCGACTTCTCGATCCACGTGCCGCACGGGCCGGAGATCCTGGCCACCGCCGACACCGTGATCGTCCCGGCCTCGTACGAACTCGGCCCGGTCTACGAGAAGGGGGTGCTGACCGAGGAGCTGGCCGCCGCCCTGGCGCACATCCGGCCCGGCACCCGGCTCGCCTCCATCTGCACGGGCGTGTACGTGCTGGCCGCGGCGGGGCGTCTGGACGGGCGGCGCGCCACGACGCACTGGGCCGACGCCGATCGCTTCCAGCGGGTCTTCCCACAGGTCGAGGTGGACGCGGACGTGCTGTTCATCGACGACGGCGACGTGCTGACCTCGGCGGGCGTCGCGGCCGGGATCGACCTGTGCCTGCACATGGTGCGCCGCGACCACGGCACCGCGGTCGCCAACGAGGTGGCCCGGCGGACCGTCGTGCCGCCGCACCGCGACGGCGGTCAGGCGCAGTACGTCCACCGGCCGGTGCCCGACCCGCAGTTGGCCACCACGACCACCGCGCGCGCATGGGCGCTGGGCCGCCTGCACGAGCCCATCCGCTTGCAGGACATGGCCGCGCGGGAGGCGATGTCGGTACGGACCTTCACCAGGCGCTTCCGTGAGGAGGCCGGGGTCAGTCCGGGGCAGTGGCTCACCCAGCAGCGCGTCGAGCGGGCCCGGCACCTGCTGGAGTCCACGGACCTGTCCGTGGACCGGGTGGCCCGGGACGCCGGCTTCGGCACGGCCCAGTCGATGCGGCAGCATCTGCAGACGGCGCTCGGGGTGACGCCGACGACCTACCGGCGGACCTTCCGGGTGAGCGGCTCCGCGCGGACCGGGGCGGAGGTCTGACGCCCGGCGGGTTGTCCACAGCTTGTGGACAAGCGTCCGGGCGCCCCCAAGGGCAGGCCGAACCCGGCTGGCGGCGCGCCCCTGTCCGCCCCGAACACGGCGGCGCGCGCCGCCCTCCGATCCCGGCGCGCCGGTCCCACCCCCTCGGACCCTGAAGGGACCGGCCGGCGCCGACATCACGACCCGCACTCGTCGAGGACTTCCGGTGCCCCAGCCCTCGTCGTCCCCTCGCGGCGAATCGCTGCCCACCAGCGTGATCAAGCGAACACGACGCGTCAACACCGCCTCGACGATTTACCCGTTATGCCCCACCGCAAGGGGATGCGCACAGAAGCATGTCCCGGCGCACGGCCTCGCCGCCGGGACACCGGGACACCCGCCCTACACCGCCCGGTACGCCAGACCCCCGTAGGCCCCGTAGGCCCCGTGGGCCAGGCCCTCGTACGCCGGGGCCGTGCGGCCGCAGTTGCTCGCCGCCGCCGTCTCCGCCGCGCCCACCGCCGTGGCACAGCGGTCGAGTTCGCACCAGATGCGCTTGCCCACACCCTCCGGGCACCAGCCCCACCGGTCGGCGAGGCCGTCGACAAGGGCGAGGCCGCGACCGCCGGTCGACTCGTCACCCGGGCAGCGCGGCACGGGAGCCCGGGTGCTGGCGTCGGCCACCTCCAGGCGCACGGTGGCCGCCCCGGCCGGTTCCCCGGACAGGAACAGCCGCAGCACGGCCGGGCAACCGGTGTGCACCACGGCGTTGGTGACCAGTTCGGAGACGAGCAGGACCAGGGTCTCGGCGAGCGGCTCGTCCGCCGCTATCCCCGACCCGGCGAGCCGGGAGCGGGCCCAACGCCGGGCTCGCCCCACCTCCGCGGGGTCGGGCCGGATCTCCAGCTGCACTTGAAGCACCTGCACCGCTCACACCATCCGAACCGGCGGACACACAGCCTCGCGCCTCACGAGGCCACGATCGTAGCCATTTTCTGCATGGCCAGAACAACAGCCAGAGCAAAGGGTCACGGAACGTGACTCCCTTGGGAGACAGCATGGTTGACGTACCGTCACCGCAACAAGCGCTTCGGGCATATTCCAGCGCGAAGGAGTACCCGTGCGGCATACTGTGCGACGCTCGTCATGGGATGGCTCGGGCTCGGAACCACTCGCATCCCACACAAGGTACCCGAGCACGACGGCGACTCCGGGACGTGACGAGTCGCGCGCGGGACACCGCCCGACATCGACGCTCCGTGATGAAGCGGTGCCACGATCGGTGACATTCGCGCCCGGGAGACCACGTCGGCGGAGCCGTCCCGGACCGCCGATGTCACCACACGGGGCACGACAGGCGGGCACGACAGGCGGGCACGTGCGCGGGCGGCCTGGCCGCCCCGATGCCCGCGAGGTCCACCGGCGGCCTGGGCCGCGGCCTGCCGCACGGCCCGGAAGGCACCGATCCCCGCTCCGAACTGCTCACGCGCCCGGGCGTGTTGCGCGACCCGGCCGCTACGCACGCGTGACAACGCCCTCCGCGGCATGAGGCTCCACGGAGGGGGCTCAAGTACCGGCCGTTCGAGGGCTGTTCGGCTGCGGTGGTGGGGTGGGCGCTACTCGGGGACGGTGAAGTAGCGGGCGAGGGCGGGCACGATCTCCTGCTCGTCCACCCTGCCGTCGCCGTCGGTGTCGAGCGCGGCGGCGATGGGCCGGCCGGCCCCCTCGGGCACTCCGAGGACCCGGAGCACACGCACGGTGTCCTCGATGGTGGCGGCGCCGTCGCCGTCGGCGTCCGCGACGGCCAGGGCGGCGTGCAGGAAGGGACGGGCGATCTCGGCGAACCGCTCGGGGTTGTCGCGCAGGCGCTTGACCGCGCCGGTCACGAACTCCTCCCGGGTGATGCGCTGGTCGCCGTCGCGGTCGGCGATCCCGGCCATGCCCTGCCAGAAGGCCTCCGCTCCCGCGTACAGGGCCTGGCCCTTGTCGGAGCGGGCGGCGGTGGCGAACTCGGCGAGCAGCGAGCGGGCCGCCACGATGAAGTCCTCGCGGTCGATGTAGCCGTTGCCGTCCTGGTCGAAGGTGGCGAACCGCGCCGCGATCCTGCGCTCGTACTCGCTGCTGACCATGTCTTACGGGCCGCCTTACGTGTGGGGTTGCGTCTGGCAGGGAGCGTACGACGGGAAGGGCGGTCCGGGGCACCAAAACCACGGTTGTGCCAAGACCGGGGGAATTCCGGGACAACGGCGCCCGACTCGTGAGGGCCGGCCGGTCAGGCGGACAGCGGCTCGTCGTCCACCGCGGCCGCGACGTCCGGGTAGACGTCGAAGAGGCGCCGGACACCGAGCGCGCCGAGGACCCGGTTGACGTGGGAGCCGTCGACCGCGCCGCGGGCCGGGAGTATCAGGCGCAGCCGGCCCTGGCAGGAGCGGATCAGACGGCGGGCGGCGATGAGCACGCCGACGCCGCTGGAGTCGCAGAAGAAGACCTCGGAGAGGTCCAGGACGAGGTCGTGACGCCCCTGGGCCACCACCTCGTGCACTCTCTGGCGCAGCACCGGCGAGGTCACGAGGTCCAGTTCGCCGGCGACCCGGAGCACGCTCCACTCGCCCTGTTCGTCGTCGGTCACCTTGAACGCCACGGCCCGCCCTCCGTCAGCCGGAACTTCCCCGGAACCGCCCGGAAACGGAACCAGTCCCTACGCTTCTCTCCGCGCGGCTGCCCAGCGGCCGTTCCCCCAAACGCCGTAGAGCAAACCGAGACCGTTCGGTCAGGGGCTTGTTTCGGTCACCTTCGATCGTGTTCGATCCGAGTTGACCTGAAAGCGAAAGACCAGGCGGGACAGAAGGGCCAAGTCACCTGACAAAGGTCATAACACTCCTGGCTTCCCCTACCACCAGCGGCTCTTCAGGGGGCGCGCATTGTCATAAAGGGGCGTGCGCTGTCGGGCATGCCGACTACATTCGGGGAGACCACGTCGGACACGCTGGACACACACGCCGGACGGGAACGGACCGGGACGCAGGTCGCGGCACGACCGGGGGCGGAGGGGGCCGCATGGCGAAGAAGGACTCACCGCCCCACTGGGACCGCGGAATGCAGCAGCGGCTCGTGCGTGGAGAGGCGGCCGCCCTCGGTGAGCTCTACGACCGTTTCGCCTCGCTCGTGCACGGTCTGGCCCACCGGGTCCTGGGCGACGAGCGGGCCGCCGACCAGATCACCCGTGAGGTGTTCGCCCACGTCTGGGAGCACCCCGACGCCTACGACCCCCGGCAGGGCCCGCTGCGCGCCTGGGTGGCCGGGCTGACCCACCGGCTCGCCGTGCGGCGGCTGCGCACCACCGAGACCGCCGCGCTGGCCCGCGGCGGGCCGGGCTCCGCCGAGGAACTGGAGCACAGGGTGTGCCGCGCCTCCGCCGCCGCCCGCGCCGACTACATCGTCCACGCCATGCCGGCCCCGCTGCGCGCCGCCCTGGAACTGGCCTACTTCCAGCGCCGCGACTACCGGCAGACCGCCGCCGACCTCGGCGTCACCGAGGACGAGGCCCGCCGCCGCCTCCGCCTGGGCCTCCAGCTCCTGTCCACCGCGCATCACACGGACACCCCCGACGCGCCCTCCGGCTACGGAGGCGCCGCATGACCCGGAACGACCCCCAGGAACCGGCGGAGCCGAAGGACCGGGGTGTGCTGGAGCATCACGTGCTGAAGTCGCTGCTCGGGGCGTGGGCGCTGGCCGCGTGTTCGCCGGAGGAGACGGCGGCCGTGGAGGAGCACCTCGGTGAGTGCGGCGACTGCGCGGAGGAGGCGCTGGGGCTGCGGGAGGCGGTCGGACTGCTGCACCGGCCCGACACCCTCGACCTGGACCCGGGGCTGCGCACACGGGTCTGGAGAGCTGTCTCGAACGGCGGCCGCCGCACCTCCCGGTGCCCGGCTGGGCGGCGCCCTACGACGCGGAGACCGCGCGCCTGGACGCGCTGCTCCAGGACATAGGCGACTCCGAGTGGCACGCGCCGGTGCGGCTGCGGTGGTTCGAGGGCGAGGACGCCACCAGCCGCCGCACCACCGTCGCCGGGGTCATCGCGCATCTGATGAGCGTCGACGGGCTGGTCGCGGTGGCACTCGGCCTGGACGACCCGCTCGGCGACGCGACCACCGCCGCGGACGGCCCCACCCCCGCGGAACGCACCGAGGCGTACTGGCGGGCCGCGCACTCCCCGCCGGCGCGTTCGGTGCGGACGCCGTGGCGGGAGCAGACGCACGCCCTGGTGCGGACGGTCTCCTTCGCCGCGAACGGCGCGAAGGAGCCGCCGGTGCCGTACGGCGCCTTCGAACTGCCGCTGCCCGACGCGATGCTGGACCGCGCCTTCGAGTGCTGGGTGCATGCCGAGGACATCGCGGAGGCGGTGGACTACCCGTACGACCCGCCGGCCCCGCGCCATCTGCATCGCATGATCGACCTCGCCGCCCGGATGCTGCCGGGCGTGCTGGCCGCCCGGCGGCAGGCCGGGTTCGCCTCCCCCGCCCCCGCCCGGCACCTGGTGACCGCGGGCGAACCCGGGCGCAGTCTGCGGCTGGAGGTCGAGGGGCTGGGCGGCGGCCAGTGGCTGATCCCGCTCGACTCCCCCGGAGCGGTGGGGTCCGCGGACCACGAGGTGGCCCATGTGGCGCTGGACGGCGTGGAGTTCTGCCGGCTGGCGGCGGGTCACGTGGCCCCGCGGGAGGCGGCGGCCGGTCAGGTCGGCGACCGTGAGGCGATCCGGGACGTGCTGTGCGCGGCGGCGGCGCTCAGCCGCATGTGAAGACCGCCGCGGGCCGGCATCACGGGCGGCGGCCTCCCCGGGCCGCGCTACGCGAAGACCACCGTCCGGCGGCCGTTCAGCAGGATCCGGCGCTCCGCGTGCCACTTGACCGCGCGCGCCAGCGCCTGGCACTCCACGTCCCGGCCGATCGCGACCAGCTGGTCCGGGTCGACGTCGTGGCCCACCCGCTCGACCTCCTGCTCGATGATCGGGCCCTCGTCGAGGTCGGCGGTCACATAGTGCGCCGTCGCGCCGATCAGCTTCACGCCCCGGGCGTGCGCCTGGTGGTACGGCTTGGCGCCCTTGAAGCTCGGCAGGAAGGAGTGGTGGATGTTGATGATCCGGCCGCTGAGCTGCTTGCACAGGTCGTCGGAGAGGACCTGCATGTAACGGGCGAGGACGACCAGTTCGACCTTCTCCTCGCGCACGATCTCGAGCAGCCGCTCCTCGGCCTCGGACTTGGTCTCCCTGGTCACCGGGATGTGGCGGAAGGGGATGTCGTACGACCCCACCAGCTCGGCGAAGTCGGTGTGATTGGACACCACCGCCGCGATCTCCACCGGCAGCGCGCCGATCCGGGCGCGGAAGAGCAGGTCGTTCAGGCAGTGCCCGAACCTGCTGACCATCAGCACGACGCGCATCTTCTCGTCGGCCCGGTGGATCTGCCAGTCCATCCCGAAGGAGTCGCCGATCGCCGCGAAGCTGGCGCGCAGCTTGTCGACCGTCACCGGCGCGTCGGCCGAGAAGTGGACCCGCATGAAGAACAGCCCCGTGTCGTGGTCGCCGAACTGCTGGCTGTCCTCGATGTTGCAACCCGTCATGAACAGGTAGCTGGACACCGCGTGCACGATGCCCTGCTTGTCCGGGCAGGAGAGGATGAGGACGTACTGTTCGGCCTGCGCCGCGGCGGCGCGGGAGGGCTGCTCGCTCATGCGGGACAGGGTCTCACGTCCGGGCCCGTGCGGGGTCCGTCGTCCGCTAAGCGGACCGCGTCATGATCCGCAGCACCTCCAGGCTGCGGGGCGGCGTGTCCGGCTCGTCGCCGTCGCTCGCCGCGAGGCGCACATGCGCGTCACGGGCCGCCCGCACCGCCTCCGGCCAGGCGTGATGGTCGAGGTAGGCGGACACCGGCGCGTCCGGGCCGACCTGGTGCATGATGCGCAGCACCCGCAGCACCGCGGTGTCGACGAGCGCCGCCTCCTGGGAGTCCCGGAAGATCGTGCCGACGTACTTCTCGGCGGACCAGTTGTCCAGCCAGGTGTCCTCGACCAGGCGGTAGACGGCGTCGGTCACGTCGCCGTACCCTTCGACGCCTGCCAGCCAGACGTCCCGCTGGAACACCGGGTCGGAGAGCATGTGCAGCGCGGAACGCACATTGCTGCGCCAGCGCCACCACGGCATGTCGTTGAGTGGCATGCCGCCCATGGTGGAGGAGCGACGGCCGCGACGGGAAGAGTTCTCCGAACCTTGCACGGTCATCGATCGTACGTTCCCCGCCCCAGGGGCCCCACCTGCCCCCGTAATTCACCCATACGTCACCACTCGTTGACCGAGAGTCATCAACGGGTTGGTGATGTGACGGAATCGTGCGTGAGCATGACCGGCAGGCGAAGCTCCCGTGGCACATTCCTCCCCACCCTCACCCGGTCCGTGAGAAGAACCCTGCTGCCGGCATGGGCTCTCCTGGCGGGTGCCTCGCTCGCCGCCGGCTGCGGCATCGTCCCCGGTGCCACGGGGGGCTCCGGGGGCGGTTCCGTCACCGTGATGACGTGGGCGCCGGAGAACACCCGGGCGACCAACAAGCCCGGCATGCCCGCCATGGCCCGCGCCTACGCCCGCTGGGTGAACTCCCACGGCGGTATCGCCGGCCGCAAGCTCAACGTCCTGACCTGCAACGAAGGCAACGACAGCGTGGCCGCGGCGAAGTGCGCCCGGCGCGCCGTCAAGGAGAACGCGGTCGCCGTCGTGGGCTCGTACAGCCAGTACAGCGACTCCTTCTTCCCGCCCCTGGAGAGCGCCGGCATCCCGTACATCGGCGGCTACGGCGTCACCACCACCGAGTTCACCCGCGCCCTGTCCTACCCCGTCAACGGCGGCCAGCCCGCCCTGCTGGCCGGTCTGGGCAAGGAGCTCGCCGCGCACTGCGGCCCGGTGACGCTGGTACGGCCCGACACCATCGCGGGCGACGAGCTGCCCGGACTGCTCAACGCGGGACTGCGGGCCGGCGGCCACGAACCGGCCCACGACCAGCGGGCCGCCGAGGACGCCACCGAGTACCTGGACCAGGCCGATCTGGCGCTGCGGCAGGCGAGCGCCGACCCGGCGCGGACGGGCTGCGTGATCCCCGCCCTCGGGGAGCGCACGAACATCTTCATGGACTCCTTCCGCCGCGCGCGCGACACCTATCCGCAGGTGCGCACCGCCGCCGTGCTCGGCAGCGTCGACCAGACCGTGATCGACGCCGGCGGCGGGCGGTCCGGCCCGTACGAGGGGTCGTACCTCACCGGCTGGTACCCGGTGGCGAGCGACTCGCGCTGGGACGGGATGAAGAAGGTGATCAACGAGGCGGCCTTCGGCGACAACCGCGTCGATCCCGAGGACGCCGGAGTGCAGACCACGTGGATCGCCTACACGGTGCTCCGGGCCGTCCTCGAACAGATCGGCGACGGGGAGGTGAGCGCCTCCTCCGTGCGGCGCGCCCTCGACGGCGGGCTGGAGGTCCGCACCGGCGGGCTGACCCCGCCGCTGCGGTGGCGCCACTCCGACCTGCTCGCCGCCACCGGTCTCGCCCGCCTCACCAACGCCGACGTGTCCCTTCAGACGGTGCGGCAGGGCCGGCTGGTGCCGGCCACGAAGGGATTCGTCAACGTGGCGAAGACGCTCGAGGACGCCGGCTGAGCCGCAGCGCGCCGGCCGGCTCCTACAGCTGGGTCGGCTGGCGCTGGGTGAGGCCGTACGTCTTCGCGATCGTGTTCCACAGCTGGGCGGCCTTGGCCTTCTCCGCGGTGGCGACGCCGCTCTCGCGGTTGCCGGCCCTGGTCTCACCCGTGTCCCGGGCGTGGCCCTTCTTGCACACCTTCTTGCCGTGGGCCTGGTCGGCCCAGGCCGCGTAGTGCAGGTCGGCCGACTCCGAGGCCTTCCAGGCCTTGTTGAGGGCCGCCGTCAGCTCGGCGTGGGCGGGGAGCTGGTCGACGGACAGCTGTCCCAGGCGGGTGACCAGGCCCTTGCGCTGCTCGGCCGCGCTGCGCAGGTCGGAGGCCGCCTGGCCGAGGTTGTCGCAGTTCCTGACGTCGGCCACCGCCTTGATCACGGAGGCGCGGCTGCTGCCGCTGTCGGCCAGCAGCTTGTCCAGCTCGACCGCCTGCGCCCGGGCCGGGTCGGCGGCGGGCGAGGGGGAGGCGTCCTCGGTGACGGGCGCGGTGGCCGCGACGGTGGTGTTCTTGTCGCCGCTGTCGCCGTCCCCGTCGCCGCCGCTGAGCAGCGCCCCGGCGCCGATGCCGAGGACGGCGATCCCGACGCCCACGGCCGCGATCACCGGCACCCGCGAGCCGGTGCGCCGGCCTCCCCGGCCGCCGTCGCCGTCGTACCCGCCGGGCGGGGCGGACACGGGCCGGGCCTGGGGCTGGTCGGGCGGACCCTTCTGGAGCAGGGGCAGCTGCTGGGTCGCCGGGGCCGCGCCACCGGCGTCGCTGCGGAAGAGGTTGTCGAACTCGGCGGGCGTCTGCCGCCCGCCCCCCTGGGCGTCCACGGGCGCGATGAACTGCGTCGCCTCGGCGTCGGGGTGGTGACCGGGCGCGGCGCCCTGGGGTATCTGGCCCGGGTACGGGGCCGGCCCGCCGCCGGACGCCTCCGGCGGCAGGGCACCCGGCCCCACCGGCGGGATGAACTGTGTCGCCCCCTCGTCCACCGCCGCGCCTGTCACGGGCGGCAGGAACTGGGTGGCCCCTTCGGCCGCGGATCCACCGGGGACCGGCGGGATGAACTGCGTCGCTCCCTCGTCGCCGCCCGGCATCCCGTGCGGCACGGAGTGGCCGGGGGCGCCGTACGGGTCGGCGCCGGCGGGCGGCAGCCCGTGCGCCGCGCCCTGCGGCACGGAGTGGCCGGAGGCGCCGTAGGGGTCGCCACCGGCGGGCGGCAGCCCGTGCCCGGGGTGCGCGGGGGCGCCGTAGGGGTCGGTGCCGGGCTGCTGGTACGGCGGGGTGCCGTGGGACGGGGCGTTCTCCGGGGGCAGGGGGCCCGCGCCCGGGTGCTGGGGGGCCTGGCCCTGCGCGTCCCACTGGCCCTGCTGCTGGTACGGCTCCGGAGAGCCCCAGCCCTGCTGCCAGCCCTGGTCCTGCTGCGGGGGCTGCTGCTGGCCGGGGCCCCACGGCTGGCCCCAGGCCTGACCGCCGGCCGGGGCCGCCGCCGGGGCCTGACCGCCCGGCCGCACTCCGGCCGGATGGCCGCCCGAACCGCCGGTCATGCCCGGCAGCAAGGGCTCACCGCCGTCGGAGGGCAGCACGATGCCTTCGTGCGCGGGTCGCGCCGAGGGCTCCTCGCCCTGTCCACTCTGCGTCACCGGGACTCCTACGAATGGGGGACCTTCGGAATCGTCGGCTCACGCTACCGGGTCCCCCGAGCCCCGTGCCACGCAGCAGGGGACGAGACCTCCTTCCCTGTGACGGCAGTAACAAAACCCGCCCCCGGCACGCTGTTCATGTCCCGGGTCTCACGAAGAACACGAGAAGGGAGAACACGAGCGCGCGGTCACGCCGCCACCCGCGTCTCCAGCCGTGCCCCGAACTCCCTTACCACCGGCTCGTCCTGGAACGGCTCCAGGCGCTGCTGGAAGTCCTCCAGGTACTCCGCGCCCCGGTTGGACCGCAGCGTCCGCAGCAGCTCCACCGCCTTCAGGCCGGTGCTGCAAGCCTGTTCGACCTCCCGCTGCTGCACCTGCGCTGTGGCGAGCAGCACATAGCCGATGGCCCGCCGCCGCGCCCGCGACGCGGGATGCCCGGCCAGCGACTCCTCCGCCGCCCGCGCCGCCGCCTCCGCCTGCCCCAGGTCCCGGTGGCAGTGCGCCAACTCGTCGGCGAGATACGCCTCGTCGAAGTGCGCGATCCACGCCGGGTCGTCCCCGGAGTGCGGCTGAGCGGCCTCCAGCGCGCTCACCGCCCGCCCGGCGGACAGCTGGGCCGCCCGCGCGTCGCCCATGAGCGCGTGCCCGCGCGCCTCGGCCGCGTGGAACATCGCCTCCGCGCGCGGCGTCACACGACCGCGCGCGCCCTCCTGCGCCGCCCGCGCCAACTGGGCGATCTCCCGCGGGTTGCCGAGCTGCGCGGCGAGATGGCTCATGGAGGCGGCCAGCACATAGCCGCCGTAGCCGCGGTCCCCGGCCGCCTGGGCGAGCCGCAGCGCCTGGATGTAGTACCGCTGGGCCAGGCCCGGTTGGCCGGTGTCGACGGCCATGTACCCGGCCAGCTCGGTGAGTCGGGCGACCTCGGCGAACAGATCGCGGCCCACCGCCTCCCGGTAGGAGCCGGCGAGCAGCCCGGAGACGACGCTGTTGAGGTAGTGCACGACCACCGGGCGCACATGCCCGCTGCCGTGGCTGTGGTCCAGGTCGACCAGCGCCTGCGTCATGGCCCGTACGGCGGCCACGTCGGACTGGCCCACCCGCGACCCCGCCGCCCGCGCCACCTGCGGGTCCGGCGCGGAGATCAGCCAGTCACGGCTCGGCTCGACCAGCGCGGAGGCGGCGACGGCGGAGCCGGACAGGAAGTCCCGGCGGCCCACGTCGCTGCGCCACAGCTCGCAGACCTGCTCGATGGCTCCGAGCACCGTCGGCGAGAACTGGAGACCCACGCCCGAGGCGAGGTTCTTGCCGTTGGCCATGCCGATCTCGTCGATCGTGACCGTACGGCCGAGCTTGCGGCCGAGCGCCTCGGCGATGATCGCCGGGGCCCGTCCGCGCGGTTGCTGTCCGCGCAGCCAGCGTGCCACCGACGTCTTGTCGTAGCGCAGATCGAGACCGTGCTCGGCGCCGCACATGTTGACCCTGCGGGCCAGCCCGGCGTTCGAGCAGCCCGCTTCCTGGATGAGCGCCTGCAGCCGTTCGTTCGGCTGCCGCGCGACGAGAGGCCTGGCGGCCATGGCGTTAACCCCCTGAAGCTGCGGTGCCTGCCCGCGCACCGAGTTGACGGCTCTTGCGCGGCCGGACGCGATCCGCGCCCCGGCGGAGAACTCCGGCCGTGAAGATCGATGCCCCGTGGACATACCGAAAATGCGGGACATGTGAGGATTGCCGGGGTGAAGGCGAATGCCGCCCCCCACCGAACTACCCAGCCGCCGCCGGAGATCCTCCTGCGCGCCCCCACACATGCACCCATGCGCCCCGGGCACCGAGGGGGTGCTCCTCCCCGGCGCGTCCGACCACCAGACCCGCCCGTAACTCCAGGTGGGCGCGGCAGTTGAGTGGGGCGTGGAAGAGAAGATCGCGGGCGCGGAAGCCGCATGGAGCGCCGGTCGGGCGGCCGGTCACATTCCCCAGCAGCGCGGGGAGTCGCTGCTGGAGACAGCCGTTCGCTACACCGAGGAACGCCACTGGGACGTGTTCCCCGGCACCTGGCTGGTGGCGGTCGGCGGGGTGCAGCGCTGCTCCTGCGGGGACCCCCGGTGCACTGCGCCCGGCGCGCATCCGGTGCACGAGGGATGGGCGTCCCTGGCGACCGGCAGCGCGAGCGTGGCGCGCCGGATGTGGGAGCAGCAGCCGACGGCGTCGGTCCTGCTGCCCACGGGCCGTACGTTCGACGCGGTCTCCGTGCCGGAGACGGCCGGGTTCCTCGCGCTGGCCCGGCTGGAGCGGATGCGGTCGGCGCTGGGCCCGGTGATCCTGACCCCCGAGCGGCGGATGCAGTTCTTCGTGCTGCCGGGCACGTCCGTGAAACTGCCGGACCTCGTACGGAAGCTGGGCTGGTCGCCGGCCTCGCTCGACCTGGCCGCCCTCGGAGAAGGCGCGTACGTGGTGGCGCCGCCCACGCGGTACGGCGCGCGGGCGGTGCAGTGGGCCTGCCGGCCGACGCCGGCGAATCGCTGGCTGCCGGACGTCGGCGAACTGGTCCCGCCGCTGGCGTACGCGTGCGGCAGGGACCGGTAGCCGTTCCGGTACGCGCTCCCCGGCATCCGCCGGTCCCGCATGGCGGCCCGCCCCGGGCCCAGGCCCGGCGGAGCTGCAGATCAGCGCGGTCCCGCACCCCTCGGGCAGGGTGTTCCCCCGTAGGGTTCGTGCTGACGGAGGGAGCAGTCGCAGTGGGTACAAGCGCCGTACGTGTGCAGGGGCTCTGGAAGCGGTTCGGGCAGCAGGTCGCCGTCGCCGGGATCGATCTCGAACTGCCCGCCGGGAAGTTCATCGGGCTGGTCGGGCCCAACGGGGCCGGGAAGACCACCACGCTCTCCATGGTGACCGGGCTGCTCCGGCCCGACCAGGGCACCGTCGAGGTCGTCGGGCACGACGTGTGGCGGGACCCGGTGGCGGTGAAGGCGCGGATCGGCGTGCTGCCCGAGGGGCTGCGGCTCTTCGAGCGGCTGTCGGGCCGCGAACTGCTGTCGTACTCCGGGCGGTTGCGCGGGCTGCCGGGGGAGGAGGTGGACCGGCGGGCCACGCAGCTGCTGGACGTGCTGGACCTCGCCGGCGCCCAGCACAAGCTCGTCGTCGACTACTCGACCGGCATGCGCAAGAAGATAGGGCTCGCCTCCGCCCTTCTCCACAACCCGGAAGTCCTCTTCCTCGACGAGCCGTTCGAGGGCGTCGACCCGGTGTCCGCGCAGACCATCCGCGGCGTCCTGGAGCGGTACACAGGCTCCGGCGCCACCGTCGTGTTCTCCTCGCACGTCATGGAACTGGTCGAGTCCCTGTGCGACTGGGTGGCCGTGATGGCCGCCGGCCGCATCCGGGCCCAGGGCACCCTCGCCGAGGTGCGCGGCGACGCTCCCACCCTTCAGCAGGCCTTCCTCGAACTCGTCGGCGCGCGGAGCCGGGACGCCGGTTCCGACCTGGACTGGCTGGGCGGCGGTGCCCGGTGAGCGCCGGCACCCGGGCCCCCTCGATCACGCCCGTCGTCGTACGCCTGAAGCTGTCGCTGCTGCGCAACGGGCTCCGGCAGTCCGCCGGGCGGCGTGCCGCGTTCATCGCCTCGGCCGTCGTCGCGCTGCTGTTCGCCGCGTTGCAGATGACCGGCCTGATCGCGCTGCGCGACCATGCGCACATCGCCTCCGTGGCCGTCCTGGGCGTGGCCGTGCTGGCGCTGGGCTGGGCCGTGATGCCGCTGTTCTTCCCGAGCGGCGACGAGACCCTCGACCCGACCCGCCTGGTGATGCTGCCGCTGCGACCGCGGCCGCTGGTCGGCGCGCTGCTCGCGGCGTCCCTGGTCGGCATCGGGCCGCTGTTCACGGTGCTGCTGCTGGTGGGCTGTGTGATCTCGGTGGCGCGCGGGGCGGCCGCGTCCGTCGTCGCGGTCCTCGCCCTCGTCCTCACGCTGCTGGTGTGCGTGGCCCTCGCGCGGGCCGTGGCGACCGCCAACATCCGGCTGCTGACCAGCCGCAAGGGACGGGACCTCGCGGTCCTCAGCGGACTGGTCATCGCGATCGGGGCGCAGGTCGTCAACTTCGGCATGCAGCGCCTGGGCTCGGCGGGCCTGGGCCGGCTCGACCCGGTGGCGGACGTGCTGCGGTGGCTGCCGCCCGCCTCGGCGGTGGGCGCGGTGGACTCGGCGAGCAGGGGCTCCTACGGCGTCGCGGTGGCCCAGCTCGCGCTGACCGCGGCCGCCCTGGCCGCCCTGCTGGCGGTGTGGGCGCGCAGCCTGACCGGGCTGATGACCTCGCCCGACTCCTCGACCCTGCAGGCCGTCGACGCTCCCGCGCGCGGTCGGGCCCGGGAGGGCGGCGGCCTGGCGCGGTGGCTGCCGGCCGGCCGCACCGGCACCGTCATGGAGCGCAGCCTGCGCTACGTCTGGCGCGATCCGAAGACCAAGGCGGCCTGGGTGACCTCGCTGGCCATCGGGTTGATCGTGCCGGTGTTCAACGCGGTCCAGGGCACCGGCTCGCCGTACTTCGCCTGCTTCGCCGCGGGCATGCTCGGCATCCAGATGTACAACCAGTTCGGCCAGGACACCTCCGCGTTCTGGCTGGTCGCGCTGACAATCTCGGCCCCGCGGGACGCCTACGCCGAGCTGCGCGCGCGGGCGCTGGCCCTGCTGCTGATCACCCTGCCGTACGCGACCCTGGTCACGGTGCTGACGACGGGCCTGCTCGGCGAGTGGCGCCGGCTGCCGGAGGTGCTCGGCCTGTCCTTCGCCCTGCTCGGCGCGATGCTGGCGACCGGAGCGTGGACGTCGGCCCGCTTCCCGTACTCCATCCCGCAGGAGGGCCACAAGAACGTGGCCCCCGGTCAGGCCGGACTCGCCTTCGTCTCCATCTTCGGCGGCATGGTCGCGGCGGCCCTGCTGTGCGCGCCGTTCATCGTCCTCGTCATCTGGTCGAACGTCAGCGCCACCGGCGACAGCTGGAGCCCGCTGCTGCTGCCGGTGGGCGCGGCGTACGGGGCGGGGGTCACCCTGCTGGGCCTGCGCCTGGCGGCTCCGCGCACGGCGGCCCGGCTGCCGGAGATCCTCACGGCGGTCAGCAAGGGCTGAGGCGCGGGCCGCTCAGCGCAGGCGCGCGGTCACCACGTGGACGGTGAAGCCGCACGGGACCCGCCCGTCCGGCCCGGCGAGCCCGGCCGCCTCCCGCACGAAGCTCTCCCGCAGCCGGGAGACGGCGGCCGGGTCGAGCGGTCCGACGTCGTAGATGCCGGAAAGAGCCGCCCAGACCTGGTCCACCGGTCCGCTCAGGTCGATCGGGACGGTCTCCCGGTCCGGAGCGCCGAAGCCGGCCGGCTCCAGGATCGCGCCGAGCCCCTCGTGGCTGCGGGTCCTGCGGTCCCCCAGCGGCGGAATGCGCTGCTCGACCGGCGCCCGCCGGACGGCGGCCCTCAGCAGGTCGCTGAACAGCTCGTACGCCTCCCCGCCGAGAGGACCGCCGCCGACCACGCAGGCCAGGAGGCCGCCGGGCGACAGGACCCGGGCCGTCTCCGCCGCCACCCGGTCGACGTCGCCCATCAGCATCAGCGCCATGTGGCAGACGCAGGCGTCGAAGACCCCGTCGGTGAAGGGCAACCCCTGCGCCCTGGCCTGGGCCAGCGCGGTGGCGCGCAGGGACGGGCGGCGCCGGGCCAGGGCCAGCGCCTCGGGCGAGAGGTCCACGCCGGCGAGCCGCCGCCCCTCGGTGCGGGCCAGCAGGTCCAGCAGTACGCCGTCGCCGCAGCCGAGGTCCAGAACCCGCCGGGCTCCGGCCACCCGGTCGCTCAGGATCTCGTAGCTGGAGCGCCCGTCGGGCGCCCGCCCGGCGAGGAAGGCGTCCGCGGTGACCGCCGGGCGCTCGGCGTGGAAGGCCTTCAGGAACGCCTCCTGGACGGCCGTCGGCACGGCGGGGGACGTGGGAGCGGCGCTCATCCCGTGAGCACCGCCTCCAGGAACGGCTCGATGGCCGTGCGCCAGGCCTCCGGCTGGTCGTAGTGGACGAGGTGACCGGCGTCGGCCACCTCCGCGTACTCTCCGCGCGGCAGGACGCGGACCATCTCCTGGGCCTCGGCCCGGCCGAGTTCGCCGTCCAGGCCGCGGACCACGAGGGCCGGGCAGCGGACCTGGGCCAGCTCCTCCCAGTGGGCGTCGTACACCCAGGCCTCGCGGGAGGTCAGCATCTGCTGCGGTTCGAAGACGGGACGCCAGCCGTCCGCGCTCTCGTGCATGACCTCGGCGTAGAACTCGCCGCGTGCCGGGTTCGGGCGCTCCACCCAGGGATCGTCCTCGCCGAACCACTTCCGTACGTCGGCGAGGGCGGCGAACGGCACCGGCCAGGCCCGGAACCAGTCCTCCCACTCCCGCTGGGAGGCGGCGCCGAGCGCGGAGGCCCGCATGTCGCAGATGATCACGGCGCGCACCAGGTCGGGGCGGCGGGCGGCGAGCTGCCAGGCGGTCAGCGCGCCCATCGCGTGCCCGATGACGACGGCCGGGCCGAGCCCGAGCTGTTCGAGGGCGGCCTCGGCGTCCTCCACGTAGGCCTCACGGCCGTAGGCGGCCTGCGGCAGCTTCTCGCTCTGACCGTGCCCGCGCTGGTCGAGGGCCACGGCGCGGTGCCGCCCGGAGAGCCAGCGGGCGGTGGCGGCCCAGTGCGAGGCACGGCCCATGAGGCCGTGCAGTAACAGCACTCCGTCGGTCCGGTCGGGTCCGACGCCGGACCCGACCGGTGTCCGCTCCCGCACCTGCCCCGGCACGGCCTTCGGGGGCTCGGCGAACTCCCAGGCCGCGAGCCGTACACCGCCCGACCCGGTCACGTCGATGCGCCGCACCATTGGTCCTGGCACCCCCCTGGAACCGTGTTCAGCTTCCTCATGCCGTCGTGCACATTCTGGAGCGCGGGCCCCGGGGGCCCTTATGCGCAGACACTCAGACTATCGAATACTTATTCGAAAATTGTGTCTCCGTCACCAACACCCCTCGTTCGAGTGACACCTGGTCAGGATTGATCGCCGCCCCCCTGGGGAGATCTTCAACGGGAGGCGGACCACTCGGGGAAAAGGGGTCCGAGGGGAACGACCCTGAGAGCTCGGGGCTCCGGGTCGTTGAAGGGGAGGACGGGCCCCGGCGCCGCACGGCGCCGGGGCTCTCCCCACATCTCCGCCACATTCTCCCCCACCCCTTCAAGCCCTATGCCTCTCGCGACAGCCTCGCACGCCCGGCGCCCGCGCGCTGCGCTTCGACGCGCTGACCCACGGACGGGGGACGGGCGGCCCGGACCGGCGGCCCGTTCAGCGCTTGGCGACGAAGACGTGGGAGGCGACCTCCGCGTCCAGCTCCGCCGCCTCGCCGCTGCTGCCGACCAGCACACCGCCCGCCGACTCCGTCACGCTGACCACCGAGCCGGGCTGCACGCCCGCGCGGCGCAGCGTGTACATCAGCTGCGCGTCCGTCTGGATCGGCTCGCCGATCCGGCGGACGACCACCGTCTTGCCGTCGGCCCCCGGGTCCAGGTCGGCCAGCGACACCATCCCCTCGTCCAGGAACGGGTCGGCGCCGTCCTTCTCGCCCAGCTCCTCCAGGCCCGGGATCGGGTTGCCGTACGGCGACTCGGTCGGGTGCCGCAGCAGCTCCAGCACCCTGCGCTCGACGGCCTCGCTCATCACGTGCTCCCAGCGGCAGGCCTCGGCGTGCACCTGCTCCCACTCCAGGCCGATCACGTCGACCAGCAGGCACTCGGCGAGCCGGTGCTTGCGCATCACGCGCGTGGCCAGCCGGCGGCCCTCGCCCGTGAGCTCCAGATGCCGGTCGCTGGCCACCGAGACAAGTCCGTCGCGCTCCATGCGCGCGACCGTCTGGCTCACCGTCGGCCCGCTCTGGTCCAGGCGCTCCGCGATCCGGGCGCGCATGGGGACGACGCCTTCCTCCTCCAGCTCGAGGATGGTGCGGAGATACATCTCCGTGGTGTCGATCAGTCCGGACATACGTGCCCCTCGATTACCTCGGCCGGAGGCCCGGCGGCTCCCCGGCGCGTGCGCTGGCCCTGGAGTCAATTCTGACGCATCCCACTGACAACCGGGCGGCCCGCGCGAAACGCAGACGACCCGCGAGCTGGGTCCCTCCGCCTCGGCGGAGGAGCCGGCCGGACGTACCGGCAGCTCGCGGGTCGGGTGACTGCTTGAAATTGGGCCGGCCGCACGTCTCTGTCACGCGCTGGTCCGGCACCGCACAGGGTGGGGTGACGGGCCGCTAGCCCGCAGCCACCTCACGCGTCCGGGTCTCACTCATCTACCGGATCACCTCCCTTCGTGTGTGCACAACACCCTAGGAAGCGGACCGGCGATACTCAACAGGTTTTTTTCACGGGACGCGTGTGCCGTCGCGGCGGGGCCGCCCCCGTGCGGTCAGGCGCGGCCGTCCCTCGCCAGGAGCGCCAGGTCCAGGCCCGCGGCGATGCGTGCGGCCACGTCCTCGGCGTAGGCCGCGTCGGCGCGCTCGAAGGGGGTGCGGCCGGAGCCGCGCAGGAAGGTCACGACGCCGAGGGTGCGGCCGCGGCTGCGCAGCACCGCGCACAGGGCGTGCACGGCCTCGCCCGGCCACTGCCGGGCCTCGGCCCACTCACGCGCCCGGTCGGCGGGTACGGCCCCGGCGGAGGCCCGTACGGAGCCGACGCGGTCGACGCACTGGAGGGCGGGGTGTCCCGTCCCGTAGCGGACCGGCAGCCCGGCCTGCCCGGTGAGCAGGCTGGGCCCGGGGCCGCCGGAGGGGGTGGCCGCGACGCGGACCAGCCGGACCGGGGCCGCCGTCTCGTGGTCGGCCGGGGCGCTGCCGCCCGCCACACGGTCGATCAGGGCGTGGTCGGCGAAACCGGCGAGGGCGAAGTCGAGGTGGACGGTGGCGGCCTCGGCCGGGTCCTCGCACTCGGCGGCGGCGTGGGCGGCCCGGTGCAGCTGGTTGGTGCGGAACCGCAGCATCGCGGCCTCCTGCTCGCCCTGCTTGGCCTCGGTGACGTCGGCGAAGAGCCAGGCGACGCCGAGCGGTACCGGTTCCTCGGCGAGCGGGGAGGAGAGCCGGACGAATCCGCTGCGCCAGCAGCGCCGCCGGTCGCCCTCCGGGGTGCGTACGCCCACCCAGAACTCGGCGGGGGCGGGCGGGGCGCCCTCGGCCAGGACGTGGGTGAGCGCGCTCTCCAGTTCCTCCAGGCCCTGGGTGAGCAGTTCGCCGAGCGGCCGGCCCAGGGCGGCGGTGCGGCCGGTGCCGAGGGCCTGGGCGGCGTAGGCGTTGACGACGGCGGGCCGCAGGTCGGCGTCGACGAGGACGACCCCCCAGAAGGCGTCCTCGAGCAGGGCCTCGCTGAGCGCGATGGAGCGCTCCAGGTCGATCTGCGCGTGCACCTCGCTGAAGGCGCAGTACAGGCCGGCGGGCTTGCCGTCGGGTCCGTGCACGGCCGCGGACTGGGTCCGCACCAGGACGCGGCCGCCGTCCTTGGTGAGCAGCGCGAACTCGTGCACCTGGCGTCCGGGGGCGTGCATGGCGGACATCAGCCGCCCCTCGACCTCCTCGGCGTCCGCGCTGCGCACGGCCCAGCCGGCGAAGCCCTGCCGTCCGACGGCCTCGGCGGCGGTCCAGCCCAGGATGCGCTCGGCCTCGCGGTTCCAGTGGGTGAGGACGCCGTCGGCGTCGAAGGCGCACAGAGCCGCGTCCATGCCGTCGAGGAGGGCGGCCAGCAGGTCGGAGCCGCCGTGGGTGTCGAAGCCTCGCGGACCGTCCCGCTCCGGCTCGGGCTCGTCCGGCCCCAGCTCGTCGGTGGTCCCACTACGCCGGGAAGCACTCACCTGGACCCCCTGCAGGCTGCGTCCGCACGTACGGCGCGTCGTTTCGCTCACTGCCCATCATTCAACTGGAACGTGACCCAGCACACACCGGGTTCCCAGAACATTGAAGGAATTGCCGTCCGGGGAAATTCCCGTGTGCCGGGATCGACGCCGTGGACGCGCGCGTGCGGTCCGGGTCGGCCGAGGGCCGGGCCAGCCCGATCGGTGCGCGGCGTGCGGTCCGGGCCGGGCCGGGCCAGCCCGATCGGTACGCGGCGTGCGGTCCGGGTCAGTGCCGGTAGAAGATCCGGTCGGCGTACCGGTCGAAGATCAGGCCGTTCCACTCGTGGCCGCCGTCGACGTTGCCGGAGCGCAGCAGCGGGGGCTCGATGCCGCGGTCGGCGAGGACGCCGGCGGTGGTGGCCATGACCGCCTGGAGGAGGGCGGAGGTGACGACGGTGGAGGCGGGGGCGAAGGGGGCCGCGACGGTGTCGAGGGTGAGTTCGGCGTCGCCGACCGCGATCTTGGAGTCGAGGACGATGTCGCAGTGGTCCTTCAGGAACGTCCCCGAGGCGTGCCGGGAGGTGGTCCCGGTCGCGTAGGCCACCGAGGTCACGCCGATGACCCGCACGCCGAGGGCGCGGGCGTGCGCGGCCATCTCCACGGGCAGGGCGTTGCGCCCGGACAGCGAGATGACGATCAGGGCGTCGCCGGAGCGGAGGGGGGAGCTGTCCAGGACCACGGTGGCGAGGCCGTCGACGCGTTCCAGGGCGGAGCCGAGGGTCGCGGGCACGACGTCGACGCCGACGGTGCCGGGCACGGCGAGCAGGTTCATCAGGGCCAGGCCGCCGGCCCGGTAGACGAGGTCCTGGGCGGCGAGGGAGGAGTGGCCGGCGCCGAAGGCGAACAGGCGGCCGCCGGCGGCCACGGTGTCGGCGAGAAGTGTCCCGGCGGCCGCGATCCGCTCGGCCTCCTCGTCCCGGACCCGCTGGAGCAGGCCGATGGCGGCGTCGAGGAACTGGCCGGCCGGCGTGCGGTCGCTCATGCGAGGTCCGTCCCTTCGGGGCGACTGTGTGTCGCGGATCACGGTGAGGTCTGGACCAGAGCCATGTCAATACGGCGCCCGCGACCGGGGTGCGTCAGGGGCTCAGCCGCTCCACGCGCCAGCCGCCGTCCGGCTCGGCGACGTACCGCAGGCGGTCGTGCAGGCGGTTCTCGCGGCCCTGCCAGAACTCCACCGACCGCGGGGCGACCCGGAAGCCGCCCCAGTGCGGCGGTACGGGCACCTGCTCGCCCTCGGGGTAGCGGGCGGCCAGGTCGGCGTAGGAGGCGTCGAGTTCCGCGCGGCCGGCGATCACCGTGGACTGGGCACTGGCCCAGGCGCCGAGCTGGGAGCCGTGCGGGCGGGTGCGGAAGTAGGCGGCGGTCTCGTCGCGGCCGGTGCGGCGGGCCACGCCCTGGACGATGACCTGGCGGGCCATGGGGTGCCAGGGGAAGAGCAGGGAGACGTACGGGTTCCCGGCGAGGTCGCGGCCCTTGCGGGAGCCGTAGTTGGTGTAGAAGACGAAGCCCTGCTCGTCGAAGGACTTCAGCAGCACCGTGCGGGAGCTGGGCCGGCCGTCGGTGTCCGCGGTGGAGACGATCATGGCGTTGGGCTCGAACAGCCGGGCCTCGGTCGCGGCCTGCTGGAACCAGTGGGCGAACTGGGCGACGGGGGTGGCGGCCAGGTCGGCCTCGGTCAGCCCCTCGGCCCGGTAGTGCATGCGCATGGAGGCGAGGTCGAAGGGGGCGGTTTCACCGGCTTCTCGGTCGGTCACGCGGTCATCTTGCCGTATCCACCTGGCGCCTTCGCGGGGTACCCTCGCCCTCCACCACGGTCCCGGGTGGCACTGAGTGCCGCTCCACTCCCCTTTTGTGGCACTCGGGGTTATGGTGCTGCTGTCGCTCCAATGGGGTGACAGCCGGCCGCACGGGGCATCACAGGGATGCCCACTGGGATGCCCGCCATGGACCGCGAGTCACGGGACGCGACCGTGGATCCGCCGGCGGACGGCCCGATTCCCGACGTCCCTCACCTGATCGCCGTCCCAGTCGCCCCCTCGTCACAGCCGTCACAGCCGTCACACCTTCACAGTCGCCACACCGTCCCAGTAGCCCCAGTCGTCCCTGTCGCACCGCCTGTCGCACAGACCACAAGGAGCCGCCTGATGTCCGACTTCGTACCCGGTCTCGAAGGAGTCGTCGCGTTCGAGACGGAGATCGCCGAACCGGACAAGGAGGGCGGCGCCCTTCGGTACCGGGGTGTCGACATCGAGGAACTCGTCGGTCAGGTCTCCTTCGGCAACGTCTGGGGGCTGCTGGTCGACGGCGCCTTCGATCCGGGCCTGCCGCCCGCCGAGCCGTTCCCGATCCCCGTGCACTCCGGGGACATCCGCGTGGACGTCCAGTCGGCGCTGGCCATGCTCGCCCCGGTGTGGGGCCTCAAACCGCTGCTGGACATCGACGTGGAGCAGGCGCGCGACAATCTGGCGCGGGCCGCCGTCATGGCGCTGTCGTACGTCGCCCAGTCGGCGCGCGGGCAGGGCGTGCCGATGGTGCCGCAGCGGGAGATCGACAAGGCCCGCTCCATCACCGAGCGGTTCATGATCCGCTGGCGGGGCGAGCCGGATCCCAAGCACGTGGCGGCCGTCGACGCGTACTGGACGTCCGCCGCCGAGCACGGCATGAACGCCTCCACGTTCACCGCCCGCGTCATCGCCTCCACCGGCGCCGACGTGGCGGCCGCCCTGTCGGGCGCGGTGGGCGCCATGTCCGGCCCGCTGCACGGCGGCGCGCCCTCCCGGGTCCTGGGCATGATCGAGGAGATCGAGCGGACCGGGGACGCGGAGGGCTACGTCAAGAACGCCCTGGACCGCGGTGAGCGGCTGATGGGGTTCGGCCACCGGGTGTACCGGGCCGAGGACCCACGCGCGCGCGTGCTGCGCCGTACCGCCCGGGAGCTCGGCGCCCCGCGGTACGAGGTCGCCGAGGCCCTGGAGAAGGCCGCCCTGGAGGAGCTGCACAGCCGCCGTCCGGACCGGGTGCTGGCCACGAACGTCGAGTTCTGGGCGGCGATCATGCTGGACTTCGCCCAGGTGCCGGCGCACATGTTCACGTCGATGTTCACGTGCGCGCGTACCGCGGGCTGGTCCGCGCACATCCTGGAGCAGAAGCGCACCGGCCGGCTGGTGCGCCCCTCCGCCCGTTACGTCGGTCCCGGTCCGCGCAGCCCGCGGGAGATCGCGGGCTACGACGGCATCGCGCGCTGACCGGGCGCTTCACCGCACCCGGTCGGCGCTTTCGGCGGCACAACCGGCGTCACGCGGGGCTCAGCAGCTCCGCGTGATGCCGCTGGGCGACCAGTGGGTGGGCGCGCAGCTTGCCCTTGAGCTCGTTCAAGCCGTACTCCGCGAACAGCGGGTTGCCGGGGTCGTCCGTGACGCCGGGCGCGGTGGAGGCGTGCGGGAAGGGCAGCGGGGCGATGCGGGCGTCCAGGCGCGGGTTGTAGAAGAAGGGCACCGAGAACCGCTCGGTGGCGCCGGGCGGGGAGACGACCCGGTGGTTGGTGGCCACGAGGTAGCCGTTGGTGGCGACCTCCAGCAGCTCTCCGAGGTTGACGACGAACGCGCCCTCGATCGGCGGCACGTCGTGGAAGAGCCCGTCCGCGCGCTGCACCTGGAGCCCGCCGATCCGGTCCTGGAGCAGCAGGGTGAGGAAGCCGTAGTCCTTGTGGGCGCCGACGCCCTGGTCGGTGCCGTCGCCGGCGCTGCCGGGGTAGCGGACGAGCTTGAGGTGCGGGTGCGCGTGCGCGCCGAAGACCGGGTCGTAGAAGTCGGCGGGCGCGCCGATGGCGCTGAGCAGTTCGTGCAGCAGCCTGCGGGCGACGGCGCCGAGCCGGTCGATCCAGGCGAGCGCGGCGGTGCGCAGCTCGGGCAGGGGGGCCGGCCACTGGTTGGGGCCCTGGAGCCACCAGTACGCGGGCTCGCCCGGCCCGGGGACGCGGGCGGGCCGCTCGGCGCCTATGTCGAGCTGGTCGCGCCAGTCCCGGGCACCGCCGGTGAGCTCGTCCCCGGTGCGCGTGTAGCCGCGGAAGTGGGGCGAGTTGACGTTGTCCAGGGCGAGGCGGTCGGCCTCGGGGAGCCGGAAGAAGGCGTGCATCGCGTCGAGCAGCGCGTCGGTCTCGGCCCGGGTGACGCCGTGCCCGACGAGTTGGAAGAAGCCCACGTCGTGGGCGGCGCCGTGCAACTGCTCGTGCAGCAGCGCCCGTTCACGCGGACCGCGGTCGGCCGCGGCGAGGTCGATGATGGGGAGCTGGTCGTACGACGGGGTCGTCGCCGTGTTCGTCATGGGTCACGTCCGCAGGGTGTACGGGTCCCGGCCGCCGCCATGGGTGGGCGCGCGGCGCGGGTGCCGGATGAGAGGAACCGCGTGAGAGGTGCGGGCGATCGGGTCGCCGCGGAAAGGGCCGGGGTCAGGCGGAGCGCCGACAGCCCATGCTCGTGACGCGCACGTAGTCCACGTGGCGGCGTCGCACGAGCAGCAGAAGCATGCGCACAGGGTACTGCGGGGCGGGCGACACGGGTGTGGTCCGGTTCACGCGGTCGCCGGCCCGCGGCCCAGCCCCTCCTCCAGCAGGGCCGCCCACTGGGCCACCACGCGTTCGCGGCGGGCGGTGTCGTCGGTGAGGAGGTTGGCGAGGCCGAGGCCGCGGGCCATGTCGAGGAAGCCCTGGACGGTTTCGCGGGTGCCGGGGCGGGCCTCGTCCGCGCCCAGCAACTCGACCGCTATGCGGTGTGTCTCGCGGCCCACATGGGCCTCCAACTCGGTGACGCGGGAGCGCAGTTGGTCCTCGCTGGAGGCGGCCACCCACAGATGGAGCGCGGCCCGGAAGAGTGGCCCGGTGAAGAGGTCGACGAGGGCGCCGACCACGGCTCGCCGGTCGCCGGCCGCGCCCTCGGGGAACAGGGCGCGCAGGGCGGTGGAGCGTTCCTCGGCCACGTACTCGACGGCGGCGGTGAACAGGTCCTCGCGGGTGGGGAAATGGTGCTGGGCGGCGCCGCGGGAGACGCCGGCGCGTTCGGCGACCACCGAGACCGTGGACCCGGCCCAGCCGTGTTCGGCGAGGCAGGCCACGGCGGCCTGGAGGAGCCGCTGCCGGGTGGCCCGGCTGCGGTCCTGCTTGGGGGCGCGTTCCGCGCGGTCGTGTGTGGTCACACCGCCCATTCCGGATCCCGTCGTTCGAGGAAGGCCGTCATGCCCTCGCGCGCCTGCGCGGAGGAGAACAGCCGGGCCGAGAGCGCGGTCAGGCCGGCCGCGTCCCGGTCGAAGGCTTCCAGCACCCTAGCCGTGAGCAGCCGTTTCGTCTCGGCCAGAGCCTGGGGGGAGGAGCGGCGCAGACCGTCGAGGATCGGCTCAAGTACGGCGTCGGCGTCGTCCCCGGCCGCCGTCACCAGCCCGGCCCTGACCGCCTCGGCCGCGTCGAACCGTTCCCCGGTGAGGCAGTGGCGGGCCAGCGCGCGCGGGTCGGCTCGGGGCAGCAGCGGCAGCGAGATGACCGCGGGGGCCACCCCGATGCGCACCTCGGTGAACGCGAAGGTGGCCTGGTTCGAGGCGATCGCGACGTCGCAGGCCGCGAGCAGACCGAGGCCGCCCGCGCGGACGTGTCCGGTGACCCGGGCGACGACCGGCTTGGGCAGTTCGACGATCTGCCGCAGCAGGGCGACCAGCGCGTCGGGCCGGGGAGGGTCGCGCAGGTCGGCGCCCGCGCTGAAGGTGTTGCCGGTGTGGGTGAGGACGACGGCGCGCACGGCGGCGTCCTCGGCGCAGTCGGCGAGGGCGGCGGCGAGTTCCCCGACGAGCGCCGCCGACAGGGCGTTGCGGTTGCCCGGCGAGTCGAGGCTGAGGGTCTCGACGGCACGCGCGCGCGTGCGTGCGATCGTCGTCACGGCCGCTCCCCCGCTTCCCGCGGCTGTTCGGGCCCCTGGTCCCGCAGCCGCCGCCGCAGGATCTTCCCGGAGGCGGCGCGGGGCACCGCGTCGAGGAAGGTGACGTGCCGGACGCGCTTGTAGGGGGCGACGCGTTCGGCGACGTACAGCATCACCTCCGCTTCCGACGGGCCGTCGGCGGACGGCCGGCGCACCACGTACGCGTGCGGTGTCTCGTTGCCGTCGGCGTCGTGCACACCGATGACGGCGGCGTCGGCTATGCCCGGGTGGGTCAGCAGCAGGGCCTCCAGTTCGGCGGGCGCCACCTGGAAGCCCTTGTACTTGATCAGTTCCTTGACCCGGTCGACGACGAACAGCCAGCCGTCGCCGTCCACGTACCCGACGTCGCCGGTGTGCAGCCAGCCGTCGGGGTCGATCATCGCGGCGGTGGCGTCGGGCCGGTCCAGGTAGCCCTTCATCACCTGGGGCCCGCGGATCAGGATCTCGCCCGGCTCGCCGGTGCCGAGGTCCTTGTCCGGGTCGGCGAGGGAGACGACGCGCATCTCGGTGCCGGCGATGAGCCGGCCGACCGTGCCGGGGGGCGCGTCGTGCATGGCGTCCAGCGGGACGACGTGGGTGCCCGGGGACAGTTCGGTCATGCCGTAGGCCTGGCCCACCGGTGGGAGGCCGAGCCGGCGGGAGCAGGCCGCCGCCAGCCGGGCGTCGAGCGGGGCCGCCGCGCTGACGACGTACTTCAGCGACGACAGGTCGTAGCCCGCGACGGCCGGGTGCTTGGCGAGGGCGAGCACGATCGGCGGGGCCACGTACAGGCCGGTGATGCGGTGGTCCTGGATGGCCGCGAGGAAGGTCTCCAGCTCGAAGCGGGGCAGCACGACGACGGTGGCGCCCTGGCGCAGGGGCGCGTTCATCAGGGCGGTGAGCCCGTAGATGTGGAAGAAGGGCAGCACGGCGAGGATCCGGTCGCCGGGCCCTGCCGTGATCGCCGGTTCGAGCTGGGCGAGGTTGGTGGCGATCTGCCGGTGGGTGAGCATCACGCCCTTGGGGGTGCCGGTCGTCCCCGACGAGTACGGCAGCGCCGCGACGTCCTCGGCCGGGTCGATGTCCACGGCCGGTTCGGGAGCGGCGCCCGCGAGCATGTCGCGGAGCGAGCGGTGCCCGGGGACGCTGTCGCAGACGAATATCTCCTCCACCCCGCCCGCCAGTTCGGCCGCCCGCCGGGCCGCCGCGAGCAGCGGTGAGACGGTGACGATCCAGCGGGCCGCCGAGTCCTTCAGCTGCTTGGCGAACTCCTCCGGCGTGGCGAGCGGGTGGGAGGTGGTGACCGAGGCACCCGCGCGCGTGGCGGCGTAGAAGGCCACGGGGAACAGGACCGTGTTCGGGCTGTGCAGGGCTAGGACGTCGCCCTTGCGCACGCCGGCCTCGGCGAACGCGGCGGCGACCCGCCGGTGGAAGCGGTCCACCTGGTCGTACGTGAGAGTGGTGCCGTCCGTGCCGTCGATCAGCGCGGGGGCCCCGCCGAACCGGGCGGCTCGGCCCAGGACGGCCTCGTGGATGGGCAGTTCCACGGCCGGGACGTCTGCGTACTCGCTGCGGAACACGGTTCCTCCTCGCACACGACGGGCGGGTCAGTACGACTTGGGCAGGCCCAGGGTCTGGTGGGAGACGTAGTTGAGAATCATCTCCCGGCTCACCGGGGCGATACGAGCCACGCGCGCGGCCGTTATCAGCGAGGCGAGCCCGAACTCGCGCGTGAGGCCGTTGCCGCCGAGGGTGTGCACGGCCTGGTCGACGGCCCGCACACAGGCCTCACCGGCGGCGTACTTGGCCATGTTGGCGGCCTCTCCGGCGCCCACGTCGTCGCCCGCGTCGTACAGGTGAGCCGCCTTCCCCGTCATCAGGCGGGCGAGTTCCAGGTCGATGTGGGCCTGGGCGAGCGGGTGCGCGATGGCCTGGTGGGAGCCGATGGGGGCCTTCCAGACGGTGCGCTCGCGCGCGTACTCCACGGCCCGGGCGAGCGCGTGACGCCCCATGCCGATCGCGAAGGCGGCCGTCATGATGCGCTCGGGGTTGAGTCCGGCGAACAGTTGCAGCAGGCCCGCGTCCTCTCCCCCACTGCCGGGAGCGTGGGAGGCGCCCCCACCGACGAGCGCGTCGGCGGGCAGCCGCACATCGTCCATGACCAGCTCGAACTGCTTCTCGGCGGCGGTGAGTTCCATGTCGATGGAATGCCGCTGGAAGCCGTCCGCGTCCGGCGGGACGATGAACAGGCAGGGCTTGAGGCGGCCGGTGCGGGCGTCCTCGGTGCGGCCGACGACCAGGACGGCGTCGGCGATGTCGACACCGGAGACGAACACCTTGCGGCCGGTGAGCACCCAGTCGCCGCCGTCGCGGCGGGCGGTGGTGGTGATGCGGTGGGAGTTGGAGCCGGCGTCGGGTTCGGTGATGCCGAAGGCCATGGTGCGGGTGCCGTTCGCCAGCGAGGGCAGCCACGCCCGCTTCTGCTCCTCCGTGCCGAACCGGGCGATGACGGTGCCGCAGATGGCGGGCGAGACGACCATCATCAGCAGGGGGCAGCCGGCGGCGCCCAGCTCTTCCAGGACGATGGCGAGTTCGGTGATGCCGCCGCCTCCCCCGCCGTACGCCTCCGGCAGGTTGACGCCCAGGTAGCCGAGTTTGCCGGCCTCGGACCAGAGTTCGGTGGGGGGACGTCCCTCGGCGACGGTGCGGGTGAGGTAGGCACGGCCGTAGCGTTTGCCGAGGGCCGCCACGGCGGCGCGCAGGTCCCTGTGTTCTTCGGATTCGGTGACGGGGGTCATGGTCGTCTCCCGGGTGCGAGTTGACTGTGGTTGCTCGCGCTGACGCGGCGGAGCCGCACGTCGGTGCCGCCCCGCGCCCCTCAGAGCTCCTGTACTACCGCCAGCAGCAAGCCGACCTCGACCTGTTGTCCGGGGGCCGCGTGCAGGGCCGTGAGCGTGCCTGTGACCGGGGCCTCGATCCTGTGCTCCATCTTCATCGCCTCCAGCCACAGCAGTGGTTGTCCGGCCCGCACGGTGTCGCCGACCGCCAGTCCTTCGGCGACGCGTGCGACGGTGCCGGGCATGGGGGCCAGCAGTGAGCCGGGGGCGTGCTGGGCGACGGGGTCGGGGAAGCGGGGCACGGCGGTGAGCGCGGTCGGTCCGGCGTACACCCGCTCGCCGTACCGGGCGATCTCGTACCGGCGCCGGATGCCGCCGGCTTCGAGGACGACCAGGCACGCGTCCGCGTGCACCACCCGCACCCCTACGGCGTCGGCGGCCAGACCCGCGCGGGTGTGCCGGTAGCGCACCTCGTGCTCCTCGCCCGCCATCAGGTACCGCTTGACCTGCGGCTGCGAGGGCACGTTGCGCCAGCCGCCGAAGCGGGAGCGGCCGTGCGCGTCGGCGAGCGCGGCGGCCAGGGGCGCGTACGGGTCCGGGGCGGGCGCGGTCAGGTCGGCGAGATGGCGGTCGTAGAAGCCGGTGTCCATCCGGCCGCGTCCGAACTCCTCGTGCCGCAGGGACCGCACGAGCAGATCGCGGTTGGTGACCGGGCCGTGGACGGCGGCCCGCTCCAGCGCGCCGGCGAGCTTGCGCAGCGCCTCCGCGCGCGTGGGGGCGTGGGCGACGGCCTTGGCGAGCAGCGGGTCGTAGTGGACGCCGATCGTGTCCCCGTCGCCGTAGCCGGTGTCCAGGCGGACGCCGGGGACGGACAGTCGGTGCAGGGTGCCGGTCTGCGGGGCCCAGTCGCGGGCCGGGTCCTCGGCGTACAGGCGGGCCTCGACCGCGTGCCCGCGCGCGGGGGGCGGTTCTGCGTCCAGGGCGTGGCCCTCGGCGACACGGATCTGCAGGGCGACCAGGTCCACGCCGAACACGGCCTCCGTGACCGGGTGTTCCACCTGGAGGCGGGTGTTCATTTCCAGGAAGTGCGCCCTGCCGTCGGCCACCAGGAACTCGACGGTGCCCGCGCCGGTGTAGTCGACGGCCCGCGCGGCCCGTACGGCCAGCTCGCGCAACTCCCGCTCGGTGTCCGCGGGAAGCCCGGGCGCCGGGGCCTCCTCGACGACCTTCTGGTGGCGCCGCTGGAGGGAGCAGTCACGCGTGCCCAGCGTCCAGACGGTGCCGTGGGTGTCGGCGAGGACCTGCACCTCCACGTGCCGCCCGCCCGCCTCGCCCCCGAGGTACGGCTCGACGAACACCTCGCCGTCACCGAAGGCGCTCAGCGCCTCCGCGCGCGCGGCCGCCAGTTCGGCGTCCAGGTCCCGGAGCCGCCGTACGATCCTCATCCCGCGCCCGCCGCCGCCCGCGGCGGCCTTCACGAGGACCGGCAGATCGGCCTCGGTGACCTCGCGCAGGGGCCGCACACCCATCAGCTCCTTGGCGCGGGTCTTGGACGCCATCGCCTCGACGGCTTGCGGGGACGGCCCGATCCAGACCAGGCCCGCGTCCAGGACGGCCCGCGCGAAGCCGGCGTTCTCGGCGAGGAAGCCGTAACCCGGGTGCACGGCGTCCGCACCGGCCGCCACCGCCGCCTTCACGATCAGGTCGCCGCGCAGATACGTCTCGGCGGGCGTCACGCCCGGCAGGCGCACCGCGGTGTCGGCCACGCGCGTGTGCAGCGCGTCCTCATCGGCGTCCGAGTGCACGGCGACCGTCCGGATGCCCAGCTCCGCGCAGGTGCGGAAGACACGGCAGGCGATCTCGCCCCGGTTGGCGACGAGCAGAGAAGAAATCAAGGGATCCCTCACATCCGGAAGACGCCGAAGCCGCCGCGCGCGCCCTCGAAGGGCGCGGTGTGGACGGCCGACAGGCACAGGCCGAGGACGGTGCGGGTGTCGCGCGGGTCGATGACGCCGTCGTCGTACAGCCGCCCGGACAGGAACACCGGCAGCGACTCGGACTCGATCTGCCGCTCCACCATCGTCCGCAGCGCGGCGTCCGCCTCCTCGTCGTACGGCTGCCCTTTGGCGGCCGCCGACTGCCGGGCCACGATCGACAGCACGCCCGCGAGCTGCTGCGGCCCCATGACGGCGGACTTGGCGCTGGGCCAGGCGAACAGGAAGCGGGGGTCGTAGGCCCGTCCGCACATGCCGTAGTGCCCGGCGCCGTAGGACGCCCCCATGAGGACGGACAGGTGCGGGACGCGCGAGTTGGACACCGCGTTGATCATCATCGCGCCGTGCTTGACGATGCCGCCCTGCTCGTACTCCCGGCCGACCATGTAGCCGGTGGTGTTGTGCAGGAACAGCAGCGGTACGTCCCGCTGGTTGGCGAGCTGGATGAACTGGGCCGCCTTCTGCGACTCCTCGCTGAACAGCACGCCCTGGGCGTTGGCGAGGACGCCGACGGGGTAGCCGTGCAGGGTGGCCCAGCCGGTGGCCAGGCTCGTCCCGTACAGCGGCTTGAACTCGTCGAAGTCGGAGGCGTCGACGATCCGGGCGACGACCTCGCGCGGGTCGAAGGGGATCCGCAGATCGCCGGGAACGATCCCCAGAAGCTCCTCCGCGTCGTACGCGGGTGGCGCCGCGGCGGCCGGATCGGGGTACGCCTTGCGGTGGTTGAGGCGGGCGACGACCCGGCGGGCCTGCCGCAGGGCGTCCGGTTCGTCGAGGGCGAAGTAGTCGGCGAGACCGGACACGCGCGCGTGCATCTCGGCGCCGCCCAGGGACTCGTCGTCGCTCTCCTCGCCGGTGGCCATCTTCACCAGCGGCGGGCCGCCGAGGAACACCTTGGCCCGTTCCTTGACCATGATCACGTGATCGGACAGGCCGGGGATGTACGCGCCCCCGGCGGTCGAGTTGCCGAACACGACGGCGACGGTCGGGATGCCGGCCGCCGACAGCCGGGTCAGGTCCCGGAAGACGGCGCCTCCGGGGATGAAGATCTCCTTCTGGGACGGCAGATCGGCGCCCCCGGACTCGACGAGGCTGACGCAGGGCAGCCGGTTGGCGAGCGCGATGTCGTTGGCCCGCAGCGCCTTCTTCAGGCTCCACGGGTTGCTGGCGCCGCCGCGCACGGTCGGGTCGTTGGCGGTGATCACGCATTCCACGCCCTCGACGACCCCGATCCCGGTGACCAGCGAAGCGCCCACGGTGTAGTCGCTGCCCCACCCGGCCAGCGGCGACAGCTCCAGGAACGGCGTGTCGGGGTCGAGCAGCATCTCCACCCGTTCACGGGCGAGCAGTCTGCCGCGCCGCCGGTGCCGCTCGACGTACTTCGCGCCGCCGCCCGCGAGCGCCTTCGCGTGCTCGGCGTCGAGTGCGGCGAGCTTCCCGAGCATGGCCTCGCGGTGGGCCCTGTACTCGGCGGAGCCGGTGTCCAGGGCGGAGGAAAGGACCGTCAAAGCAGGGCCTCCGGTATGTCCAGGTGGCGGGAGCGCAGCCATTCGCCCAGGGCCTTGGCCTGCGGGTCGAAGCGGTGCTGGGCGGCGGCGCCCTCGCCGAGGATCCCCCGGACGACGAAGTTGAGGGCGCGCAGATCGGGCAGTACGTGCCGTTCCACGGCCAGCGTCCGGCTCTCCGGGACCAACTGCCGGAACGTCCCGGTCGTCAGCGCGTGCGCGAGCCACCGCCAGCCCTGTTCCGAGCGCGCCCACACGCCGACGTTGGCGTCGCCGCCCTTGTCCCCGCTGCGCGCCCCGGCGACGAGTCCGAGCGGGGCCCGCCGCGTGGGACCGTCCGGGAGAGGGTCCGGCAGCGGCGGCCGCTCCACGTCCTGCAGCACGCGCGTCCCGTGGGGCGGTGACACGGCGATACGGCGGCCGTCGTGGAGGACGGCCACCTGCTCGACGGCGTCCTGGGGGACGTACACGGCCTCGAAGACTCCGTAGGGCGCGCCCTTCCCGGGAGGCGCCGGCATGTGGAAGCCGGGGTATCCGGCGAGCGCCAGCTCCACGGCGGCCCCGCTGAACGTCCGCCCCACCGCCCGCGGGTCCCGGTCCCGTACGACCAGCCGGAGCAGGGCGCTCGCCGTCTCCTCGGTGCCGGCGTCGGCCCGGTCGGTCCGCACCAGGTCCCAGCGCACCTCGCCGGGGGGTGACCCGGCGGCCCCGAGCGCGTCCCGCATCTGCTGCCGCACCAGCTCGGCCTTGCGCTCGATGTCGAGTCCGGTGAGGACGAAGGTGACCTCGTTGCGGAAGCCGCCGAGGCGGTTGAGGCCCACCTTGAGGGCGGGCGGCGGGGCCTCCCCGCGCACGCCCTCGACGCGCACCCGGTCGGGTCCGTCCTGACCGAGCCGTACGGTGTCCAGCCGCGTGGTGACATCGGGCCCGGCGTACCGGGCGCCGCCCGTCTCGTACAGCAGCTGGGCGGTCACCGTGCCGACGTCCACCACCCCGCCGCTGCCGGGATGCTTGGTGATGACGCAGCTGCCGTCCTCGTGGATCTCGGCGAGCGGGAAACCGGGGTGGCGCAGCCGGTCGAGGGCGTGGTCGGCGAAGAAGGCGTAGTTGCCGCCGGTGGCCTGGGCGCCGCACTCCAGCACGTGCCCGGCGACGACGGCGCCCGCCAGCCGGTCGTACTCCTCCGGCCGCCAGCCGAAGTGGGCGGCGGCGGGCCCGGTGACCAGGGCGGCGTCCGTGACCCGCCCGGTGACCACGACGTCGGCGCCGGCGCGCAGGCAGGCGGCGATCCCGAAGCCGCCTAGGTAGGCGTGGGCGGCGAGGGGGGCGCCCCCCTCGGGGGCGGAGCCGAGGGCCCGGGGGAGGTCGGCGGTGAGGTCGTCGCCCTCGACGTGGGCGACGCGCAGTGGGATCCCGAGCCGCTCGGCCAGTTCCCGCACCCGGTCGGCGAGCCCGGCCGGATTGAGCCCGCCCGCGTTGGTCACGATCTTCACCGACCGCTCGTGGGCGAGTCCGAGGCACTCCTCCAGCTGCCGCAGAAAGCTGCGGGCGTAGCCGGCCGCCGGGTCCTTGAGCCGGTCCCGGGCCAGGATCAGCATGGTCAGCTCGGCGAGGTAGTCGCCGGTGAGGACGTCCAGTTCACCGCCGGTGAGCATCTCGCGCATGGCGTCGAACCGGTCGCCGTAGAAGCCGGAGGCGTTGCCGATGCGCAGGGTCATCCGGCCGCCCCCCGGGGTGCCCGGCCGGCGCCGGGCGGGCCGGCGAAGGCCTGGGCGATGTCCAGCCAGCGGTCGGCGTCCGGACCCTCGGCGCGTACCGCGAGGTCGGCGCGGTGGGCGCGCTGGGTGACCAGGAGGCAGAAGTCGAGGGCGGGCCCGGTGACACGCTGCCCGGCGCCCTCGGGACCGTGCGTCCACAGCTCCCCGGAGGGACCGCGGACCTCCACCCGGAACTCCTCCTCGGGCACGGGCAGCCCCCGCACCCCGAAGGCGAAGTTCCGCGCCCGCACCCCGATGCGCACCACATGCTTGAGCCGGTCGGTCGGTGTGCGCACCACACCGAGCGCATCGGCCACGTCCCGCCCGTGCGCCCAGGTCTCCATCAGCCGCCCGGTCGCCATGGAGGCGGCCGACATGGGCGGCCCGTACCAGGGGAAACGGGAGCCGGGCGGCGCAGCTCGCAACGCCCGGTCGAGCGCGTCCCGCCCCTCCCGCCAGCGTTCCAGCAGCATGCCGGGGGCCGCCCGCGCGCCTTCCGCGGCCCCCTCGTCCACGAACGAACCGGGCGCGGCCAGCGCCCGGTCCACGAGTTCACGGAAGCCGGCGGAGTCGGTGACGGCGAGGAGGGCGGACCGGTCGGTCCAGGCGAGATGGGCGATCTGATGGGCGATGCTCCATCCGGGCGCCGGCGTCGGGCGCCCCCAGCCCCCGGGGCTCAGCCCGGCGACAAGCCGATCCAGTTCGTCACTCTCGGCACGCAGATCGTCGAACACCAGCGTCGGGTCGGACATGCGTGGAGCATGGCAGCGACCCTTGAAACAAACAAGCATGCTTGCATGAATTCATGGTCCCGCCGTGCGGCGCCGAAAACCGGCACCGGTCAGGGGTGCGCCTCCGGAAGCGGCGCCTTGCTCCGCGCCACCTGGGTCCGCACCGCCCCCATGCTCGCCGCGATGACCAGGACGATCGCCACGGCCTGGAGGGCGGTGAGGGACTGGCCGAGGATGAGGAAGCCGGCCGTGGCGGCGAGGGCCGGTTCCAGGCTCATGAGGACGGCGAAGGTGGAGGCGGGCAGCCGGCGCAGGGCGAGCAGTTCGAGGGTGTACGGCAGGACGGAGGACAGCACCGCCACCCCCGCGCCCAGGGCGAACGTCGTCGGGACGACGAGCTTCGACCCGGACTCGGCGATCCCCAGCGGCAGGAACAGCAGCGCGCCGACCGCCATCGCCAGGGCCAGCCCGTCGGCCTGCGGGAAGCGCCGGCCGGTACGGGCGCTGAAGACGATGTACGCCGCCCACATCACGCCCGCGCTCAGCGCGAAGGCGACACCGGCAGGGTCGAGGCTGTCGAAACTCCCGCCGCCGAGCAGGAAGACACCGGCCAGGGCCAGGGCGGCCCACACGAAGTTGATCGCGCGGCGCGAGGCCAGCACCGACAGGGCGAGCGGGCCGAGCACTTCGAGGGTGACGGCGGGGCCGAGCGGGATGCGGGCGGCCGCCTGGTAGAAGAGGCCGTTCATCCCGGCCATCGCGATACCGAAGACGACGACCGTGCCCCAGTCGGCGCGCGAGTGCCCGCGCAGCCGGGGCCGGCAGACCAGCAGCAGCACGATCGCGGCCACCAGCAGCCGCAGGGTCACCACGCCGAGCGCGCCCGCCCGCGGCATCAGCGTCACGGCCACCGCCGCGCCGAACTGCACCGAGATGCCCCCGGCCAGGACCAGCCCGACCGGGCCGAGCGAGCCGAAACGGCCCGGGGATCCGGGCGTGGGCGCGCCGACCGGCGCGGAGGTGACCGGGGACTGTGAGGAAGGGGTGGCGGCGCTGGGCGTGGTCACGGGGCGGTCCAGTTACGGGGCTAGGGGTTTGTTCATCGGGATGTACTGATGGGTCCAGGGTAGTGGACACGGTCAGGGGCGTGAACCCGTACACCACTGTCCACGGCGCCCCGCCCGTCCCCACGGTTCACGGGCCGACGCATCCCTTCAGGTCCCTTCAGGCCCGCGGCGACACCGCATGCCCGTCCGGCCTCCGGTCACGGGTCCCGGTGTCCCCCCTCCCGGTGTCCCCCAGCCCGTCGGCGGCCCCGCGGTCACGAGCCGCCGCGCCCCTCCCGTCCCGCCGGCCCCTCAAGTCCCTCCGCCAGCACCTCCGCCAGATGGCGTCCCCGTACTCCGGCCAGCTGGTCCAGCTGGGTGCGGCAGGAGAAGCCGTCGGCGAGGACCACCGCGCCGGCCGGAGCCCGCCGTACCGACGGCAGGAGCTGTTCCTCGGCACAGGCGGCCGACACCTCCCAGTGGCCCTTCTCGAAGCCGAAGTTCCCGGCCAGGCCGCAGCAGCCGCCGGACAGCTCGCCGGTCAGGCCGGCCGCCTCGCGCAGGCGCCGGTCGGCCGCGTCGCCCAGCACGGCGTGCTGGTGGCAGTGGGTCTGCCCGGCGACCGGGCGGTCCAGGCGGGGCGGTGTCCAGCCGGGGGCGTGACGCCGCAGGGCCTCGGCGAAGGTCAGGACGCGGTCGGCCAGGCGGCGGGCCCGCGGGTCGCCGGGCAGCAGTTCCGGCAGGTCGGTGCGCAGGGCGGCGGCGCAGCTCGGTTCCAGGACGACGACCGGCGCGTCGGTCTCCAGCACCGGTTCCATCAGGTCAAGGGTGCGGCGCAGCACCGCGCGGGCACGCTCCAGCTGGCCGGTGGAGACGTACGTCAGGCCGCAGCAGACGCGGCCCCGGCCCCGCAGGACGGACACGGGGTTCAGCAGCGCCGAGCTTCCGTCGCCCACCGGAGGGCGGCGCAGGCGCAGGGTCGGCGGGAGCGCCACCCGCAGTCCGGCCGCCTCCAGCACGCGTACGGCCGCCCGGCCCACGGACGGCGACAGGTGCTCGGTGAAGGTGTCCGGCCACAGGACGACCAGATCACCCGCCCTCTCCCCGCCGTCCACCCGTGCGTCGGTCCGCGTGCGCCACCATCGGGTGAACGGCTCGCGCGCCAGACGCGGGATCCCTCGTTCGGGTGTGATTCCACCGAGCCGTTTCACGGCCGACGCGAGCGGCCGCAGGGCGGCGAGCGCGTTCAGCAGTGCCGCGGTGCGCGTACGGGCGGTCCAGCGCAGCCACACCGGAAGCCACCCCAGCGCGTAGTGGGCGGCCGGGCGGCGCCGTCCGGCGTAGTGGTGGTGCAGGAACTCCGCCTTGTACGTGGCCATGTCCACCCCGACCGGGCAGTCGGACCGGCACCCCTTGCACGACAGGCACAGGTCGAGCGCGTCGCGGACCTCGGCCGACCGCCAGCCGTCGGTCACCAGCTCACCGGCGAGCATCTCGTGCAGCAGCCGGGCACGCCCGCGCGTGGAGTGCTCCTCCTCTCCCGTGACCCGGAAGGAGGGGCACATGACCGCGGCGCCCGACACCTCGGTCGTACGGCACTTCGCGACCCCGACGCACCGGCGCACCGCCGCCGAGAAGTCCCCTCGGTCGGCCGTGTAGCCGAAGGCCACGTCGACCGGGCGGCGCGGCAGCACGGCGAAACGCAGGTTCGCGTCCAGGGGCGCGGGACGGACCAGCATCCCGGGATTGAGCAGGTCGTCGGGGTCCCACAGTCCCTTGACCCGCTCGAAGAGGGCCACCGTCCGCTCGCCGTACATCGTCGGCAGCAGCTCGGCGCGGGCCTGCCCGTCCCCGTGCTCCCCGGACAGCGAACCGCCGTGCGCCACCACCAGCTCGGCCAGCTCCTGCGAGAACCGCCGGAACCGGCCGATCCCGGCCGGGGTCAGCAGGTCGAAGTCGATACGGACGTGGATGCAGCCGTCCCCGAAGTGCCCGTACGGGGCGCCCCGCAGCCCGTGGGCGGCCAGCAGCTCCCGGAACCGCCGCAGATACGCGCCCAGCCGCTCCGGCGGCACCGCGCAGTCCTCCCACCCCGGCCACGCCTCACTGCCGTCCGGCATCCGCGTCGCCGTACCGCTCGCGTCCTCCCGGATCCGCCACAGCACGCGCTGCGCGGCCGGATCCTCGACGATCGCGGCGTCCACGGCGTCCGCCGCCCGCGCGATCGCCTCCGCACGCGCGCGTGCCTGACCCGCCGTCTCCCCGCCCGTCTCCACGAACAGCCAGGCGTCCCCGCGCGGCAGCCCGGCCGCCGCGGACGGCACCAGATCCCGCGCCATCCCCTCCACCGTCAGCGGCCGGTACCGCAGCAGCCCGGCCGCGGCGTCGGCGGCGGCGCCCTCGTCGGCGTACCCCAGCACGGCCAGCACGCGCGCGGGAGGTGTCTCGACGAGCCGTACGACCGCCTCCGTCAGCACGCCGAGAGTGCCCTCCGAGCCGCAGAAGGAGCGCGCCACGTCCGCGCCGTTCTCGGGCAGCAGGGCGTCCAGGGCGTACCCGGAGATACGGCGGGGCAGCCGCGGGAAACCGGTCCGCAGCCGGGCGAGTTCGCTCTCCACCAGCTCCCGCAGCCCGTCCGGCGCCCCGGCCCACTCGCGCCCCGGCCGCAGTGGCCGCCCGCCCGCGGTGAGCACCGACAGCTCCCGCACGCTGTCCGCGGTCGTCCCCCAGGCCACCGAGTGGGAGCCGCACGAGTTGTTGCCGATCATCCCGCCGAGCGTGCACCGGCTGTGCGTGGAGGGGTCGGGGCCGAAGCGCAGCCCGTGCGGCGCGGCGGCCTCCTGGAGCCGGTCCAGGACCACGCCCGGCTGGACGACGGCGGTCCGCTCCCCGGGGTCGAGCGCCAGCACCCGGTTCATGTGCCGGGTGAAGTCCAGCACCACCCCCGTTCCGGTCGCCTGGCCCGCGATCGACGTCCCGCCGCCCCGCGCGACCACCGGCACTCCGCGCGCCCGGCAGACCTCCAGCACCGCCGCCACGTCGCCGGCGTCCCGCGGAGCCACCACACCCAGCGGAACCCGCCGGTAGTTGGACGCGTCCATGGTGACCAGCGCCCGGGAGGCGACGTCGAACGCCACCTCCCCGCGCACGGCCCGGCGCAGCTCCGCCCGAAGCTCCGAAAGATCCGCGAGATCGGTCATGCGTCCAGCATGCACGCGATCGATTCGACGGCCGTCTCACCCGGCGGAATGCGTTTCACCCGGATTTCTCCGACCCGCTACTCTCCCGTTCGTGGCTGAGATCCAGATTCCCTCTGACATCAAGCCCGCGGACGGACGTTTCGGCGCGGGACCCTCCAAGGTGCGGACGGAGGCGCTGGACGCCCTCGCCGCCACCGGCGCATCCCTCATGGGCACCTCCCACCGCCAGGCCCCGGTGAAGAACCTGGTCGGCCGGGTGCGCGAAGGCATCCGCGAGCTGTTCGGGCTCCCCGACGGCTACGAGGTCGTGCTCGGCAACGGCGGCTCCACGGCGTTCTGGGACATCGCGACCCACGGACTGATCGAGAACAAGTCGCAGCACCTCACCTTCGGCGAGTTCAGCTCGAAGTTCGCCAAGGCCGCCAAGCTCGCCCCGTGGCTCGCCGAGCCCACCGTCGTCTCCTCCGACCCCGGCACGCACCCGGAGCCGCGGGCCGAGGCGGGCGTCGACGTCTACGCCTTCACGCACAACGAGACCTCCACCGGTGTCGCCATGCCCATCAAGCGCGTGGCCGACGCCGACGAGGGCGCCCTGGTCCTCGTCGACGCCACCTCCGGCGCCGGCGGCCTCCCGGTCGACATCGCCGAGACCGACGTCTACTACTTCGCCCCGCAGAAGTCCTTCGCCTCCGACGGCGGCCTGTGGCTCGGCGTGTTCTCCCCGGCCGCGCTCGAGCGCGCCGAGCGCGTCCACGCCTCCGGCCGCCATGTCCCGGAGTTCTTCTCGCTGCCCACGGCGATCGACAACTCCCGCAAGAACCAGACGTACAACACCCCGGCGCTGGCCACCCTCTTCCTGCTCGACCAGCAGCTGGAGTGGCTCAACGGCCAGGGCGGCCTCGCCTGGTCCACGGCCCGCACCAAGGACTCCTCCTCCCGTCTCTACACCTGGGCGGACGAGTCCAAGTACGCGACCCCGTTCGTCACCGACCCGGCCAAGCGCTCCCAGGTCATCGGCACGATCGACTTCTCCGACGAGATCGACGCCTCCGCCGTCGCCAAGGTCCTGCGCGCCAACGGCATCGTGGACACCGAGCCCTACCGCAAGCTGGGCCGCAACCAGCTGCGCATCGCGATGTTCCCGGCCATCGACCCGGCGGACGTCGAGGCCCTGACGAAGTGCGTCGACCACGTGATCGAGAAGCTGTAGCGTCTCCCGCGCACAGCAGCGAAGGGCGCCCGGCGAACTGCGGGGCGCCCGTGGTCACGCGGCGGGGCGGGCTTTCCTGCCGTCAGCGGAGGGTGCGATGAGTTTCCTCGCGTGGTTCATCCTGTTCGTCTGCGCCTGGACGGCTCGGTCGGTGTGGGGCATGCGCCGCCTGCCCGTGTGGCGACGCGTACTGCCGGCGCTGCTGCTCGTCACCGGCACGGCAGGCATCGTCCTCGTCTCCGAGTACGGCTCCCCCACACCCGCGGCCCGGATCACCGAGGCCGCATGCGTCCTCCTGATGCTCAGGTCATGGGCACTGAGCCTGCGGGAACGGCGAAGCAGGCCCGCCCCCTCAGCGACGGGCGGCTGACAGTGTGATCCGGGCGGCGACCGGCAGGTGGTCGCTGCCGGTGGCAGGCAGCGTGCGGATGTCGGCGACGGCCGCCGAGCGGGCCATGACCTGGTCGATCCGGGCCAGCGGGAAGGCGGCGGGGAAGCTGAGGGCGAAGCCCCGTTCCGCCACGTTCATCCGCGAGGTCAGCGGCGCCAGCCCGCGGTCCTCGACCGTGCCGTTGAGGTCACCCAGCAGGATCACCGTTCTCAGCTCCTCGGCGGCGATGGCCTCGCCCAGCAGCAGGGCGCTCTCGTCACGCCGGCCGGACGCGAGTCCGCTCGCCCGGACGCGGAGCGAGGGCAGATGCGCCACGTACGCCGCGATCCGGCCGTGCGGGGTGTGGACCACGGTCCGCAGCCCGCGGCTCCAGGCCTCCGTGATTCTCCGGGGTTTGATGTCGAGGAGCCGGGTGTCGCTGAGCGGATGCCTCGACCAGAGTCCGACGGTGCCCCGGACCTCGTGGTGGGGGTAGGCGGCGGCGAGGGTCTTCTCGTAGACCTGCAGCGCCGGGGGCACCAGCTCCTCCAGCGCGATGAGGTCGGGCCCGGCGTCGGCCAGGGCGCGGGCCGTGCCCGCCGGATCGGCGTTCTCGTCGCTGACGTTGTGCTGCACCACGACCAGTTGGCGCGCGCCGGGCGCCGACGCCGGCAGGAGCAGCCCGCCGAAGAGGTACGTCCAGGCCGCCACCGGCAGCAGCAGAGCCACCAGCGCCACGGCCGAACGGCGCAGCAGCGCGAGGGCGAACAGCACCACGGCCACCAGGCCGAGCCACGGCAGGAACGCCTCCAGCAGACTGCCCAGACGGCCCGCTGAGTTGGGCACGGCACGGTGGAACGCCAGCAGCCCGGCCGTCAGCGCCGCGAGCACGGCGAGCACCCGCCCCCGCCCCCGCCACCACGCCGACCGGCGCCCCGCGTCCCCCTGCGCCTCCTGGCCGTGGGCACGCCGCCCCGACCGGCGCCGCACCCACGGGGGCACCACCGCCCGCACCGCCGCTGCCGCACCGCCGCCCGCCCGTTCCCGACCCACCCTGGCTTCCCATCCACTCGGCGTCGCCATCCAAGACGATCCTCCGGGTGGATCAGTTTCCGCCATCCGCGCGTGGGCGCCGGAACGCCGGACGCCGTCCGTTCCGGCGACGCGCCGCAGCCGCGAGGCGCCCGGCGTCGGCCACCGGGCGCCTCGCGATCGTCAGGACGCCGTGCAGCTCACGCTCGGCACACCCCCGCCCCCGGGCGCGCCCCCGAAGCCGAAGGCCGTCGAACCATTGGCCGCGATCGCCCCGTTGTGGGCCGCGTTGACCGCCGTCACGGTCGCCCCGCTCTGGGTGTACGACGCGTTCCACATGTTGGTGACCTTCTGGGACCCGCTCCAGGTCCAGGTCACCTTCCAGGACTTGATCGCGGTGGGGCCCGTGTTGGTCACCGTCACATCGGCGTTGAAGCCGCCGCCCCAGTCGCTGCTGACGACGTAGGTGGCCCGGCAGGCGGCCTTGCCGCCGCCGTCACCGCCACCGTTGTCGCCACCGCCGTTGTCACCACCGCCCCCGGTGCTCGGGAAGCCCGGTGCCTTGACGGTCGCCAGGTATCCGTCCTTCACCGTGTCCACGGTCTGCCAGTCGTCCTTCAGGATCCCGCCGGTGTCACCGGAGTTGGGGTTCCAGGACCAGAAGGTCCAGTGGAAGGAGTCACCTCCGTACGCCGAGGTCGGGCGCAGGTAACTCACCAGCGCCGCCAGCCACTTCTGGTCCACTGTGGACTGGAGCGTGGTGCCGAACTCGCCGACCCAGACGGGGGCGATGTTCTGCTTGAAGATGTAGCCCCAGTACTTGTCCCAGATGTCCGGCATGTTGTTGGGGAAGGACGGGTCGCTGAACCAGCTCTGCTGGGCGACGCTGGTGGCGTAGTCGTGGGCGGAGTACACGACCCGGTTGGCCACGTTGAGGCGCACCGGGTACTGGCCGACGCCCATCAGGTTGCCGCCCCACCAGCCGGAGACGCCGTTGAAGGTCTGGATGCCCTCGACGAAGATCAGCAGGTCGGGGTTGACGGAGAGGACCGCGTTGCCGGCCCGCTCGGCGGCCAGCCGCCAGTCGGTCGCCTGGTCCCCGCAGCCCCAGCAGGCCGGGTCGTGGGGCTCGTTGTGCAGGTCGATGCCGATGACCGTGGCGTTGCCCTTGTAACGGGTCGCCAGCGACTTGAGGTTGGTGATCCACGTCGACTCGGGGACGGACGCGGTGTACCAGAGGGCCGACTGGCCGCCCGAGTCCGGCCGGTGGCGGTCGAGGATGACCTTCAGCCCGTCCTGGCCGGCGTACGCGACGATCTTGTCGATGACCTGGAGGGAGGTCAGCCCTTGCAGGTCGGCGTTCTTGCCGGCGGAGAAGTCGATGCTCGAGGGCATCGCGCCGGACTTGAGGATGTCGTCGCTGTAGGGCAGCCGGATGGTGTTGTAGCCCAGCGACTTCATCTGGTCGATCATGCTCTTGTAGTCGCGGGACCACAGACCGTGGACGACCTGGTTGGTGGTCTCGAAGCCGAACCAGTTGATGCCGGCGATCCGGACGGACTGTCCGGACGCGTCCAGGATCTGGCGTCCGCTGGTGTGCCAGTAGCCGGCGCCGCCCGCCGCGGGGGCCGCGTGCGCGGTGGCCGGCAGGCCGAGTCCCAGGCCCAGCGGTAACAGGAGCGCCGCCGCGGCAGCGCAGAGCGCTCTTCGCAAGGTGCGGAACATGTTGCTGCTTCCTCCCGAGGGGGCCGCGGGACCGGAACGAGTGGGAGCGCTCCCACACACCCGCGCCTCCCAGTGGAAGCCAGGTGGCGACCGCCCGTCAAGAGCGTCGACGCAACAAACGCCCCAACCCCCACACGGCGGCCACCACGCCGGCCACCACGGCGACGGTGCCCACGCCGAAGCCGCCGCCCCCGTCCGGACCGGCCTCGACGGAGTTCGAACCGCCCTGCGGGGAGGGCGACTTGGCGGACCCCTCGGCATCCGGCGCGTCGCGCACCTGCACCGGGCTGTCGGATCCCTCGCTGCCGTAGAGCAGCTTGGTGCCGTCCACGCTGTAGGTGACGGACTCCCCCTGCCTCTGGAGCGGCACGTCGAGTTGGCCCGCGCGCTTGATCCTGCCGCCGTTCCAGTCGTAGTGGATGCCGCCGAAGTAGCCGCGCACGGCGAGGTGCGTGCCGTCCGGGGAGAGGGCGGCGTCGGTGGCCCACAGGTCGACGGGGGCGATCGGCTTGAAGACGTTCGCGCCCGAGGGGGACAGTTCGGCCGGGCCCTCGTAGAGGTGACCGCCGTCCTCCTTCTTGTCGACGATGTAGACGCGCCCCGTCTTCGGGTGCACGACCATCGACTCGGCGTTGCGCGGCCCGTCCGCGTACTTCACGACGTACTGCGTGGCACGGATCGTCTGGTCCTTCAGCTCCTTCGGCTCGGGCAGCCGGTAGATCCACACGTACGGCCAGGAGCCGTCGAGGTTGTCGCCGATGTCGCCGACGTAGATCTGGTTGCCGGGCCCGATGGAGATGGCCTCCACGTCGCGGGGCTTGCCGATGCCACTGAGGGTGACGGTGGCGACGGTCTCGCCGGTCCTGCCGTCCACGGCGTAGATCTGCGGGCCGTAGCCGCTGTCGTTGTGGGTCCAGTAGACGCCCGGATGCAGGTGCGAGGCCGCGAGGCCGCTGGACTCCTTGATCCGCGGGTCCTTGATCGTGAACCCGTCGTCGCCGTCGGCGGCAAGGGCGGCGGGCGCGGCGAGCGCACCTACGAGAAGGGCCCCGGCGAGCAGGGCGAACGGTCGGCGCATCCCCCAAGCCTGCCATCCCGCACGGATGTTCACACTGCGTGGCGGGCCTCACATCGCACCGCTGACGCCCATCGTCCATGATGAGCGGATGCTCAGGTTCATGCCCGTCGGCGACTCCATGACGATCGGCAGCGCGGGCGAGCACACCTGGCGTCACCGTCTGTGGCAGCACCTGTGCGCGACGTACGGCGGCCCGTTCACCCTCGTCGGCCCGCGCGAGACGCTCTACGACAAGTCGGCGGACGCGCCGGTCTCCCTCGCCTACGCCGATCCGGACTTCCCCCGCGCCCATCTGGCCGGCTGGGGCGAGGGCTGGGGACACATGGTCCCGCTCGTCGGCGACGCGGTGCGCGAGTGCCGCGCGGATGTGCTGCTGGTCTCGCTCGGCCTGATCGACCTGGGCTTCTACACGAACGCCGAGCAGACGGCGGTGCACGTGGAGGCCTTCGTGACACAGGCGCGGGCCGCCAACCCGCGTATCCGCGCGGTCCTGCTCCCGGTGATCACGAACATCCGAGCCGAGGCCGACCCTCTCTTCGCCGCGGAGGTGGACCGCTTCAACGAACTGCTGGCCGAGGCGGTGGCCGGCCTGGACGAACCCGGCTCCCCGCTGCTCCTGGCGCCCTTGCCGCCGACGTACGACATCCACACGGACACCTACGACGGCACCCATCCGAACGAGAGCGGCGAGCACAAGATCGCGGCGGCGTTCGCGGGGGCGCTGCACGAGGGATGGGGGTGGGGCGGGGAGTACGGCGGGTGAGCCGCGTCGGCTCCTCCTCTTGGCATATGCGCTGCCGCCCGGGCCCTGTCACTGTGCGTATCGTTGTACTGCGCGGCTGTGCTCATCCATGGGGCAGCCGGGGAGCAGCGCCACGATGACCGTCCTGGAAGACAGGATCACGATGGCCGAGGAGAGCGACGAGCTGACTCTGGACGTGATGTCCGAGTGGCTCGAGAAGATGCCAGTCCCCGAGGGAACGAAGGTCGAGATCGTCGGGGGGGAACATCTTCATGTCACCGCAACGTCACACCCACTGGCAGATCTTCTTCGACATCGCCCGACAGCTGAGCGCCAAGTACCCGGCCAAGCGGCTGGCCTCGGACGTACGGATCGATTTTCCCGGGCGCCTGAACGGATTCGCCGGTGATGTCGCGGCGATGGCCGACCGCTCGGTGCCGGACGCCAAGGGCCGCTGGCACTACCGGGACATCGAGTTCGTCGTCGAGGTCGTCTCCGAGAACACGGCCGCCAATGACTACGGCCCCAAGAAGCTCACCTACGCGCTCGCCGAAGTTCCCATCTACCTCATCGCCGATCCGTACGAAGGCGAATGCCGCGTGTACACCCACCCCATGAACGGCGACTACACGACCGAGACCAAGCTCCCCTTCGGCGAGGACCTGGACCTCACCGACACTCCGGTCGGCCTCGTCCTCAGGACCGACGAGTTCCCCCGCGACTGACCACCGCCGCCCCGCCCCGTCCACAACCCCCCCTTGCGTCGAGCGCACTCCAAGACGTTGGCTTGTGGACCATGAGGTACACACAGCTCGGACGCACAGGACTCAAGGTCAGCCGACTGGTGCTCGGCACGATGAACTTCGGTCCGCAGACCGACGAGGCGGACAGCCACGCGATCATGGACGCGGCGCTGGACGCGGGGATCAACTTCTTCGACACAGCCAACGTCTACGGCTGGGGCGAGAACAAGGGCCGCACCGAGTCGATCATCGGCAACTGGTTCGCCAAGGGCGGGGACCGGCGCGACAAGGTCGTCCTGGCCACCAAGGTCTACGGGAACATGTCCCCGGACAACTCCACCGTCTGGCCCAACCACGACAAGCTCTCCGCCCTGAACATCCGGCGGGCCGTCGACGCCAGCCTCAAGCGGCTGCAGACCGACCACATCGACGTCTACCAGTTCCACCACATCGACCGGGACACCCCCTTCGAGGAGATCTGGCAGGCCGTCGACGTACTGATCCAGCAGGGCAAGATCCTCTACGTCGGTTCCTCCAACTTCCCCGGCTACAAGATCGCCCAGGCCAACGAGATCGCCGCGCGGCGCTCCGGCACCATCGGGCTCGTCAGCGAGCAGTGCCTGTACAACCTCGCCGAGCGGCGCGCCGAGATGGAGGTGATCCCGGCCGCGCGGGACTACGGCCTCGGGGTCATCCCCTGGTCGCCGCTGCACGGCGGGCTGCTGGGCGGCGTGATCAAGAAGCAGGTCGAGGGCGGCCGGCGCGCTTCCGGCCGGTCCGCCGACGCGCTCGCCGACACCGCCGTGCGCGACCGGATCCAGGCGTACGAGGACCTGCTCGACAAGCACGGTCTGGAGCCCGGCGAGGTCGCACTGGCCTGGCTGCTCACCCGGCCCGGCGTGACCGGCCCGATCGTCGGTCCGCGCACCGCCGAGCAGCTCGCGTCGGCGCTGCGGGCGGTCGAGCTGGAGCTGAGCGAGGAACTGCTGGCCGGACTCGACGAGATCTTCCCGGGGCCGGGTCCGTCGCCGGAGGCCTTCGCCTGGTAGGCACCTCCCGCGCCGCCCGAGCGGCCGTACCGGCCCTGGCGTCCGTGCTCCGCGTCACCTGCCGAGCGCGGACGCCAGGGCGACGACGGCGAACATCAGCACAAGCGCACCGGCCATGATCCGGTTCCGGGTTTTCGGTTCCACGTACTCGAGACTAACCGGCCGCCCGCAGTGGCCAGCGGCCGACCGGCTCGTAGCGGGGCCGCTCACCCAGCACCCCGGACCTCGGCAGCAGGCTGCGCACGAGGACCAGCTCCTCCACGGTCCACGCATCGCTCGCGAAGTCCCGCAACGCCTGGACGTACGGCCGCACGTCCAGGCCGTCCCGGCTGCGCGCCACCGTCAGGTGGGCCTGGTAGGGGCGGTGCTCCCGCATCGGCACGCCCGCCTTCCGCGCCGCCGCGTCCGCGCGCTCGGCCAGCAGCCGCATGGTCGCGAGGTCGCCCTCCGCCCCCGTCCACAGCGCCTTGCCGCGCCCGAACTGACCTCCCCCGCGCAGCGCGAGCGGGAAGGCCCCGGTGCGGCGCGCGGCCCTCTCCAGACGGGCCGACAGCTCGGACACGACCTCCTCGCCGACCTCGCCGTAGAAGGCGAGTGTGAAGTGCCAGCCGGGCCGCTGCGTCCAGCGCAGCCGGTCCGCGCCCGGCAGCCTCCGCAGCCCGGCGATCTCGTCCGCGAGCGCGTTGAGCACGTCCCGCGGGGGCAGTACGGCGGCGAAAAGTCTCATGGGGCCAGTCTCCTGCCGCGCGCCGGACGTGACCTGGTCACCGTGCGTATCGTTGTACCGCGCGGCTGCATGCGATCGAGCAGCAGAGGGGCGGCGCAGTGCCGGTGGGCCTCGTCCGACGAGTTCCCCCGCGACTGACCCGCGCCCGGCGAACCGGCCGCCCTCGGCCTACGCCGCGGCGGCCAGCTCCTTCCGGTGCTCACGGGGGACCAGGTCCACGCGGGGGTGTCCGCGGTTCCAGCCGAACGACAGGCGCAGTCCGCCGACGCGGGCCAGGACCAGGCCGATGGTGGCGGCCGCGGCGAGCGAGACGACACCGCCCACGGCGAAGCCGACCCGGGCACCGTAGGCGTCGGTTATCCAGCCGACGAGGGGCGCGCCCAGCGGCGTACCGCCCATGAAGACCATCATGAACAGGGCCATCACCCGGCCGCGCATGGCCGGGTCGGTACCCATCTGCACCGCGGTGTTCGCCGTGACGTTGACCGTCAGGCCGAAGATCCCGATGGGCGCCATCAGCAGCGCGAACAGCCAGTACGACGGGGCCATCGCGGCGACGATCTCCAGCGCGCCGAAGGCCGCGGCGGCCGCGATGAGCACGCGCAGCCGGGCGGTGCCGCGACGGGCCGCGAGCAGGGCGCCGATCAGGGAGCCGACCGCCATCACGGTGTTGAAGAGGCTGTAGGCGCCGGCTCCGGCGTGGAAGACCTGCTCGGCGTAGGCCGACAGCCACACCGGGAAGTTGAAGCCGAAGGTGCCGATGAAGCCGACCAGGACGATCGGCCAGATCAGCTCGGGGCGGCCGGCGACGTAGCGCAGGCCCTCGCGGAGCTGGCCCTTGCCGCGCGGCGCGCGCTCGACGACGTGCAGTTCACGGGTGCGCATCAGCAGCAGGCCGACGATGGGGGCGACGAAGGACAGGCCGTTGGCGAGGAACGCCCAGCCGGTGCCCACGCCGGTGATCATCAAGCCCGCGACGGCGGGGCCGATCAGACGGGCGGACTGGAAGTTCGCGGAGTTCAGGCTGACCGCGTTCTGGAGCTGCTTCGGGCCGACCATCTCCGAGACGAAGGACTGGCGGGCCGGGTTGTCGACGACCGTGGCGAGGCCCACCGCGAACGCGGCGAGGTAGACGTGCCACACCTGGACCTGGCCGGTGAGGGTGAGCACGGCGAGCGCCAGGCCGGTGACGGCCATGGCCGACTGGGTGACGAGCAGCGTGGGCCGCTTGGGCAGGCGGTCGACGAGGACGCCGCCGTAGAGGCCGAAGAGCAGCATCGGCAGGAACTGGAGCGCCGTGGTGATGCCGACGGCGGCCGAGGAGCCGGTGAGGCTCAGGACCAGCCAGTCCTGCGCGATGCGCTGCATCCAGGTGCCGGTGTTGGAGACGACCTGGCCGAGGAAGAACAGGCGGTAGTTCCTGACCCTCAGCGAGCTGAACATCGAGGACTTGCGGGGGATGTCGGGGGCGGTTCGGGAATCGTGGGTGGTCGGTGCGGGGGCGGAGTCTGCTCCGGATCCCGTACTCAAAGGGGTTCGCCTCCTTGCCCGGCTGCTCACTCGCCGAGTGGTACGTGTATTACAGGTGTGCGAGCTTCTCCAGAACGGGGGCGGCGGCGCTCAGTTTGGCCCACTCGTCCTCGTCCAGACCCTCGACCAGACCGGCCAGGAAGGCGTTCCGCTTGCGGCGGCTCTCCTCCAGCATGGTTTCGGCCTGGGCGGTCCTCGTGACCACCTTCTGACGCCGGTCCTCGGGGTGCGGCTCCAGGCTGACCAGCCCCTTGGCCTCCAGCAGCGCCACGATGCGGGTCATCGACGGCGGCTGCACGTGCTCCTTGCGGGCGAGTTCGCCCGGTGTGGCGCTCCCGCAGTTGGACAGGGTGCCCAGCACCGACATCTCGGTGGGGCTCAGCGACTCGTCGACGCGCTGGTGCTTGAGCCGACGGGACAACCGCATCACGGCGGAGCGCAGGGAGTTCACGGCGGCAGCGTCGTCGCCATGGGTGAGGTCCGGCATGTTCTTTAGCGTAACTCATTACTCTCGCTAAATACCACCGCGAACACGCCCTGCGCCCGTGACTCCCGCCACTGAAGATCACATCACTCTTTCGGGTGATCCACACCCGAAACACCACGCCTCGCGCGGGAAAGTCCCGCGACCCTCGTGTCCATGGGGACCAGTGTGCTCAGCCTGCGCATGGACCACGAGCTGCTCGAACGGCTCAGGTGCCATGCCGCGAAAAGAGGAATGAGCGTCCAGGACTATGTCGTCCGGACGCTCATTCGGGATGACTTCGACGAGCGGTTCCAGGCCGCCGTCGAGGAGACGGAGAGGTTCTACGGGGTCACGTGACCCGCGCCGGACCCGGTTCGGATCAGGTCAGGCCGAGGGCCGGCATCAGGTAGTAGAAGGCGAAGACCGCCGCCACCACGTACATCGCCACCGGGATGTCCTTGCCGCGGCCGGCCGCCAGGCGCAGCACCACGAAGGTGATGAAGCCCATGCCGATGCCGTTGGTGATCGAGTAGGTGAACGGCATCATCACCATCGTCACGAAGGCCGGGATGGCGATCGTGTAGTCCGCCCAGTCGATCTCCTTGACCGAACCGGACAGGATCAGGAAGCCCACCGCGAGCAGGGCCGGGGTGGCCGCCTGGGACGGCACCATGGTGGCGATCGGGGTCAGGAACAGCGCCACCGCGAACAGGGCACCGGTGACGACGTTGGCGAAGCCGGTCCTGGCGCCCTCGCCGACGCCCGCCGTCGACTCCACGAAGCAGGTGGTGGCGGAGGAGGAGCTGGCGCCACCGGCGGCGACCGCGATGCCGTCGACGAAGAGGACCTTGTTGATGCCGGGCATCTGCCCCTGGGCGTCGGTCAGCTTCGCCTCGTCGCTGATGCCCATGATCGTGCCCATGGCGTCGAAGAAGGTCGACAGCAGCACGGTGAAGACGAAGAGGACGCCGGTGAGCACGCCGACCTTCTCGAAGCCGCCGAACAGGCTGACCTTGCCCAGCAGGCCGAAGTCGGGCGTGGACACCGGGCTGCCCGGCCACTTCGGGGTGGTCAGACCCCAGGACGGCACCTTGGCGACGGAGTTGATCACGACCGCGAGCACGGTCATCGCGATGATCGAGATCAGGATCGCGCCGGGCACCTTGCGCAGGATCAGCGCCAGCGTGAGCAGCGCGCCCAGGATGAAGACGAGAACCGGCCAGCCGTTGAGGTGACCGTCGGCGCCGAGCTGGAGCGGGACGGTGGTGTGGGCGGCGTCCGGGATACGGGAGACGAAACCGGAGTCGACGAGCCCGATCAGCATGATGAACAGGCCGATACCGATGGCGATGCCCTTGCGCAGGCCGAGCGGCACGGCGTTCATCACGCGCTCACGCAGTCCGGTGGCGACCAGCAGCATCACCACGAAGCCGGCGAGGACGACCATGCCCATGGCGTCCGGCCACGACATGCGCGGCGCCAGCTGGAGCGCGACGACCGTGTTGACGCCGAGACCGGCGGCGAGCGCGATCGGCACATTGCCGATGACACCCATGAGGAGCGTGGTGAACGCGGCGGTCACGACGGTGGCGGTGACCAGCTGGCCGTTGTCGAGCTGGTGCCCGTACATGTCCTTCGCGCTGCCCAGGATGATCGGGTTCAGCACGATGATGTAGGCCATCGCGAAGAAGGTGGCGAAACCGCCGCGGACCTCCCGGGACAGGGTGCTGCCCCGCTCGGAGATCTTGAAGTAGCGGTCGAGAGCGCCGTACGGGGGCGGCGTTCCCGGCTGCTCGGGGGCGGAAGCCTTGGCGGTGGCCGAGGTGGACATGCGGGTGACCTCAAGGGTGCGGGTGGGTACGGAGTTCCGAGCCGGACCGAGGACCGAACCAAACCGACGACCAACAGGTTCCCCCAGGTCCCTGTCGCGACCCTGTTTGGTGATTCCTACGAAGAGAAGTGGCCAGACGCGAACTGTTTCAGTATGAACATATGAAGCCGAAAAGACCATCTCCGCGCGTAGACAACGACCCTGCCTGGGACGGGACGCTTCTCACCCCGGCCCCGTAAGCTGATCCCCATGGCGAAGTGGACCCCCAAGCACGAGGCGCCGGAGCCCCTGGAGGGCCCCGTGGTCGCCACCATCACCGGCGGCACGATCGTGTGGTTCGTCCTCTTCCTGGTCCAGCTCCCCTTCTACGGCTGGTTCCACGACCACGGCCACACCTGGTGGCTGTGGACCTGCCTGGCCGGCGGCGGCCTGGGCCTGATCGGCATCTGGTACGTCCGCAAGCGGGACGCCGCCATCAAGCGGGCGGCGGCGGAGCGGTCGGGGCTGCCGCAGGAGCCGACGTCCGCGGAATAGGCGCCCCCGCGCACCCGACGTGAGCCGGGAGCGGACCGGGGCAGGGCGCGCCTGCCCCGGCCGAAGGCCCCCGGACCGGGGCCGACCGCGTCAGCGGACGACGTCGGTGCCGTGGGCGGCGTCGTCGATCTCGGCCGCGAACGGAGCGCCCTCCCAGTCACCGCCGACGGTGACGGCACGGGCTCCGCACAGACCGGCGATCCGAAGGCGCTCGGCCGCGTCCTCTCCGGCGAGCACCGCGCTGAGGTAGCCGGCGGCGAACGCGTCTCCGGCGCCCACCGGGTCGACCACGGCGACCGGCTGGGGCCGCTGCCGGTGGAGGACCCCGTCGACGCACGCGACGCTGCCGGCGGAGCCGAGCTTGATCACGACCTGGCCGGGACCGAGTTCGGCGATGGCCCCGGCCTGCCCCTCGGGGTCCTTCTCGTCGGTGAACAGCAGGGCTTCCTCGCTGGTCGCGAAGAAGATGTCGGCCTTGCCGAGCAGATGGCCGAGGACCGGGCGGGCCCGGTCCTGCGGCCACAGCCGGGAGCGGAAGTTGACGTCGAAGGAGACGGTGACACCGTGCTCCCCGGCGATGGTGACGGCCCTGCGCACCGCGTCGGACGCGGACGCGCTCAAGGCCGGCGTGATGCCGGTGACATGCAGGATCCTCGCACCGGCGATCACGGCCTCGTCGAGATCGGCGGGCGCGAGACGGGAACCGGCGCTGTGCGTGCGGTAGTAGCTGACCTGCACCCGGCCCGAGGCCTGGCGGGTCTTCAGCATCAGGCCGGTCGGCGCGGGATCGCGCACGATCGAGGTCGAGACGGCCTCGGCGCGCAGTTCCCGGGCGATGAGCTCGCCGACCTCGTCCGTGCCCAGCCGGCCGATCCAGTGCGCGGCGTGGCCGAGCCGGGCCAGCCCTATGGCCACATTGCTCTCTGCGCCGCCGAAGCCGAGCCGCAGGGTCGGCTGCCGGATCAGCGGCACGTTCGCCGACTGGGTGAGCAGCCCGATGGACTCGCCCAGGGTGACGACTTCGGGACCCATCGCGCTCACACCGCTTCCTCGATCGACTTGAACAGGGTGGCCGCGCGCCGGTCGATCACCGATACGTCGCCGTCGCGCAGCGCGCTGCCGGTGAGCGCGCCGCCCAGGCTGACCGCGACCGCCCCGGCGGCCACGTACGAGCCGGCCGTCTCCACGGTGATCCCTCCCGAAGGGACGAACGGGATGCCGGGGAACGGTTCGCGCAGGCTGCGCAGGTGGCCGGGGCCGCCAGTGGCGGCGGGGAAGATCTTCACGGCGTCCGCGCCGAGGGCGTGGGCCCGCATCACCTCCGACGGCGTCCAGGCGCCGACGATGCTCGGCACCCGGTGTGCGGACGCGATCCGGGGCAGCTCGTCCACCAGGCCGGGAGACACGGCGAACCCGGCTCCGGCGTCGATCGCGGCGCGGACGAGGGCGGCGTCGGTGAGGGTGCCGGCGCCGATCACCGCGTCGGCCGAGAACTGCCGGACGGTCCGTTCCAGGACCGCCGGGAAATCCGGGGTGGTGGCGGTCAGTTCGATCGTTCGCACTCCGGCGCGTATGAGCGCGGCCACGGTGGTCGCGAGGTGCTCGGTCGTCGCGGGACGCAGGACGGCCACGACACGGGTCTCGGTCAGGGCCACGGGCAGGGGCAGGGGGGCCGCCGATTGGGCCACGGAACAGCTCCTTCTCACAACAGGGTGCTGGCGGCGGGCTGCCTGGTCGCCTTCGACGAGGCAGGACACGCCGTTGGTCGGGTGTGGTCAGCGGGACCCGGTCGGGCCTCTGCCGCGCCGCGCGAGCGGGCTCCGGCCGGGCCCGTCCCCGGGGGGGCCGTGGTCATCCGCGGCCTCCCCATCGCTGCGAGATGTCGCGGGCCGCCGCTCTCACCAGGGGCACCACCTGCGAGAGGCGCTCCGGTGGCATGCGTTCCTCGGGAGCCGATACGCTGATCGCATGGGTCGCGGCCCCGGTCACGTCGAAGACCGGGGCGGCGACGCAGCGCACCCCCGCCTCGTTCTCGACGTCGTCGATCGCCCAGCCGCGGGCACGGGACCTGGCGAGCTCGGCGCGCAGCGCGTCGCCGTCGGTGATGGTGTTCCCGGTGCGCGGGGCCATGCCCGCCGCGATCACCGCGTCGACCACGGCGTCGTCGGCGTAGGCGAGCATGGCCTTGCCGACGCTGGTGCAGTACGCCGACTGGGTGCTGCCGACCCGCGAGGCCATCCGCACGGGAAGCGGGCTGTCGACCTTGTCGACGTAGACCACGTGCGGGAAGTCCGCCGTGACCAGGTGAACGGTCTCGCTCGTCGCCTCCGACAGGCCCTTCAGCACGTCGCGGGTGTCGCGGTGCGGGTCGTTCCCGGCCAGGTACACCTGGCCGAGCTGGGCGTTGCGCCAGCCGAGCCGGTACGCGCCGCTCGGCAGGACCTGGACGAAGCGGGCGTCGACGAGCGGTTGGAGCAGCCGCAGCACCGTGGACTTGCTCAGGCCCTGCTGTGCGGCCAGCTCGGTGAGCGTGCAGCCGCGGCCCTCGACGTCGTCACCGAGCCTGATGAGGATCCCGAGCGCCCGGCGCAGCGAGGCCGAGTTGTTGCGTGCGCCGGGGGTGGGGGCGAGCCGGTCGGTCAAGACGAGCCTCCTCGTCGAATCGCGCGGCCGGCCGTGGCGCTGCGCAGGTGGCCGTCGCGGACCGCGACATCCGCCACGCGGGGTCGCCCGGAGCCGCCGTCGACCACCGTCCCGCCACAAAGAACCAGGTCCGGGGGTGGCTCTGAGGTCGCGTCAGTCATCGTCACCTCGGAAGGCCGGCCGTCGGCTCATGGGTGTCCTCCCCTTTCGCTCGGCCTGCGGGTCTTGCGCCGATTACGCCGGGCATTGTATTCATGCCCCGTGCATTGCAAGACCAAGTTCTGCATTGCAAAACGCAAGGTGGGTCGGCTGTTCCCGGGGCGCGCGCCCCGGGGACGGCCGACCCGTCGTGCACCGTCCGTACGACCGCCGTACGAGACCTCTCCTCCCCAGGTCGGATCTTCCGCCTCCTCGACGAGTAAAGCCGCACAACCGCACGTACCGTCGAATGCATGACGCACATCGACGCGGGCGCAGAGCTTGACCCGGTGCACCCCGTGCCCATCCCGGCCGTCCGGCCGAACGGACTCACCTCGGCCGAGGTCGCGGAGCGCATCGCCCGCGGCGAGATCAACGACGTGCCGGTGCGCAGCAGCCGGTCCCTCCCCGACATCGTCCGCGCCAACGTCTTCACCCGGTTCAACGCGATCATCGGCGTCCTGTGGGTGATCACCCTGTTCGCCGCCCCGATCCAGGACAGCCTGTTCGGCTTCGTGATCATCGCCAACACGGGCATCGGCATCATCCAGGAGTGGCGGGCGAAGAAGACCCTCGACTCGCTCGCCGTCATAGGCGAGGCCCGCCCCACCGTGCGCCGCGACGACACCGCCGTCGAGATCGCCACCTCCGAGATCGTCCTCGGCGACCTCATCGAGATCGGCCCCGGCGACAAGGTCGTCGTCGACGGAACCTGTGTCGAGACCGACGGTCTGGAGATCGACGAGTCCCTGCTCACCGGCGAGGCCGACCCCGTCGTCAAGCGGCCCGGCGACCGTGTGATGTCCGGCAGCTTCGTCGTCGCCGGCGGCGGCGCCTTCCAGGCGACCAGGGTCGGCCGCGGCGCCTACGCCGCCCAGCTCGCCGAAGAGGCCTCCCGCTTCACGCTCGTCCACTCCGAGCTGCGCACCGGCATCTCCACCATCCTCAAGTACGTGACCTGGATGATGGTCCCGACCGCGATCGGCCTGGTCATCAGCCAGCTCGTGGTGAAGAACAACGACCTCAAGGAGTCCGTCGCCCGCACCATCGGCGGCATCGTCCCCATGGTCCCCGAGGGACTGGTCCTGCTCACCTCCGTCGCCTTCGCCATCGGCGTGATCCGGCTGGGCCGCAAGCAGTGCCTCGTGCAGGAGCTGCCCGCCATCGAGGGACTCGCCCGCGTCGACACGGTCTGCCTGGACAAGACCGGCACCCTCACCGAGGGCGGCATGGACGTCACCGAGCTGCGATCGCTGGACGGCTACGACGAGTCGTACGTGCGCAAGGTCCTCGGCGCGCTCGGCGAGTCCGACCCGCGCCCCAACGCCTCCCTCCAGGCGATCATCTCCGCCTACCCGGACAGCGAGGAGTGGCGCTGCGTGGAGTCGCTGCCCTTCTCCTCGGCCCGCAAGTACAGCGGCGCCAGCTTCAGCGAGGGCGACGGCGATTCCAGTACGTGGCTGCTGGGCGCCCCGGACGTGCTGCTGCCCGCCGAGGCCCCCGCCCTGGCCGAGACCGGGCGGCTGAACGAGCAGGGCCTGCGCGTGCTGCTGCTCGCCCGCGCCGCCCGCGACCTGGACGACCCGGAGGTGGCCCGGACCGTCCGGCCCGCCGCGCTCGTCGTGCTGGAGCAGCGGCTGCGGCCCGACGCCGCCGACACCCTGCGCTATTTCGCCGAGCAGGACGTCCGCGCCAAGGTCATCTCCGGCGACAACGCGGTGTCCGTCGGCGCGGTCGCCGCGAAGGTCGGGCTCGACGGCACGGCCGTGGACGCCCGCCGGCTGCCCGCCGAGCGGGACGAGATGGCCCGGGACGTGGACGAGGGCACGGTGTTCGGGCGGGTCACCCCGCAGCAGAAGCGGGACATGGTGGGCGCGCTCCAGTCACGCGGGCACACGGTCGCGATGACCGGCGACGGCGTGAACGACGTGCTGGCGCTGAAGGACGCCGACATCGGCGTGGCGATGGGCTCGGGCTCGGAGGCCACCCGGGCGGTCGCGCAGATCGTGCTGCTGAACAACAGCTTCGCCGTCCTGCCGTCCGTGGTCGCCGAGGGGCGTCGGGTGATCGGCAACATCACCCGGGTCGCGACCCTGTTCCTGGTGAAGACGGTCTACTCGGTGCTGCTGGCGGTGCTGGTGGTCTGCTCGCAGGTGGAGTATCCGTTCCTGCCCCGCCACCTGACCCTGCTGTCCACGCTGACCATCGGCGTCCCGGCCTTCTTCCTGGCCCTCGCCCCGAACACGGAACGGGCCCGGCCCCACTTCGTACGGCGGGTCATGCGCTACGCGGTACCGGGCGGGGTGGTGGCCGCCGTGGCGACCTTCGTGACGTATCTGGTCGCCCGCCACCACTACACGGGCCCGGGCGCCCTGGACGCGGAGACCAGCGCGGCCACGCTGACGCTGTTCCTGGTCTCGATGTGGGTCCTGGCGATCGTCGCCCGCCCCTACACCTGGTGGCGGATCGCGCTGGTGGCCTCGATGGGCGCGGCGTTCCTCGTCGTCCTGGCCGTGCCCGCGCTCCAGGACTTCTTCGCCCTGAAGCTGGAGGGCACGGCCATGCCGTGGCTCGCGGTGGGCATCGCGGTGGTGACGGCGGCCGTCCTGGAGTTCCTGTGGAAATGGACCGGCCGCCGCTTTCCCGTCTAGCCGGGAGGCGTGGCTTACTTCTTCACGCGGACCAGGTCACCCGGGGCGTTCACCGCCGGGGTGTTGGAGGTGCCCGCGAAGCTGAAGCGGTAGTAGCCGTCGACGGTGGCCTTCACGGTGGTCTTGAGGGCGCCCGTGGAGTTCGTCTTGACGGTCTTCAGCGTCTTGTAGGTGGTGGTGCCCTTCTTGCGGAACTGCAGCTTCACCGCCTGACCGGTGTAGCCCGAGTACTTGCCGCTCTCCCAGTTGGCCCGCGACAGCTTCCCGGTCACGGTGACGCTCTTGCCCTTCTTCACCGGCTTGGGCTTGGCGCTGGTGGTCAGCTTGGAGTTGCGCTGCACCAGCGTGGTGCCGAGGCCGCCCTTCTCGGCGACACCGATCTTGCTGAGATCGATGTCGTCGGACTCGAGGTCCTGGCCGTTGTACGCGACGGCCACGGCGCCCGCGCGCCAGGAACCGGCGTCGGCGTTCCGCAGGTCCCCGTCAGCCGGGTAGATGTCGATCTTGCCCTTGCAGTTGGCCGTGGTCTGCGAGGTGACGGAGCAGCTGCCCGGGTTGTCGCCGAAGATCACGTTCTGCGGCCGGTCGAAGGAGCCCTTGTAGAGGAACGGGCCGGTGAAGAAGTCCTTGGCGCGCACGTCCACGTCGGCGCCGAACTTCATGGTGTAGGTGATCGTGGTGGCCACGTGGCCGGCGGTGCCGACCTTGAGGGCCTTGGCGACCTTGAGGTTGGAGAAGGTGACGTCCAGGTCGTACGGCATGCCCTCGTCGTCGGCGACGCGGGCGCTGATCCCGGCCTTGGCGGTCGAGGGCGCCTGGGCGGCCTGGAAGACCTTCGCGATGTCCGCGCGGTAGGTGGAGGGACCGGCGGCGTGCGCGGCGGGCACGGCGAGGGCGGAGAGGGCCAGGGCGCCGGACACGGCGGCCACGGTGGCTCGTATACGCATGCGTTTCCCTCGATGGAGAAAGGGGGCCGGCGCCAGCCGTTCCTCGCGGTTCGTCCTCGGCGCCGGGCCCAATGATCGTGGAGTCTGTCTGACTCACATGATGAGATCCCTGATCCGTGAAGAAGGTTGCGCGGAAATCTGGATTTCCTGTGAGTGGCCTGTATGTGCCCGACGAGCGCCCGGTCCACGAAGCCGGCCCGGGAGAGTCCGGGCCGGCCACCCGGCGAGCGGGTTACTTCGTCACGCGGACCAGGTCGCCCGGGGCGTTGACCGCCGGGGTGTTGGAGGTGCCCGCGAAGCTGAAGCGGTAGTAGCCGTCAGCGGTGGCCTTCACGGTGGTCTTGAGGGCGCCCGTGGAGTTCGTCTTGACGGTCTTCAGCGTCTTGTAGGTGGTGGTGCCCTTCTTACGGAACTGCAGCTTCACCGCCTGACCGGTGTAGCCCGAGTACTTGCCGCTCTCCCAGTCGGCCCGGGTCAGCTTCCCGCTGACGGTGACGCTCTTGCCCTTCTTCACCGGCTTGGGCTTGGCGCTGGTGGTCAGCTTGGACAGGCGCTGGACGCTGAAGCTCTTGGCGTTGTCCTTCTGGAGGTAGTCGCCGTCCTTGGCGGCGGCCACGGCCCACACCTTCCAGGTGCCGGCGACCTTGTTGATGAGGTTGTACTGCGGCTGGAGGGTGAAGGTGGAGGTGCACTTCGACGTCGTCGCGTCCACCTTGGTGCACTTGGCGGTGCCGTCGCTGCTGTTGGCCAGCGCCCCGCTGTCGGCCTTGTCGACGTTCGGGCCGTGGAACAGGATCAACTGTGCCCAGTCGATGCCGGAGTCGTCCGTGGCGGTGAACGTGACGGTGACGTTCTTGGCGGCAGTGGCACCGACCACGACCGGCTTGCCGCCGTTCACCACGACGTTGGAGATCTTGGTGTCTCCGGACACGTCGTCGGCCTGGGCGGCCGGAACGGCGAGGGCGGTCAGGGCGAGTGCGCCGGCCGCGACGGCCACAGTGGCTCGTATACGCATGCGTTCCCCAGGTGGAGAAAGGGGCCGCGCCGGTCGTTCCTCACGGTTCGTCCTCGGCGCCGGGCCCAATGATCGTGGAGTCTGTCTGACTCGCATGATCAGATCCCTGATCCATGAGGAAGGTTGCACGGAAATCTGGATTTTCTGCGCTCGGCGTGGCGGCGGCCGTCCCGGGGGAAGTGGTCGACCGCCGCTCTGCCGCGCCGGGCCAGACCCGGTACCGCCCTACTTCACGTCGACGAAGTCGGCCTTGGAGTCGACCGCCGAGGTGGCCGAGTTGCCCGCGAAGGAGTAGCGGAAGTAGCCGTCGGCCGTGGCCTTGGTCGTGGTCTTCAGCTTGCCCTTGGAGTCCGTCTTGATGGTCTTCAGCGTCTTGTAGGTGCTGGAGCCCTTCTTGCGGAACTGCAGCTTCACCGGCTGTGAGGCGTAGCCGCCGTACTTCAGCGTCTCCCAGTTGGCCCGGGTGAGCGTGCCCGTGACGGTGATGGTCTTGCCCTTCTTCACCGGCTCCGGCGCGGCGTCGCCGTGAGCTTGGCGGCGCGCTGGAAGAGGAAGGAACCGGCCTTCTCCTTCCAGATGTAGTCGCCGTCCTTGGCGTCGATCCACGCGTCGACGTACCACCGGCCGGCGTTGTTGTTGCTGAGGAAGTCGACCTTCGGGTCGACCTTCAATGCCCGAGTTGTCCGTCGCCGTGACGCTGACCTTGATCGTCTTGGCTGGGCGACACCAAGATCACCAAGGTCGTCGTCGACGGCGACAACAAGGTGGCCATCTCGACATCCGGGCTGCTCGCTGGAGGGGCCTGGCTACGGCTTCGCCACGACCGGCAAGCCCACCTGCACCGTCGTCAACGCCACCACCTCGACCTGCACCGCGGATATGCGGGGGGATGTGTGGAGGCCGGTCGAACCGGAGGCGCCGCGCCGCTCAACTCCGCGGGAATACCGGCGGAAAGAGTTCCTCCACCGTGCGCCGGCGATGGTCGCGCTCCGGGTAGGCCGCGCGCATCATGTCGAACAACTGCCGTCCGGATCGCCTCAGTTCGGTGAGATCGACGCCGGGGATCGAGCCGTCGCGCATGACCACCCTGCCCGCGACCATCGTCAGGACCGCTTCGCGGGCGGTGCCGTTGAGCACCAGGGTGCGCAGCGGGTCCTCGGTGACGCCCATACGGAAGTCGTCCAGAGCGAACGCCGACAGGTCGGCCGTGGCCCCCGCGGCCAGCCGGCCGAGATCCGGCCGGTGCAGCGCGGTCGCCCCACCGGTCCACAGCGCGTCGAAGTAGCCGGTGAGGTGCCCCTGGCCCAGGTCGCCGGCCTGGAGCTTGGCCACCTGGGTGCCCACGTCGATTCCCCGGATCAGGTCCGGCGGGAAGGAGTCGGTGCCCAGGCAGAGGTTCACCCCCCGCGCCCGGTAGCCGGCGAACGTGTGCAGGTTGTGGGCATATCGGGCGTTCGTCAGCGGGCAGTGCACGATCGAGACGCCCGCGTCGGCCAGCACCGCGACATCTCCGGTGTCCGTGCCGAGCACCTCGGGGTGCACGTCCAGCACCACCCCATGAGGAACGATCAGCCGGTCGGACAACAGCCCGGAGTCGGCGATCAGTTGCAGCGGGGTGCGGCCGTAGGCGCGCTGGACGTAGTCACGCTCCGACATGCCCTGCAGAGCGTGCAGGCGCACCAGCGCGCCGCGCTCGCGCGCGGCCCGGGCGACGTCGCCGAGCAGTTCGGGGAGCAGGGTCTCGATCCGGCAGGGCAGCAGCACCCCGGTCACCAGGGGATCGGCGAGCCGGGCGGTGTGGTCCAGGAAACGCAGCGCCTCGGCCAGACCACGCCGGCCGGCCTCCTCGTCGAACATCACGGTCCGCTCGCCGTCGGCGCCGATCACGTTCACCCCGGACCGGAACGACGGCCCGAGGAAGCCCCGCAGACCCAGCCGCGACGACACCTCGGCCATCGCCACGAAGTCCTCGTAGGTCTCCGCCCAGTCGCTGTGCACCTCCGAGGCGATCGGCATGTAACTGGTGATGCCGTGCAGGGCGAGCTGGACCAGCGCGTACTCGCGTACCGCGCGGCGTTGCGCGGCGTCGAACACCGCCCGGGGCGCGGCGAAGTACTCGGCCGACCAGGTGAAGCCGGACGCCAGATCCGGGGACGCCCAGGAGTCCAGGATCAGATGGTCGATGTCGGTGAGGGCGTCCAGGTCGATCAGACCGGGGGTGACCACCGCGTCACCGAGGTCGATGCGCACGTCGGCCTGCCGCCGGTCGAGTCCGGCGCGATCACCCACATCGACGATGGTGTCGCCGTCGATCAGCACGGCGCCGTCCGGCACCTCCACGTGCGAGCGTCCGTCGTGGGCGATCACCCAGGAAGCAGTGACCAGGGTCTTCATCGAGCGCCTTCCAGATTTGGTACACCAACTGACTGAAACGGTCACCCCGCCCCCGGGAACGGTCCATGCTTCCCCGGGCCCAGTAACGACCGGACAAGGCTCGCGCAAACTTTTACACAAGCCGGAAACTGCGTCCTACAAGGGCTGATGTCCCGGCAATGACGATGCGCCGGGTCGCCGTCGACCCTAGTAGAAATCGCGATTCTTGGTATACCGTTTCGGCCACCTCCCCGCCCCTCGAGCACCAAAGGATCGGACGTGCCGGATCCGCATGAGCCGCCGAGCCCGCCGCGCCACGCCGACGCGCCGAAGCCCACTGATGGGCAGGTGGCCACTCTTCCTCCACCGCAATCCGCGACCGCAGCCGCAACCGCCGAGCGCGGGCCCGCCGCGGAGATCGCCACCGCGCGGTCGCTGCTGGGCACGGCGTGGCTCCGGATACGGCGCAGCCGGATCGCCATCGCCGCCCTGATCGTGGTGGTCCTCATGGTGCTGTTCGCGGTCCTGGCCCCGGTGTTGACGGCCATCGAAGGATCGGACCCGTTCACCTCCCGGACGGGACCGGACTTCCTGGACTCCTTCTACGCGCCGGGCCTGCCGCTGCCGTACTACCGCTTCCCCTCCAGCGAGCACTGGCTCGGCCTCGAACCGGGGCTCGGGCGCGACATCTTCGCCCGGATGGCCTACGGCGCGAGGATCTCCCTGACCATCGCGCTGCTGTCCACGGTGGTGTCGGTGGTCCTGGGCACCGTGCTCGGCGCCGCCGCCGGATACTTCGGCGGCAAGATCGACATGGTGATCAGCCGGGTGATGGACCTGTTCCTGGCCTTCCCCCACCTGCTGCTGGTGCTGTCGCTGACCCCGATCATGCAGTCCCGGCTGCGTGGCACCGCCCTCGACTCGGGAAGCCTGGTACCGATCGCCTCACTGGTGATCATCCTCGGCTTCTTCGGCTGGGCCTATCTGGCCCGAGTCGTGCGGGGCCAGGTGCTCTCGATCAGGGAGCAGGAGTTCGTCGAGGCCGCACAGGCCTACGGGGCCTCGCACCGGAGCATCATCCTGCGGCAGATCATCCCGAACGTCATGGGCGTCGTGCTGGTCTACGCGACCATGATGATCCCCACCAACATCACCGCGGAGGCGGCCCTGTCCTTCCTCGGGGTCGGGGTCAAGGACCCCACACCCTCCTGGGGCCAGATGCTCAACGCGGCCCAGGCAGGCAACTGGTACCTGTCCGACCCGTGGTTCCTCGCCGTCCCGGCGGGAGCACTGGTGATCACCGTGCTCGCGTTCAACCTGCTCGGCGACGCGGTCCGGGACGCGCTGGACCCCAGGTCCTCCCGAAGCTGATCTCCCCCGACGCGCCGTCCTCCCCCGACGCGCGCCATCCCTTCCTTACCCTCAAGGAGACGCAGTGAAACGAAGCACCATGGCGGCGATCGCCCTGACGGTGAGTGCGGGGCTGACCCTGACCGCCTGCGGCGGATCCAAGCCCGCCCCCGGTTCCGGCTCCGGTCCCAGAGCCGACGCCTACGCTCCGGTCGAGATCGGGAAGGGCTACACCACCAAGGGCGGGAACATCAACGTCCTGATGTCCTCGGACTTCCAGACGCTGGACCCCGGCAACAGCAACTACGTGCAGACCGCCAACGTGGGGCAGCTGTACTACCGCACCCTGACCATGGCCAAGGAGACCGCCGGCCAGCCGCCGACCATCGTGCCGGACCTCGCCACCGATCTGGGCAAGCCCTCCGCCGACGGCCTCACCTGGACCTACACCCTGAAGAAGGGGCTGAAGTTCGAGGACGGCACGCCGATCACCAGCAAGGACATCAAGTACGGAGTCGAGCGCACCTACGCCCGCGACGTCTACACCCAGGCGCCGCAGGAACTGAACGCCGCCCTGGCCGACGACAGTTACAAGGGCCCGTACTCCGGGGGCGACTTCAAGGCGATCGACACCCCGGACGACCGCACCGTCGTCTTCCACCTCAAGCAGCCGTTCGCCGAGTTCCCCGCCCTGGTCTCCCGGTCGAACACGGCGCCGGTGCCGAAGGCCAAGGACACCAAGCTCGACTACACCAACCACCCCGTCTCGTCGGGCCCGTACAAGATCCAGTCGTACGACCGCGGCCGTTCGATGAAGCTCGTCCGCAACGACCAGTGGAACCCGGCCACCGACCCGAACCGGACCGCCCTGCCGGACACGTTCACCTTCACCCTGTCCACCGCCCAGGCGACCATCAGCCAGCAGCTGCTCGCCGACTCGGACCCGACGGCCGTCACCTTGGACAGCAACGGCGGTCTGCAGGCGTCCGACGCCGCCAAGCTCAACGCGGCCGACGTCAAGAAGCGCACCGCGGGCGGCCTGCTGGGCTGCACGGACGTGCTGGACTTCAACACCGAGACGATCAAGGACCCCGACGTCCGCAAGGCTCTCGCGCTGTCCATCGACCGGAGCGCCGTCCAGGTGCAGTACGGCGGCGAGCGGTTCGGCAAACTGACCCAGTCGTACATCAACTCGGCCCAGCGGGGATACGTCGAGCAGCACACCGACCTCGACCCGACGGGCAAGCCCAAGCTGGACGAGGCCAAGAAGCTCCTGGCGGGCAAGACGTACCCCAAGAAGCTGGTGTACGGCTACGCCGACGCCAACCCCCGGTACAAGAACGTCGGCACCGTGCTGCAGCAGAACTTCAAGCAGCTCGGCATAGACCTGCAGCTGCGCCCGATCCCGACCGCCAACTACTACACCGTACTGGCCGGTGACCAGATGCCGGACATCGCCCGCAGCGGCTGGTGCGGCGGCGCGGACAGCGGTTCGGTGCGCACCACCGTCGACCCGAACCTGGGCCCGAGCGTGGACGGCAAGACCTTCGGCTTCTCCAACATCCCGCGCTACTACGACCCGAAGATCTCCCGCGCGATGTACGAGCTGCGCGGCACCAACGGGTCCAGCGAGGAACTCGGCAAGAAGTGGGCGACCCTGTTCGACCAGGCCATGCAGAGCTACCCCCTGGTTCCGCTGGTGCGCAGCTACACCAGCAGCGTGGTCGGCTCCAAGGTCCGCAACGCGCAGGTGGGCTACTTCTTCGGCGGCATCGACCTGTCCATCATCGGCGTCCAGCACTGAGACCCCGTCACAAAAGAGGTAGAAACGGTGAGTCCATCCCGAGCCGACGGGTCGCGCCCATGACCAGATTCCTGACGCGGCGATTCGTCGCGATGATCCTGCTGTTGTTCGTCATCAGCTTCGTGACGTTCAGCCTGTTCCAACTGGGCCCGGCGGACCCGGCCGCGGCGGCCTGCGGTCAGGAGTGCACTCCGCAGCGCATCGCCGAGGCCCGGGTCGCGCTCGGGATGGACAAGCCCTTCCTCACCCAGTACTTCGACTACATGTCGGGCCTGGTCGGCAGCCGCACGGTCGGCGCGCCGGGCAGCGAGGCGCTGTGCTCCTGGCCGTGTCTGGGCAAGTCGTTCCAGACCAACGAGGACGTCACCGCGATCATCGGGCGGGCCCTGCCCTACACCCTGTCGGTGGCCAGCGGCGCGATCGTGCTGTGGAGCGTCGTCGGCGTCGGTCTCGGCCTGCTGGCGGCGCTGCGCAAGGGCCGGTTCACCGACAAGCTCATCGTCGGCGCCGCCTCGGTCGGGGTGTCCCTGCCCATCCCGGTGACCGGCCTGCTGCTGCTGCTGTTCTTCGTCAGCACGGTGCACCTGCTGCCGTTCACCACCAACGCGATCACCTCACCGTTCGGCGCCGCGGGTCCGGGCGGCTGGTTCCTGAACTACCTGCTGCCCTGGGTGGCGCTGGCGGTGCTGTTCAGCGCGCAGTACATCAGGGTCACCCGCGGCAACATGCTGGAGACCTTCGGCGAGGACTTCATGCGCACCGCGCGCTCGAAGGGCCTGTCCCGGCGGATCATCGTGTTCAAGCACGGTGCGCGGGCCGGCATCACTCCGGTGGTCACCATGCTCGGTCTTGACATCGGCACCCTGCTGGGCGGCGCCGTGCTCACCGAGCAGATCTTCTCGGTGCCGGGCGTCGGATTCACCGCGGTGCACGCCGCCCAGGCCGGCGACCTTCCGGTCACCATGGCCATCACCATGATGGCCGCGTTCTTCATCATCGTCGCCAACGTCGTGGTCGACGCCACCTACGCCGTGATCGACCCGCGAGTGAGGGTTGCCTGATGACCACGCCCAAAGCCGCGCCCAAAGCCGCGCCCATGCTGGACATCCGCGATCTGCGGGTGAGCTTTCCGACCGACGACGGCGTGGTGCACGCGGTCAACGGGATGGACCTGACCCTGGCGCGCGGGGAAACCGTCGGCATCGTCGGCGAATCCGGCTCCGGCAAGACCGTCACGAGCCAGGCGCTGATGGGGCTGCTCAAGGACACCTCCGCCACGGTCACCGGGCAGATCCTCCTGGACGGGAAGGACCTCAACCCGCTGACCGAGGCGCAGATGCGCGCCTACCGCGGCAAGAAGATCGCGATGATCTTCCAGGACCCGCTGTCGGCGATGCACCCGTTCTATCCCGTCGGGGCGCAGATCGCCGAGGCCTACCGGGTGCACAACGCCGTGTCCAAGAAGGCCGCGGCGGCGGTCGCCGTCGACATGCTCGGCCGGGTCGGGATTCCCGACCCCAGGCGCCGTTACTCGGCGTACCCGCACGAGTTCTCCGGCGGCATGCGGCAACGCGCGATGATCGCCATGGCGCTGGTCTGCGAACCCGAGCTGCTGATCGCCGACGAGCCCACCACCGCGCTCGACGTCACCGTGCAGGCCCAGATCCTCGATCTGCTGAACGAGCTCCAGGCCGAGACCGGGTCCTCGGTGATCCTGGTGACCCACGACCTCGGCGTGGTCGCCGAGGTCTGCCACCAGGTCGTGGTGATGTACGGCGGGGTGTGCGTGGAGCAGGCGACCGTCGCCGACCTGTTCAGCGAGCCGCGGCACCCCTACACCCAGGGGCTGCTCGCTTCCATGCCGTCGCTGGCGGGGAGGTCCGAGCGGCTCAGCCCGATCCCGGGCTTCCCGCCGTCGCTGCTGGCCCTGCCCGAGGGCTGCCTGTTCGCGGACCGCTGCCCGAAGACGCACCTGGTGCCCGACGGCGCCTGCGGCACCCACAGGCCGACGCTGACCGGCCCTGCCGGGCACCCGTCGCGGTGCCATCTTCAGACCCTGGAACCGGCCGGAGAGGTGGTCCGATGACGCCGCTGCTGGAGGTCACCGACCTCACCAAACACTTCCCGATCCGTTCCGGCGCCTTCCGGTCCGCCGGCGGCGTGATCAAAGCCGTCGACGGGGTCGGTTTCTCGGTCGAGGCCGGGCAGACCCTGGGGCTGGTGGGAGAGTCCGGCTGCGGCAAGTCGACCACCGGCCGGCTGCTCATGCGACTCCTGGAGCCCTCGTCCGGGAGCATCAGGCTCGACGGCCGGGAGATCTCCGAACTGCGCCGGTCGGACCTCCAGGAGTACCGGCGCCGGGTGCAGATGGTGTTCCAGAACCCGTCGTCCTCGCTCAACCCGCGCCAGTCCGTGGGCAGTGCGATCGCCGCACCGCTGCTGGCCCAGCGCATCACGCCGCCCGGCGGCGTCAAGGCGAAGGTGCGGGACCTCATGGACCGGGTGGGTCTGCGGCCCGACCACTACAACCGCTTCCCGCACGAGTTCTCCGGCGGCCAGAAGCAGCGCGTGGGCATCGCCCGCGCGCTCGCCCTGGACCCGCAGCTGATCATCTGCGACGAACCGGTGTCCGCGCTGGACGTCTCGGTGCAGGCCCAGGTGATCAATCTGCTGGAGGACATCCAGCGGGACACCGGGGTGGCGTATCTCTTCATCGCCCACGACCTGTCCGTGGTCAAGCACTTCGCCGACCGCATCGCGGTCATGTACCTGGGCCGGATCATGGAACAGGGCGACACCGAAGAGGTGTTCGGCGCTCCGCGGCACCCGTACACGCGGGCGCTGCTGTCCGCCGTCCCGCAACCTGACCCGGCGGCCGACCGCAGCGGGCGGATCCGGCTGTCCGGCGACCTGCCCAGCCCGGCCGACCCGCCGCGCGGCTGCGTCTTCCAGTCCCGTTGTCCGGTGCATCCGCGGCTGGACCCGCGGCGCCGGGAGCTGTGCACCGGCAGCGTGCCGAGCGGCGACATCGCCTGCCATCACACCGACGTCGCCGCCGAGGCCCTGGCCGCGACGCCCGGGGGAATCGTGCCGCGTCCTGTGAACCGCCGTACCGCGCGACAGAACCGCGCAACAGAGAGGTGACAACCGTGTTGATCCGTGACGTCCGCCCGTGGGGTGGCGAGCGCAGCGACGTCGAGCTGTCCGGCGATCGCATCGCGGCGATCCGCCCGCACGACCCGTCAGCGCGGCCGGCCGGTGAGGTGGTGGAGGGTCGCGGCCGGCTGTTGCTGCCGTCGTTCAGCGACGTGCACGTGCACCTGGACTCCACCCGGATCGGCCTGCCGTTCCGGCCGCACACCGGCGGCCCGGGAGTCTGGACGATGATGCTCAACGACCGGCGGAACTGGCGTACCGCGGAGGTTCCCCTCGAGGAGCGGGTGGCCGGCACGCTGGAGCGGATGATCGCCCGCGGAACCACCCGGGTGCGGTCGTACGCCCAGGTGGACGTGGACTGCAAGCTGGAGAAGTTCGATGCCGTGGTGGCCGCCAAGGAGCGGTTCGCCGGGCGGGCCGACGTCCAGATCATGACGTTCCCGCAGGCGGGCATCCTCCGCGAGAAGGGCACCGTCGACTACCTGGAGGCCTCGCTGAAGTCGGGCGCCGAGGTGATCGGCGGCATCGATCCCTGTTCCCTCGACCGGGATCCCAAGGGGCACCTGGACGTCGTGTTCGGGCTGGCCGAGAAGTACCAGGTCGAGGTGGACATCCATCTGCACGAGCCGGGTCATCTCGGGGTGTTCTCCACCGATCTGGTGCTGGAGCGCACCCGGGCGCTGGGCATGCAGGGCAAGGTCACGATGTCCCACGCCTACGAGCTGGGTTCGATCTCCGAATCGGTGAGCCGCCGCATCATCGACGACTTCGCCGAGCTGGACGTCGCGATGGCCACCGTGGCGCCGCCGGACCGCGGGCAGCTGTCGCTGGTGGCGCTGACCGAGGCGGGCGTCCGGGTGGGTCTGGGCGAGGACGGGCAGCGCGACTACTGGAGCCCCTACGGCAACTGCGACATGCTCGACCGCACCTGGCAGCTCGCCTTCACCAACAACTTCCGCCGTGACGAGCTGATCGAGATGTCGCTGGCGGTCGCGACCGTCGGCGGCGCCTCGATCATGAGCCACGACGTCGCCCGGCCGGCCGGGGTCGCCGACCGGCCCGGTCTGGCCGTCGGCGACCGTGCCGACCTGCTGCTGGTCGACGGCGAGACGCCGGCCAGCGCGGTGATGGACCGCGGCACCGACCGCACCGTCCTGCACGACGGCGCCGTCGTCGCCGACCAGCTGGCCCTCGTCCGCCGCTGAGCCCGCGCACGTCATCGCCCTGAGAGGTGGGAACCTCTCAGGGCAACACGTCCGGACCCGCCGTCCTAGACCAGCAGCTCGCCGCCCCGGACCACCACGCGTCCGCCGGACATCACGAGTTCACGCCGGGGGGCCCGCATCAGGGCGTCCTGCACGTTCTCGGCGTCGATCAGCACGACGTCCGCGGGTGCGCCCGCCGCGAGGTCGTGGACGCCCCGGTGCACGAAGCCCGCCGCGCGGGTGGTGGCGAGTTCCACCGCGTAGGCGAGGTCCTCGTCGGTCCGCATACCGTGCAGCCGCGCGAAGTCCAGGGCCACGCGCAGCAGATCGCCGTCGCCGAACGGCGACCACAGGTCGCGGATCCCGTCGGTGCCAAGACCCACCGGCATCCCGCGGTCCCGCATCCCGCGCCAGGGCAGTGGCGCCATGCGCACCGGGGCGACCGTCGACCAGGAGATGCCTGCCTCGGCCAGCTCGTCGAGCAGATCGGCCTGCCGCTCCGGAGGCAGCTCCCCGAGGGCGAAGCCATGGGAGACGTTGACCTTCCCCCGCAACCCCGCGCGGCGAGTGCGGTCGGCGATGAGCTCGAACTGGAAGGCGCCCAACGCGCCCCCGTCGTGCAGGTGGATGTCGATACCGACCCCGCGCCGCTCGGCGATGCCGAACAGCCCGTCGAGCTGCTTCACCGGATCGCGGTCGATCGCCGCCGGATCGAGTCCGCCGACACTGGCCGCACCGTTCGCCGCCGCCTGGTCCAGCAGCTCCAGGACACCGGGGCGGCGGACCACCCCGTCCTGCGGGAACGCGACGATCTCCACGTCGATCGCGCCGCCGAGCGCGTCCACCGCCTCGCGGACGGCGTCGATCCCCCGCAGGCCGACCCCGAGGTCGACGTCGACGTGGCTGCGCACCGCGGTGACGCCGTGCCGCAGGAACTCCCTCAGCACCGTGAGGCTGTTGGCCACGCTGGGAATGCCGAGCGCGTCCCGCTCGGCTCGTTCGTGCGCGATCCGGCCCAGCGTGGTCGGCTCGCCGCCGTAGGACACCCACGGCCTGCCCCACCAGCTCTTGTCCACGTGGGCATGTGCGTTGACGAAGCCGGGCAGGGCGAGCAGCCCGCCGCCGTCCACCCGCTCGCCGGGTTCGCTCGCGGCACCGGCGGGTAGCAGATCGCGGATCTCCCCACCGGAGACGACGATGTCGACGGCCTTCATGCCCCAGGGTCGGACATTGGTCAGTATCAGATCAGCCATTCAAAAATGGTATACCGAAACGCGAGGGCTGGACCTTGGTCGTCCGGCCGCGCGGCTCACCGCTGATGGGCGACGATCGCGTGCCGGCTGTTCTCCAGGTGCTTGGCGACCAGTTCGTCGACGAGCGCGACGTTCCGGTCCGCGATCGCGGCGTAGAGGGCCTCGTGCTCCCGCGCGATCGCCATGAGGTCGTCGTGCTGTCCCAGCAGCCATCGCATCCGGCTGCGGAAGGTGCTCTCCAGCTCGCTCAGCAGCTCGTTGGCGGCCATCGACGTGACGGTCTCATGAAAGTCCGCCGCCGCCCGCCGGGCGCGTACGCCGTCCCCCGCACAGGCGGCCTTCAGCTCTTCCTGCAGGTTGGAGCGGAGCCGGTCGAGGCCGGCGCGGTGGCGCCGTTGAGCGGCGAGCCGGAAGGTCAGGGCCTCCAGGGCCCCGCGGACCTCGTTCAGATCCGCGATGTCCGACGACGTGAACTCCCGGACGACCGCCCATGTGCGTGGCCTCGGCGTGACCAGACCCTCGGCGACGAGCACGCGCAGAGCGTCGCGGACGGGCACCCTGCTCACGCCCATCTGCGCCGCCAGCTCGCGCTCGACGAGCTTGCTCCCGGGCTTGCGAACACCATCGAGAATGTCGTCCCGGAGTTGCCGCGTGACCCGCTCGGACTCCGGCTGGAACTCCCCAGACCCTGCCATGCCCCCAGTGTCCCACGGGAAGCGCGACTATTTGGTATACGGGTCTGGGTTCGAGGTGGCGCAACCCGCCGCGGGGAACCGTCCGCTTTGTCACGGCGCGGCCGCGCGGCGGAGGCGTCTCAGTCGAACCAGCGGTCCCGGGCCAGTTCCTCCGTCCGGGACGGGTCCTCCAGGAGTGCCGCGACCTCGAAGCGGCGCGGCCACTGGCCCGACGCCCAGGCGAGACCGGCGGCCACGCCCTCCAGGGTGGCGGCGTGCAGGACGCCGTCGGAGGTCAGCCGCCAGTCCAGCGCGGTTCCGTCGACGACCAGTTCCTCGTGCTCGACGTAGGTGCGCGGGGTGCGCGGGCCGAGCAGCACCCGCACCGGCTCCGGTACGTCGTGCTCGGTGCCCTCGGAGTCGATCCCGCCGGTGACGGACTCGCTCAGCCGCCGCACCTGGAACAGCTCGGCCAACTCGTCGGCCAGCGTGGGCCGTACGGGCAGCAGCGGGACACCCTCGGTGAAGGGCAGCAGGTCCGGGGAGTCGCACACCACGGCGTCGGCGGCGTCCACGACCTCCACCCGGCCGTCGACCACGGCCCGCACCTCGTCCGGCAGCGTCACCTGCTCCGGGTCGAGCTCGGCCAGCGCGCCGTACAGGGCGTGCAGTTGGGCGGACGTCACGGGACGCTCCGGGTCGGCGAGCCGTTCCAGCAACTCCGCGGCGCCGCCCGGTTCCTCCAGCAGGGCGGCGACGCTCGTGCGCACGCCGAGTGCCCGCAGCACCTGCTCGTCGTCGAAGCCGGTGGCCTCGGCCTCCTCGTACAGGCCGCGCAGCAGCGGGTCGGACCCGGCGGCGCGCAGGCCGGCCGGGCGGCGCCCGCCGAGCACCGGGTGCCCGCGCAGCCACCAGGCGGTGTACGGCCGGACGATCTCGTGGGTGCCGTCGGGCAGCAGGATCCGCACCGGCTGGGTGAGCGCGTCCCGCAGCGGTGGCCGGGCGAGCAGCGCGAGGGCCTGGGGCCACTGGTCGTCGTCGACGAGGTCCAGGTCGCGCACGGCGACGATCTCGGTGGCGACCGGCGGCACGGGCGTGTCCGGGAACCGGTCGAGCAGGTCCTCGCACCACACGTCGACCGCGTCGAGCAGCCCGGGGTCGTCCGGCTCGGGGAAGTCCCCGTCACGCGGATCGAGTTCGTCCGGGTCGAGGACGACGTCCGTGGCCCGCACCAGGGCGAAGTTCGCGAGCACACCGCACGCGGCGAGCGGCTGCTCGCCCCACTTCCCGGCCAGCTCGGCGTCCACGGCCGGGAGTTCGCCCTCGCGCATGAGACGGGCGAACGGGCCGCCGGGCAGGACGAGTTCACCGGCTGGGGCGAGTTCGCCGTCCTCGTCGGGCAGGGCGAGCGCGCCGAGCCAGGGCTCCTCGCCGGGTTCGAGTCCGGCCTCCCTGACCAGCGCGAGGACGGTGTCGGCGAGTTCCTCGGCGTCCGGGGTGTCCTCGTCCCATCCGCCGGTGTCCTCGTCGAGGGAGGCGGCGACGGCGGCCCGCACCTGCGGGGTCGTGAGCACGGCGCGCGGCGTCGCGGGCAGGGCGCCGAGCTTCTCCAGGAGGGGATGCACGGCGTCCGGGTGCGCGACCTTCAGACCGAGCCGGGCCAGCACCTCCGGGTCGGTGAGGGCGGCACCGGCCACGGGCAGCAGGACCTGCCGGGGCCCGATGGTCGTACGGCTGTCGGCCAGCGGCACCGGCAGCCCGGAGAGGCGGTCGGGGTCGACGCCCGTGAGGCTGTCGTACAGCCGCCGCCACCAGCCGGGCTCCTTCTCCAGGCCGGCCAGCCGGTCGACTGCGTCGGTCAGCGGCAGGCGGGCCACGCCCAGCGTGCGCAGCTCCACGCGCCGTTCGAGTCCGGCGGGCAGCAGGGTGGGCAGCACCTCGGCGAGCACGCGCACGGTGTCGGCGCCCGCGCCCTCGACCACCTCGGCGTCCCGGGGGCGGAGGGATTCGGGCAGGTCGGAGTCGTGGTCCTGGTCGGCGGCGGCTACGGCCGCGGGCGGCAGGAAGGAGGTGCGCGGCAGCCGGTCGAGAATGGCCTGCCGCAGCGCGCCGTCCAGTTCGCCCTTGCCCAGCGGGCCGGGCACGAGGCCGATGACGCCCTCGGTCACCGGACGCCAGTCGGCGAGGAGTTCGGCGTAGGCGTCGGCCGCGCGCTGCACGAGGAAGTCGGTGAGCGGGCCGGGCGCGGCGTGGCGGCGGGTGCTGTCCAGCGGGAACGAGGCGATGAGCAGGGCCGGCACGCCGAGGGGTTCGTCGCTGGGGGTGGGGGCGTGGACGACGGGGCTGGTGCGGGGGCCGGCCGGGGTGCCGTCGGCGTCCACGGGGACGGCCCAGGTGACCGACCAGTGCGGGCGCAGGCGTTCCTCCACCGGGCGGTCGGCGAGGAGTTCGGGGGTGAGCGGACCGTGCGCGCCCGCGGTACGCCAGCGGGTCGTGCCGGTGAGGGTCCCCCCGCTCGAGCGAAGCCGAGAGTGGGGGAGGGTGTCCTCCACGACCGTCAGGGCGCCCTCGGTGCTGCGGCGCAGGGTGCGCGGCGCGGTGTCGCCGATCTCGATGACCACCTCCTCCAGCCCGGGCAGGGCGAGGAGCAGGGCGTCGTCGACGGCGTGCAGGAGGCGTTCGGCGAGGTCGGCGGCGGCCGCGTCGCGCAGCCGCAGGATGACGACCGTGTCGTAGGGGTCGGGCGCGGTGCCCTCGGCGGCGAACGGCAGCCGCAGCAGCGGTACGTGTCCTTCGCGGCGGCGGATCTCGTCGCCGAGGCCGGGGCTGTGCCGGGCGGTGTCCTCCGCCAGCGCGCGGGCCTCGGCCAGCGACCAGCGGACACCGCCGTGCCGGCCGACGACTGCGGGCTCGTCGGTGACGGCGAGGACGGCGGCGAAGCCGACGCCGAAGCGGCCGACTGTGCTGTCGCGGGCGTCGCGCTTGGCGGAGGCCCGGAGCGTGGCCAGCGACTCCACGCCGGCCGCGTCGAGCGGGGCGCCGGTGTTGGCGGCGAGCAGCACGTCGTCGCGCAGGGTGAGCCGCAGCCGGCCGGCCACGCCCGCGCGGGCGGCGGCGTCGGCGGCGTTCTGCGCCAGCTCTACGACGAGCCGGTCCCGGTAGCCGCCGAGGACGAGGTCTTCCTCCGCGTTGGCGTCCTCACGGAACCGGGCCGGGCTGGTGGCCCAGGCGTCCAGCACACCGCGCCGCAGGCGCGCGGTCCCGAACGGATCGCCTCCGGCGGACGGCTGCACCAACATGCTCACGTTCACTCTCCTCATCGGCGTGACGACGAAGGTACCGCGCGTGGGAGAGGCCATTCGCCCGACGGACGGACGGACCGGTCCGGACCGGTCGCGGGGCAGGTCCTAGGAGTGCCCCAGCTCGGCGGTCGCGTCGTCCCCGGTCACCGGCACCGAGCCGGAGTCCTGGGCCGGACGCAGCGGGAAGGGGTCCACCCTCGTCTCGTCGATCACCGGCGGGGGCGGCTGCGGCGGCTTGGGCATCACCGCGGCCTCGGAGTGGCCGCCGCAGCCGTACGTCAGGGAGACCACATGGCCGTCGGCCGGGGAGAACTCGTTGGCGCACACGCCGAAGGCCTGGCCCAGCGAACCGCCGATCGGCACCAGGAAGCCGCAGCTCACGCAGGCCGCCGGGGCCGCCTGGGCCATCGGCGTCTTCGCGCCGAAGCCCTCCTCCCAGCGGTCGGCGGCGACGTGCAGGCCGTAGCGGGACAGGACGCGGGCGCGGCGCATGCCCAGTTCCTGGGCGAGCGCGGAGATCGAGCCGCGGGACGGGACGGTGGACAGGTTCCTCGGCGGGCCCGCCGTGACCTCGGCGTCCTCCGCCTCCGCCAGTTCGGCCATCTCCTGGGAGACCGCGGCGTTCGGCACGGGCTCGTCCTCGCCGGAGTAGCCGGCCTCCAGGCGGAGGTCCTCGGCGTCGGTGGGCAGCAGGTCGCCGGGGCCCATGTCGCCCGGGCGCAGGCGCTCGCTCCACGGCACCCACTCGGGCGCGAGCAGCGCGTCCGGGCCGGGCAGCAGGACGACCTCGTCCAGGGTGACGATCTTGGCGCGCGACGCACGGACCACGGTGACGGCCCAGCGCCAGCCCCGGTATCCGAACTCCTTGCACTCGAAGAAGTGCGTGACGACCCGGTCGCCCTCGGAGAGCACTCCCGCGTGCTCGCCGACGACACCGGGCGCGGCCGCCTCCTCGGCCGCGGCCCGGGCGAGGTCGACGGCCTCGGCGCACAGGCGGTCGGGGGTGCGGCTTCGCGTGGTCGCTGCGCTCACAGGTATCGCTTCTCTCCTACGCCGTCTTTCGGGTGCGCCGGCCTGAAGGCGGCGGGGCGGACGGAGCGGACCCTGGGACCGCGTCGACGTCCGCGCCCGTTCGCGCTCGGGCGCACCTACGTCATCCATTCTGCGGTATGCCCGTAAGGCGCGCGGTCGAGAACGTTCGCCACGGCGCGCTACGCACGCTACCTTCTCGTCGCCGCTCGGCCTACACCGACGTTGTCTTCACCGCGCCGCACCAGAACTTTCCCGCCCACGCCGACACCGGCCCACGCCGCGACAAACCCGCCACCGGAGCCACGAGCCCGTTCCCGACCACGCCCGGAGACCGGCCGCCGCAGGGACCACGGCACCAGCGCCGAGCCCGCCCCGAGACCGGCCGCGACCGGGTCCGGCACCAAGCACGCCGGGGACAGCCGCAGCCGGACCATCCCCTGAGACGCCCGGCGCGCGGCCAAGGCAGTCCACCGGCCCAGGCCGCCGCAGCGCGACCGGGTCCGGGACCCGAAACCAACCCCGCCACCGCCAGCGCGACCGGGTCCGGGTCCGGGTCCGGGTCCGGGTCCGGGTCCGGGTCCGAAAACACCCCGCCCCGCAAGCGTGGTCGCGTCAAGGTGTCGAGGGTGGGGACTGTCGGGGCCGGGTGGGTGCCTTAGGGGTGTCTGGTTGGTCGCATCCGCGCCGCCATGGCGCTACCGGTGCCGTTTCCGGGGCAGTATGACGGGGTGGCAGCCGCGAGGACGCCCCCGGGAACCACCGGCGTCGGTGGGGACAAGGGGGTCAAGGGGAGCAGCCGGGGCAGCGGTTCGGGCCGGTTCGGCGGGTCCGTCCGCGCGGTCGGGCGTGCCCTGCATCTGCCCGTGACCGGAACGGTCCGCGGCATCCGCAGGGCGACCAACGCCCACGGCGCCGGCGAGTCCGGGCTCGGCCGGCTGATCGAACTGCACGCGGTGAACGGCGCGGGCGACGTGATGATCACGGTGGCGCTCGCCTCCACCGTCTTCTTCTCCGTCCCCACCGACGAGGCCCGCGGCCGCGTCGCGCTGTACCTCGCCATCACCATGGCCCCCTTCACGGTCCTCGCCCCCGTGATCGGCCCCCTCCTCGACCGCCTCCCGCACGGCCGCCGCGCCGCGATGGCCGCCGCGATGCTGGCCCGCGCCCTGCTCGCGCTGATCATCGCGGGCGCCGCCGCCAGCGGCAGCCTGGAGCTGTACCCGGCGGCGCTCGGCGTGCTGGTCGCCTCCAAGGCGTACGGCGTGGTCAGAAGCGCCGTCGTACCCCGGCTGCTGCCGCCCCGGTTCTCCCTGGTCAAGGCGAACTCACGGGTCACCCTCGGCGGGCTGCTCGCCACCGGTGTGGCCGCGCCCATCGGCGCGGGCCTCCAGGCCCTCGGCGCGCGCTGGCCGCTCTACGGCGCCTTCGTGATCTTCGTCGCGGGAACGTTCCTGTCGTTCGCCCTGCCGCCCAAGGTCGACTCGGCCAAGGGCGAGGACCGGGCGCTGCTGGCCGCGGACGAGCAGCACCTGCGCGGTCCGCGCCGCAAGCCGCTGAAGCGTCCCGGCCTGCGCACCGTCGGCACGGCCGTCACACACGCCCTCGCCGCGAACGCCGCGCTGCGCTGCCTGTCCGGGTTCCTGATCTTCTTCCTCGCCTTCCTGCTCCGTGAGCACCCGCTGACCGGTGAGAGCGCGGCGGTCTCGCTGGGCATCGTGGGCGTCGCGGCGGGCGCCGGCAACGCCCTGGGCACGGCGGTCGGGGCCTGGCTGAGATCGCGCGCGCCCGAGATCATCATCGTCACCGTCGTCGCCATCGTGCTGGGCGCGGCGGTCACGGCCGCGGTCTTCTTCGGCGCCTTCCTGGTGGCCTGCCTGGCCGCGATCGCCGGCTTCGGGCAGGCACTGGCCAAGCTGTCCCTGGACGCGCTGATCCAGCGGGACGTGCCCGAACCGGTGCGAACGTCGGCGTTCGCCCGCTCCGAGACACTGCTCCAGGTGGCCTGGGTGCTCGGCGGCGCGATCGGCATCGTGCTGCCGCTCAACGGCGTGCTGGGCCTGTCGGTGGGCGCCGGGCTCGTGGCCGCCGGCTGGCTGCCCACCGTCCGCGGTCTGCTGGCCTCGGCCCGGCACGGGGGCACCACGCGGCCCCGGGTGGCGTGAGGCGCAGTACGGGGCCGTCTGCCACGCCCGCACCCCCGCGTGGGCGGGCAGGCGGGCGGGCCCGATAGCCTTCGGCCATGACCACGCTGCATTCCGCCGTGCGACGCCGCCGCGCCGTCGCCGCTGCCGGCGCCGTTTCCGCCGGACTGCTCGTCCTGTCGGCCTGTTCCAAGCCGACCCCCCTGTCCACGATCACCGTCGGCAGCTCCTCGGTGAGCTCGGAAGCCAACTGCTACAACGACGGCAACGCGATCAAGACCGCGGACCTGGCCAAGTGCCTCAAGTCCAAGGACATCAAGACGATCAAGGTCGACCCGGACGAGACCGTGCGCTTCGGGGTCGACCCGAAGATCGCGGACACGGGCTGGACCATCCTGATGAACGGTCAGCCGCTGACCGACTCCAGCACCAAGACCTACCGCACGATCCCGGGCAGCGTCTTCTTCAACGCCCAGTACGGCGCCAGCGGCAACTCGACGCTGGTCTCCATCAAGGAGGGTGAGAAGGACGTGCGGGGTCTGTGGTCCTTCAAGCTCACGAAGGACTCCTGACCACGTCCGCGCCACGCGTCCTCGTCGCCACCGCCGTCCCCGTCGAACGGGACGCGGTGGCACGGGCGTTCGCCGGGCCGGCGCGTGAAGAGCCGCTGTCGGCGCTGCCCGGAGCGACCCTCCACCGGGTCCCCGGACCCCTCGCCGTCGACCTGATCGCCGCCGGCGTCGGCCCCGCCCTCGCCGCCGCGACCACCGCCTCCGCCCTGACCGCCGCCGCGCTCGCCGGCGCCCCCTACGACCTCGTCGTCTCGGCCGGTATCGCCGGCGGCTTCGCGCCCCACGCGCCCGTCGGCTCGCTCGTCGTCGCCGACGAGATCACCGCCGCCGACCTGGGCGCCGAGACCGGCGACGGATTCCTGCCGGTGACCGAGCTCGGCTTCGGCACCGTCACCCACCGTCCGCCCGAAGCGCTCGTACGGGCGATCGCGGCCGCCGCCCCGGCCCGTACCGGCACGGTGCTGACCGTCTCCACGGTGACCGGCACCGCCGCCCGCGCCGACGCCCTGCGCGCCCGTCACCCGGGCGCCCTGGCCGAGGCCATGGAGGGGTTCGGAGTCGCCGAGGCGGCCGCCGCGCACCGCGTCCCGGTGCTGGAGGTGCGCGCGGTCTCCAACCCCGTCGGCCCGCGCGACCGCGCCGCCTGGCGCATCGGCGACGCCCTGACCGCCCTGACCGAGGGCTTCGGGAAGCTCGCGCCCGTCCTCACGAGTTGGAAGATTGCATGAGCCCTGACAGCAGCCGACTGCGGATCGCCTACTCCCCCTGCCCCAACGACACCTTCGTCTTCGACGCGCTCGCCCACGGCCGCGTCCCCGACGCGCCCGCGCTCGACGTCACCTTCGCGGACATCGACGTCACCAACGGCATGGCCGAGCGCGGCGAGCTGGACGTGCTGAAGGTGTCCTACGCGGTGCTGCCGTACGTCCTCGGCGAGTACGCGCTGCTGCCGTGCGGCGGCGCGCTGGGCCGGGGCTGCGGGCCCCTGGTGCTCACCAAGGAGCCGGACGCCGACCTGACGGGCCGTACGGTCGCGGTGCCGAGCGAGAAGTCGACGGCGTACCTGCTGTTCCGCCTGTGGGCCGCGGACGTCGTCCCCGGCAGGGTGGGCGAGATCGTGGTCATGCCGTTCCACGAGATCATGCCGGCCGTGCGGGACGGGAAGGTCGACGCCGGTCTGGTGATCCACGAGGCGCGGTTCACCTACCGCAACTACGGCCTGCACAAGCTCGCCGACATGGGCGAGCACTGGGAGCGCACCACCGGGCTGCCGATCCCGCTCGGCGCGATCATCGCCCGGCGGGCGCTGGGCGAACGGACGCTGACGCGGCTCGCCGACTCGATCCGCGCGTCGGTGCGCGCGGCCTGGGACGACCCGCAGGCCTCCCGGCCGTACGTCATGGAGCACGCCCAGGAGATGGACCCGGCCGTCGCCGACCAGCACATCGGGCTGTACGTCAACGAGTTCACCGCCGGCCTCGGCGAGGCCGGCTACGCGGCGGTCCGCGGGCTGCTCACGCGTGCGGCGGCCGAGGGGCTCGTACCGCCCCTCGGCCCGGACGCGCTCGCTTTCCCCTAGGTCCTGTCGTGCCAGGCGTCGCACGGCAGGCGGGAATCCGACGGCAGGGCCCGGCCCTGTCAGCCCCGTCGGGTCATACGTCCAGCTGGTCGGCGACCGCGCGCAGCAGTCCGGCGACGTTCTTGCCGGACGTCTTGTCGGGGTAGCGGCCGCGCTCCAGGGTCTGCGCGACGCCCTCCAGGAGGGTGGTCAGGTCCTGCACGATGGACGCCAGCTCGTCCGGCTTCTTGCGCTGGGCGGCGGCGACCGACGGGGTCGGATCCAGGAGCGTCACGGAGAGGGCCTGGTCGCCGCGCTGGCCGGCGACCACCCCGAACTCCACCCGCTGCCCCGGCTTGAGCATGTCCACTCCGGCAGGGAGCACCGAGGAATGGACGAACACGTCGCCGCCGTCGTCGCGGGAGAGGAAGCCGAAGCCCTTCTCAGCGTTGAACCATTTGACCTTGCCGGTAGGCAAAGCACGCACCCCATCTCACCGGTCAGCCGAACCACAGTTGCCGCAGGTCAGGCTATCTAGCGCTCGCTCGTGCCTGCCGTTGTCCCGAAGCCTCCCCACCTCTTTACCCGCCGTCAAGCCCGCCCACTCCAGTCGGCCGAACCTGGCCGATCGGCGTGGGCGCGCTCGCTCGGGGGCGAGGGAGGCAGGGGATATCTCAGCACATGAGGGGGCGGCTCCGGCAACCCGTATTCGCGGACGGTGACGACACCCGAACGGCCCACGCGGCGACGCCCCGCGCCACCGGCCGGGCATTGAGAACCACCTTGAACACACCGCCGTCGACAGCTTGACCGCGCTCTCCCGGCCGGGACCTCCGGACACCTCGACACCCGCCCCGCGCAGGGTGTCCTGACAGTGCGGCAGCGAGAAGGGGCGTCAGGTGTCCGAAACGGTTCGCCGCCCGCGAGATCCTCCGGCGCGGGTGGCCGGCCGCGAGTGCGCCGCCGGCCACTGCGGGCGTGGCCCGGACGCCCTACGACAGCGCAAAACCGTGGCCCGCGGGGTCCGTCCGCTCGCCGTTGTCGGCGACCAGCGTGGGGGCCGCCACCAGGCGGAGGGCGTCCTCGCTGTTCCAGCTGAGGGCCGCCGCCCGCATCGCCTCGACGTTGGGCGGCAGGTCGAGGCCCAGGTCCTCGGCGAACAGGGTCTGGCAGCGCTTGATCGCGCTGAGGGCGCTGGCCGCGTCCCGTCGATGCAATGCACCGCGGCCAGGAGCTCCCACAGCCGCTGGCGGTAGGGCGCCTCGGCGATGATGCTCTCGATCCGATAGGAGAGCGTCTCGGTGCGACGGGCGAGGATGCAGTTGGTGAACAGGTCCTGGTAGGCGTCGAAGCGCGCGTTGTTGACGCCCGCGACGTGGGCGTTGAACCACCGCGTCGGCGGGAGGTCCTGGCCGAACGGGCCGCGCCACCAGGCCAGGGCTCCCTCCAGGACCTCGGCCGCCGGCTCCGCGTCACCGCGCAGCAGCAGATTCCGGCCACGCCGTGCGGCCAGCGTGAACTGCGCCAGGTCGAACTCGTCGGGCGTGACCGCCAGCCCGTAGCCGCTCTGGCCGCCCCGGTAGGTCCGCACCCGGCAGCTCAGACCCGGCCGGGCCTCGTCGAGGTCACGGCGCAGGGCGGTGAGATGGCTCCGAATGTTCGCCGCGGCCGAAGTCGGCGGGTCGTCCCATAATCTTTCGGCCAGTTCGGTGATCCCTATGGGCTGCCCGGACCGAAGCGGGAAGGCGGTCAGAATCGCACGCCGCACCGGCGATGCCATCTCGGCGTTTCCCTGGACCCGGAGTGGGCCAAGAATCCTGAAAACCGTGTCTCATCTCTCGTCCGGCCGCGAGGCAAGTTGCCGCGCCTCTTGGCTTGATTTGAACGCAAGTCGTGCGCGATCCCGTCAGGTCCGCCGATCCCGCCGACGGAGCAAGTGCACCGCTGGATCCCCTTCCCGACGGAGCGTGCGCGAAATGAGCAGTTGTTTAACTGTTAACCACACCAGGAAGGCATTCTCAAGACCGCGGTCAACGGTCTCCTCACTTCACGCCGGCGCGAAGTCGACACCCCTCGCCATTACCCCACCGGGACTGGCCGAATTTCGCAGCGCATCGCGCGCCACCATGGCAGGTGATCGTCCGGCCATCAATGGAACTGCCGGGTAATTCTCCATCAAGGCAAGTAGACGTTCAGCGTGGGCATATCGCTAAAGAGAGCTTTGCCCGGAGCGATTGCGAAATCATTCCTTCTTACGGCAAAACTCCGGTCCGGTTCGAATATGCCGGGGTCGTCCACCGTTGCCGACCGCCCCGCCGACGCCCGCTCCACGGTCAACCGGGCCTCTCGGTGCCCGCGCACCAGGAACTATCCTTGGTGGCGTGCGTGACAATACCCGAACGAATTCCGCCACAGCCGGCGACCGGCTGGTCCGTGCAGGTGCCATCGTCTTCTTCGTCGGTGCGTTGGCCACCGCGGTGACGTTGGTGCCGCTGTTCCTCGGCACGAAGCCCTTCCCGACCTACATGTTCGGACTGAGCATGCTCATGGGCGTCGGCTTCCTGATCGCCGGTGCGGGCGTGCTCCGGTCGATCGCGGCGGGTCGCCGTCAGGCGCGCGGCGACTCACGGTAGCGGCCGAAAAGCGTGCGGTTGGCCGCGAGCCAGTCCGGGAACACGGTCAGATCCGCGAGCACGACGTCCGCGCCCGCCGCCCGCAGTTCCCCCTCGTCGCACGGTCCGGTGGCCACCGCCACCGACAGGGCGCCGGCCGCGCGGGCGCCCCGTACGTCCCCGACGTGATCGCCGACGTACACCCGGGCGCCGTACTCGCGCAGCGCCTCGGCCTTCCGCTCGGCCCACAGGTCGCCGATCACCGCGTCCGGCTCGATGCCCAGGTGCTCCAGGTGCAGCTTGGCGTTCGGCTCGTACTTGGCGGTGACGACGATCGCCCGGCCGCCGTCCTGCCGCACGGCCTCGATCGCCTCGCGGGCGCCGGTCAGCGCGGGCGTGGCGGAGACGGCGATCGCCGGGTACAGCTCCCGGTACAGATCCCCCGCCGCCTCCACGCGCTCGGCCGGGAACCAGTTGACCAGCTCTTCCGCGAGCGGCGGACCGAGCCGCGTGACCGCCAGGTCGGCGTCGATGTACGTTCCCGTCCGCTCGGAAAGCTCCAGGTAGCAGGCGCGGATGCCGGGGCGGGAGTCGATGAGGGTCATGTCGAGGTCGAAGCCGACGGTCAGCGGGCGAGAGGTCATACGGGCCATTGTGCCCAGGGGGCGGGGCCGCGAGACCCCGGACCCGTGTGACGTACAACCATCTCCGGTGCCCGTGGCGGCGAGCGCGACTACGTCCGCCGCTGCGAGCGCCACACCAGGAACAGCGCCGACAGCACGGCCGCGGCCCGCACCACCCACGGCCAGGTCTGGGAGACCGCGTCGTTCATGTGGCCCTCGGCGATGGGGGTGCCCCAGCGGTCGTCGGTACGACCCCACAGCCAGACCACCCAGGCGGCGAGCGCCAGTCCGGGCATGCCGACGACGGCCCACTTGGACTCCGCGGCGGTCAGCCGGCGGGAGGCGTAGGCGATGACCCAGCCGAGCAGCAGCGCGTACCAGTTGCCCAGGACCGCGCCGACCACCAGCAGCCCGGCCGCGAGCAGCAGCAGCGGATTGCTCCGGCCCGCCAGCAACGGGGGCAGCGCGAAACGCCGGCGCCCGGCGGGCGCCTCCGGCTCGGCCGCCTCCACCGGTGCGGCGGCACCGGCCGTCTCGGGCGCGGGCTCCGCGTCGGCGGATTCCCTCGCCGGCGGGGGCTTGAGCAGCTCCGGGATCTCCACCCCGCCCATGAAACCGGGCACGTCGTCACCCATCCCCAACGGGCCCTGCTCCGGGCGCCACCACTCGGAGCCGGCCACCGGGCCGCCGAGCTCGTCGGCGCTCGCCAGGTGCGGCGGGGACGGGCCGTCGGACGGCGCGGGGCCCGCCGGCCGCTGCGACGGACGCGGCCGCGGTACGACCTTGCGCAGGCCCCTCGGGCGTGCCTGTTCCGCCTCCGGTTCACGCTGCGCGGGCACGGCCGGGGCCGCCGCCCGCGTGCCGCCCCCGCCGGAGCCGCCCGCGGACGCGACGACGTCGTCGGGGCTGCCGAGCCCGTCGATGATGCGGCGGACGGCGGCGGGACTGTCCACGGCGGCCTTCGCGCGGCGCCGGTCGATCTCGTTGCGCAGCTCCGCGACCAGACGCATCCGCGTGGCCGAGGACAGCTGGCGTTGCTGAGCGACGTCCCCGACGCGGCTCAGATACTCGTAGACGACCTGATCGCTCTCGATCCCCACGAAGCCCCTCCGGGGTGGCTGGCCGATGACCCCGTTGGACGACGGTACCGTCTCCCGCGCGGTGCCCCGTGCCGCTGTACGGGGCCGGGCGCGACACTCACCCGGTACCGTGAATCGGATGAGCAGCGATGAGAAACCGGCGGCCCCGCGTTCGCTCGCGGAAGCGCTCCGCGCGCGCGACGACGCCTCCCTGGCCGCGCTCCTGCGCAGCCGCCCCGACCTCATCACCCCGGTCCCGACCGACCTCACCCAGCTCGCCACCCGCGCCGGGACCCGCGCCTCGGTGGTCCGCGCCCTGGAGCGGCTGGACCGGTTCGCCCAGCAGACGGCCCAGGCCCTCGCGGTGGCCGGCGACCCGGCCACGTACGGCGAACTGCTCGGCCTGATGGCGTCCGACGCCCGTGATCCCGTCGTCGCCGCCGCGCTGCCCCGCGCCCTGGGAACCCTGCGCGAACAGGCCCTCGTCTGGGGCGGCGACGACCGGCTGCGCCTGGTGCGCACGGCACGCGAACTGCTCGCGCCGTCGCCCCAGCACTCGTCCCCGACCGGGCTCGGACCGACGGTGCGGGAGGCCTCGGCGGGCATGTCGCCGGGGCGCATCCAGGAGATCGTGACGACCGCCGGGCTGCCCTCGACCCACGACTCCGTCTCCGCCGTCGCCTCGCTCACCGGCCTGTTCACCGACCGCGAGCGGATGTCCGCGCTGCTCGCCGGTCTGCCCGCCGACTCCCTCGAGGTGCTGGAGCGCCTGGTGTGGGGGCCGCCCTACGGTCAGGTCACCCCCGACCCGGCGCCGCGTCTGCGCCGGCTGCTGGACCGCGGGCTGCTGCTGCCCACGGCGCCCGGAACCGTCGTCCTCCCCCGCGAGGCGGCCCTGCACCTGCGCGCGGGCCGCGCCCACCGCGCGCCCGAGCCGGTGCCGCCGGCCGTGGAGGCCGCCGCGACCCACCGTCCACAGGTTGTGGACGCGACGGCGGCCGCGCAGGCCTACACCGCCCTGGCCACCGTGGAGGAACTGCTGCGGGACTGGGACGAGGGCGGCCCGAACGTGCTGCGCGCGGGCGGTCTGAGCGTGCGCGACCTCAAGCGCACCGCCGTCGCCCTCGACGTGCCCGAACCGGTGGCCGCCTTCTGGGTCGAACTCGCCTACGCGGCCGGTCTGCTCGCCTCCGACGGCGAGGACGAAGAGCGGTACGCGGCGACCCCGGCCCACGACGAGTGGCTGGAGCGGCCCGCCGCCGAACGCTGGGCCCACCTCGCGGCGGCCTGGCTGGCGGCCACGCGGACCGCGGGTCTGATCGGCGGACGGGACGCCAAGGACCGGGCCCTGTCGGCGCTCGGCCCCGGCCTCGACCGCTCGGCGGCGCCGGAGGTACGGCACCGGGTGCTCACGCTGCTCGCGGGCCTGCCGCAGGGCGCCGCACCGGCCGGTGAGTCGGTGCTGGCCCGGCTGCGCTGGGAGCACCCGCCGCGCGAACCGCGGCAGGAGGACGACCTGCGCGGCCGCCTCGCCCGGTGGACGCTGTCCGAGGCGGAACTGCTCGGCGTCACCGGCCGGGGCGCGCTGTCCGCACACGGGCGCGCACTGCTCGGCGCGTCCGCGCCGGCTCCCGCGGAGGCGGAGCCCGCGCCCGGGAAGACCCCCGCGGGCGAGGCCGGGCGCGGTCCCGCCGCACGCGCGAAGGCGGCCACGGACGCGGCCGGGGCCGCGCCCGCGAGCCCCGGGGACAAGCTGCCCGTCCACAAGCACCACCGGCCGGAAGAAACCCCCGGCGCCCCGGCGCCCCAGTCCCCGGCCACGCCGGTCTCCCCCTTCTCTCCCACCGCCCCCGCCTCCGCCGCGTCCGCCGACGAACAAGCCGCCGCGGCCCGCGCCCTCGCCCCGCTCCTGCCCGAGCCCCTGGACCACGTCCTGCTCCAGGCGGACCTGACCGCGGTCGCGCCCGGGCCCCTGTGGCGTCCGCTCGCCGAGACGCTGGGCGTGCTCGCGGACGTGGAGTCCAAGGGCGGCGCGACCGTCTACCGGTTCACCCCCGCCTCCGTACGCCGGGCCCTTGACGCCGGCCGCACCGCCTCCGACCTGCACGCCTTCCTCACCGCGCACTCCCGTACACCGGTGCCGCAGCCGCTGGCGTACCTGATCGACGACGTGGCCCGCCGGCACGGCCATCTGCGGGTCGGCGCGGCCTCGGCGTACCTGCGCTGCGACGACGACGCGCTGCTGAACGAGATCCTCGCCGACAAGCGGTCCGCCGGGCTGCGCCTGCGCCGCCTCGCGCCGACCGTGCTGGCCGCGCAGGCCGACCCGGCCACGCTCCTGGAGGGCCTGCGCGCGATGGGCTACGCACCGGCCGCCGAATCCGCGGCGGGCGACGTCCTGATCACCCGCGCGCACTCCCACCGCACCCCGCCGCGCACCGCACCCGACCCGGTCCCGGAGGGCCCGCCCGCCCCGGACGCCACGCTGCTGTCCGCCGCGATCCGCGCGATCCGGGCGGGCGACCTGGCCTCCACCGCCCCGCGCAAGCCGACCGCGACCCGGGAGGACGGCGAACTGCCCCGCACCGGCTCCGCCGAGACCCTCGCCACCATGCAGGCCGCGGTCCTCACGGGCGAGGCCCTGTGGATCGGCTACGTCAACGCCGAGGGCGCCGCCAGCCAGCGCGTCATCGCGCCGATCCGCGTCGAGGGCGGCTTCGTCACCGCTTACGACCACACCGCGGACGAGGTCCGCACCTACCCCCTGCACCGGGTCACGGGGGTCGCCGAGCTCGCGGACGACCAGCCGTGACCCGCCCCGGATAGGGCACACTGGACGTTTGACCACATGGAAAGGGCGCTGCGTGTGAATGGTCCCCTGATCGTCCATACGATCAGGCGTGATGCACACACTAACGGATAGGTCCGAGCTGTGGAGTGGTTTACCTGGTCAGAGCAGTGGGCCCCGGCATGCCTTCCAGGGGGCGCCGCCAGTCTCAGAATCACCGCGCGGTTGGCAGCGTTCGAGCCTTCAACCTTCTGACCCGTAGGGTCGGGCATCGCACCGCGACTCATGCTCACGGTGTCCTATTGCGAAGGTCCACGTTGGCGATCATGCGTGTGTATGTGTCGTCGTTGCCGTCAGAGTTGCCGTCAACTAGAACCCGCCCTATCGATCATGTACGGAACTGCATGCCGTCCACACGCCCCACCGGTGACGATTAGGGACTCGGGTGGAACGGGCTGCCCACGCCCAGGTGTACCTTGCTGGTGAGCCGGCCGCGTGAGTGGCCCACCCCCTTACTCCTGCGCCACCTCCGCCTGGTGGGTGCGCAAACTCTGGCATGGCGTGTCAAGAGGGCCAGCGGCAGCCCTCACCTCATCCACGGAGCAGATTCGGCCATTTTCACGTGCCTCCATCGACCGCGATCATCAACATTGGGTGTCATCCAGCACAAACGCCCTGGTCCTGGTCGTCGTCGATAACGTGAAGAGGCATGGAGTCGGCCAATCTAATTTCCGAAACCTTGAAGGGTGCAAGACTCCCGCCTAGTCTGACCATGCTCATCAACCTTGGATTCACTCAGAGACGAGGAGAACGAGCATGTCGATCACTTCGACCGCTACGACTGGCGCAGTCGACACCTCCGCGCGTGGACTCGACGTTCAGCCTGGGACCGATGAGATTCCGGTTCCTGTGTATGTGCCGACCATCGAAGAAACGATCAAGGCGAGCGGCGCACACGCGACATTCTGGGATGAGCGGACCCCCGAGGTCACGGCCTGACCGTAACTCCGGTATCTCAAGAAAGGCTCCCCGGGTGCGGCTAAAGCGTGAAGATATGGCTGTGCCCGATGCCGCGGCCGACCTCTACTTGGTCGGCCTCGGTATCGGGGGTTTTGACCGCCGAAGTGTCGAAACCGATGAAATACTGAGGACAGCAAAAAAGATTTTTCACCTGACGGCATATCACCAGGAACTGTTGAGTTTGTCGAACGGCGAAGTCATCAGCCTGGAGCAGGAGTACGCGCAGGAGGGTAGTCCGCGCAGCGCATATCGCGGGATGGCAGATCTCGTTCTCAAAGAAACGGCTGCCCTAAGGGGCAAAGACCATGCCTGCTTCCTGACGTATGGACACCCGCTCTTTCTCGTGGACTCGGGTTGGATGCTCCTTGAGATGGGCGCGAGCAGCGGCATATCCGTGAAGGCCGTTCCCGCAACCTCATTCCTGGATGCCGTGCTCCCCGATATGGGAGCGCGCTTTGATTGCGCAGTGCAACTGTATGAAGCGAACCTATTCGTCCAGTATCGCATCGAACCAGATACCCGAATACCCTTGATGCTTTCGCAATTCGGATCTTTCGGCATTGAAAGGTTGCGACAGCGTGACAATCTGTACGGACGTACCGAACCTTTGACGGCTAGACTGAGAGAGATTTACCCACCAGACCGTGATGTCTCACTAGTCCTGTCGGCTTGGCGATCTGATATGGCCCCTCAAATTGTTCACGCGACTATCGCAGAAATCGATACGCTGGTTACTCGCAGCCACAGCGGCACAAGCCTTTACATATCAGGGAGTGAACCGTGGACACGCCCGGGAGAGGGTTGGACTCGGACTACATACAGATCCGAATGAACTTCTGGGGCGTGAGCGTCGATCTGTTTGTCCCTAGCGAGAATGACGCTAAGCACTTTTCCTACTACTTTCAAGACTACTTGGTTCCGTCACTCGACACTTCCCCTCAATTGAGCATCGCCTTTGAGTCCACTTCAGGCGAGTTCAATCGGGCAAAAGAGGGCGTAAAACGGAAGCTCCATATCAAGCAAGGCGCCGATTCGTGGGTACTGTACGACGAATATGAATCCGCACCAAGCTTACCTACACCTTTTCCGCCCTTCGCCTTGACGCCACTGAAGGATAAAATGCGCAGCTTTCATGCGAGCGCAGCGACCATTCCAGGTTCACCGGATAAGGCACTTCTTCTCCACGGGCCATCTCGGTCCGGTAAATCAACCCTGTTACTAGAGCTTCTAAAACAGGGATGGTCCTTCATCTGCGATGATACCGCATTGGCCGGCGAAGAAGGCGAGCTCTATTCTTATAGCCGTCCGATTGGTGTTCGGGAACGCACTCTGAGAGTGCACCCTTGGATCAGCCAGTATCTCACTTCAGCTCCGAGCTTTCTTACCTCAACTGGTACTACGTGGGCTGTCCACCCGAACTCACTTCCAGTCTTACGCGGGCCTTCCTGCACCAAGTGGTTCGGGACAGTTCACCTCTCTTTTGCTTCAGAATTCTCCATCAGGCGACTATCTGAGCACTCCTGGTCGATTTCTATGGATCCTGCCAAGCACACGGCACGTGCGGCTGATTCCCTAGAGCAAGAAACGCTCGGAGTGTGAATACGATGGAGGATCTATACTTCAACTTCTACGAAGTTGTGACCAAGCTTTCCGTATCGCCAGCCGACATCGACGATGCCCTCTTTTATTTTGGAAATCAGCGCATTGCCCCAACGGGCGATGACCAGGTTGAGGTGCACGTTTCGCTTCAATGTGCGGAATGGCCAGAGCGAGGTTTTTTCGAAAGCCTACTACGAAAAGATGGTCTTTCGAAAAGAATTTCCCTCGCGGGAAACGATGGATCTGGCTGGAGAAAGCTGCTCGACCACTCCTTCACCGGATGGTCCGATGTACCTACACCGCTTCCACCGTTCCGGCATTCCTCGTTGTGGACGACTCATGCCGTTGGTGCAGGGTGTTGCTTAAGGCTCGCCAACGGCGTCGGAGTCCTGCTAACGGGACACAATTACGTAGGCAAGACTGCTACTGCTTTAGCCTTGTGTGGGCGAGGCGCACGATTGGTTAGCGACAGTATAGCTATACTGGACCTGAAAAGCGGAGAGTTCAAGAGACATGATAGCCCGCTAGGCTTCAGGCGCGAAAATCGACGGGCTAATATGGAAAAGATTCTAGCAGCCGGCTATCGGGAGACAGTATCGCCGGACACTGGTCTGGTACTGCTTTGCCGCCCCCAAGATTTCCTCGGAATGGAGAACCTTGGCAGCGTGCAAGTCGGAATGATCGTTCTGTTGGCCCGAAAATCTGGTAATGGCAATACGCGAGTCTATCGCAGAGCGACAGAAGCGATGGGATGGTTCTCTGGTGCGGAACGTAAGTACATACAGAAATTATTGCCTTCAGAGACAACAGTATTGGAATTTTCCGAGACAGCGACTCCAGATGAGCTAGCTGACGCGATTTTGGATCTTACGTGAGCAAACTACTGACAGTGCGCGGCTTGCACAAGACATATTCTGGTATGGACGTGCCAGCGGTAAAGAACGTATCCTTCTCACTCTTGCCCGGCGAAGTTGTTGCGCTCATTGGCCACAACGGTGCTGGCAAGTCCACGCTATTTGATCTGATAGCGGGAATGCAGCGGCCTGACGAGGGGCGAGTGCTGAGGCAGATCGCGCCAGAGGATTTCGGCTGGTGCCCCCAACGCGAGATTATCGACTGGTCCTTGACCGTGCGTCAGAATATCGAGTTGGGACTTTCCTTTCGAAATGGCTCCTTTCGCGGAGTGAAGAAGCAGGCCCAGGAGATATGCGGCGTGTTGGGCCTTGAAAAGGTAATAAATCGCCAAGCGGAAACGATCTCTGGCGGAGAACTCAGGCGTTGTCAGATAGCGCGCGCTATCGTGGGAAGCCCACGGCTGATGGTCCTGGATGAACCCACGACGGGGCTAGATCCTGATGCCGTGAAAAGAGTTTTCGAGCACTTCAGGGAGAGCGCACAAAGTGGAGCTTCGGTCCTGATTAGCACGCATGACACGTCACGCTTTGCAGAATACTGTACGCGGGTTGTCGCCATTAAGGCTGGCTCCATTTTGGCTGATATGTCGACGGAGGAATTTCTGAGTTCAACGCCGGGCTCGTCGGACTTGTGGGACGGCTATAGGGCCCTGATAAAGGAAAGTGTGGAGTGAAAGCTTCTCGGCCTCTTATCGCTGTGCGGTTCCACTTTGCCTCTATGTGGAACTGGCGACAGGTTTACTATGGACGCCTTATTGAGCCTCTAACCTACTTTATCTTCCTGGCTGTCGGTGTTAGCGGCGCGCTCGCATCTGCCGGTGGAGAGCAGGGCGAAAGATACATGGCCTTCGTGGTGCCGGGAATGTTCGCACTACTGGCTTTCCGTTCAGCCACTGCGGCAATGGCCGATGTTTCCAATGATCGCAAGTGGGGAGTTTTTGCTTTTTATCGAATTTACGGAGGAAGTCCCTTCGGGTACATCCTGAGCATCTTGCTTGTACTCGACGGAATGTTCCTTTGCCAGCTGTTAGTGATTCTAGCTTTAGCGTCAGCCTTGGGTGGACTGAACCACGTTTCGATGGCCGACCTATTCGCTTCTATATGCGCAGCAATATTGGTTGATTTCGGGTGGATCGCTGCTGGTGCAGCAGTCGGAACGAAGGTGCAGTCATATTCCACTCGAAATTTCATCATCTCGGTTACCACATTACCAGTGGTCCTGGCCGCGCCGCTGTTCTATCCAATAGATTCAGCTCCGGTGTACTTGAAAATCGTTGCGCATGCTGACCCATTGACATATCAGGTGGGTTGGCTTCGTTCGATTTGGAGTGGATCGCTAATTGGGTTGCTCTGGGCCGCCACATGGGCAGTCGTTGTTTCAGGAATAGCCATCACCATGCTGCGTACGGCTGATCTGTTGACAACAGAGCGGTGAACGACGTCTCAGGATGTTCTTTCGCCTTACGAAAGCATCAACACCCGCCCTCGATGGGGGCGGCCCCACCCCGTTGGCACAGCGCAAGGCCAGCGCTGTGCCGGCCGTAGCGTGTACGAGGTTCCGTTGGCGCGGTTCGAGGAGAGTGCTGGTACCAAGCAGCAGCCGCCTTGACAAGCGCAGGTCCGCTTCCTGCCAGACGGTGCGCCCACCCACCCTGGTCGGCTCACACCCGGGTGAAGATATCGTCACCCCGACGCGAAAAGTCGCGAACGGTCCCTCTGTCAGCGTAGGTCTGAGATCCTAGAGACCGATCGAGAGGGGCCGCAGGCATGGAGTGGAAGACCCACGGCGAGCGACAGATCTACACCAACAAGTGGGTGAATCTGTGTCTGGTCGACGTCCAACAGCCAGACGGGCGCAGGTGGGAGTACCACGTCGTTCGCCTCCGGCACCTGGCCGTGGCTGCCGTGGTCAATGATCGCCAAGAGGTCCTGATGATGTGGCGGCACCGCTTCATCACGGACTCGTGGGCCTGGGAGCTGCCCATGGGCTTGGTCGAGGAGGGCGAGACCCCGGAGGAAGCGGCAGCCCGCGAAGTCCTGGAGGAGACAGGCTGGCGCCCCGGTCCCATCAAGCCCCTCATCTACGCCGAGCCGGCCAACGGCATCACCGACTCGCAGCACCACGTCTTCCGCGTGGACGGCGCGACCTACGCCGGGCCGCCCACGGAAAAGAACGAGTCCGACCGCATCGAGTGGATTCCCCTCTCAGAGGTTCGAGGCATGATCGACCGTCGGGAGATCGTGAGCAGTGGATCGCTGGTGGGCCTGCTGTACCTGCTCATGGACGAATCGATCCGCTGACGGGTGGGAGGAGTTCCCGTAGCCGCGCCTCGAAGGCCAGAGCTACGGGCTCCTGCCTGTGCGGGGCCAACTGGTCGTAGAACTCCTTGAGATGGCCCGCCACGCGCTCTGAGGCGACCGCCGACGCGGGTACCAGGGCTTGCGTGGCGGTGTGGCATGCCTGGTCGAGCTTGCCCTGGTCCAGCTGCGTGCGGGCCAGCCAGAACGAATGGAACGCGCGCCCTCGGTGGTTGGTGCGGTCCTCTCGCCGCAGAGCCTCCGCGATCAAGGGTTCGGCGGTCGCTGCTTCGCCCAGTTGGCCATGGGCAATGCCGGTGTCCACGATGAGCTTCGGTTCATCGAAGTAGGTCACCCATGACGGGTCCGGGTCGCTCGATCTGATCTGCTCGAAGTGGCGGTGCGCTTCACCGATCGCCCGGTGAGTGTCGGCCTCGTTCCCGAGGGTGGCGTGGGCGAACGCCTCCCGCATGGACAGCATCGACAGGACGCGCGGGGTCGTACCAAGAGACGACCGCGCTTGGTCCTGGGCGGCCGTCACCAGGGCCATAGAATCCGCGGGCTTGTCCTGGTAGGTGGCCTGCAAGCTCATGCAGGCAAGGACGTTGGCCATGAACTGACGGTCGTCGATTTCCTTGGCCAGTCGCAGGGCCTCGGTGAAGTACGCGCGGGCCTGGTTGTACTGGCGGGCGTCGAAGTAGGTCCAGCCGGTGAGGCGCGCCAGCTCGGCCGCGATGTTGTACAGGCCGTTCTGGATGGACGGTGGCCGGTTCTCCTCCAGGAGTCCAACGACATACCGGAGCTGGCCGACGATGGCCGGCCTCAGCGCCTCGCCGCCGTGCTGGTCGTCCCGTCGCCAGTAGTCCTCGATGGAGGAGCGGAAGGCTTCAAGTGTGGCTGCGCTGAGGCTTGTTCGGCTGGTCAAGGCCAAGACGCTGTCCACATCGGGACCCGGTAGAGACGCGGGGGTCTGCTGCTCGGGCTCGCGTACTTGCGGTACCTTTCGCTCGGCGACCACGAGGGCCTGAGGCGTCTCCCACACTCGGCGGGCAAGCCCAAGCATGTGTCCTGGGATGCGCAAGCCGTCCGCGATGCGCTCGATGACGTCCATGTGCTGCAACTGACGTTGCCCTGAGATCACTTCGCCGACACGGCTGGGGGTCAGCTCGCAGCGCCGGGCGATCATCGAGGGGTAGATACCCGCCTTGGTCTTCACCAGGCGGAAAACTCTGGCGAAGTCCCGCACCCGACACGCATCGATCATCTCGGGATCGGTCAGCAGCCGGGCAGGCAGTTCCTGCGGCCGGTCGGCGTCGGGCATCGGGCAGGCTCCCCACTGCGAGGGCTACGCAACGTCGCTGGATCTCTACTTGCCGCGATGTTACCCAAGTTGGGTAATCAGCCTGACCTTTTGGCGGGGTCGCCGGATCGCGATGCTCCTGTGCATGGCGAGCAACCAGCAGACCAGACCAGGCATCGGTGAACTGGCGAAGGACAGCGCCAGGGGACGTATCGGCGTCGTCATGGGTGAGGTCGGCGGCCGTGTGCAGATAAGACCGATCGGCGGCGGCACGGAGTGGGATGCCCTGCCGGACAACGTGGTGGCGCCGAGTGCGCGGGAGGAACTGAGCGCACGCCTGGCCATCCGGAACGGCAACAGTCGGGACGGGCTGTGATGCGCGCCATCGGCCGGTACGCCGGAGTCCTGTTCATCATCATGGTCAGCGGGTCGTGCGGCCTGGTGATCGGCATGGCTCTCGCCATCGGCCAGTAGACCGGCCGCCCCGAACGGGTGCCAGTTCCCCGGCTCCCCCCTTCCCCGTTCGGGGCCGGCCATCCAAGCCCGCCTCCTGGTCGTCCGTGGGCCAAGGGTCGGTAACCGATGCGGGCGGCAAGTGCCACGCACCGCCACACACGAGGAGTTTTCGCATGACGGCAACGGCGAACGATCAGAGGACCGGTCGCGCGGTGGCTGGTGAGGAGCTGTTCGAAAGCCTCGCCCACTTCGTGGTCGTCCACAACGGGCAGTCGCCCGAGCGTGCCGAGCGGATCGCGGACCAGGCGGTGGCCTTCGTGGTCACCGCAGCTACCGCCATCGTCCCCATGGTCCCGTCGGATGACGTGGACCTCGGCCTGCACGCGCTCATCCTGCACACGAAGGAGTACGCGGCCCTGTGCGAGCGGTACGCGGGCCGCTTCCTGCACCACAACCCGGCGCCGGGCGGTGGGGCCCGCGACCCGCAGAAGGTCGCCGCCTCCGCGCATGCCATGAAGGCGGCCGGGTTCATGGTCTTCGACGACCTGTGGATCGTGGACGGCACGAACCTCGCGCAGTGCGACTCGGACTGCGGCCGACCGTACGGTCGGGCGTAGCACACGACAGCAGCGATACGGCCGGTCTCGACTCGTGGTCGGCCGCGTTCGCCTGGAAGGAGAAGAGACGTTGCCCGGGTCATCCCCCGAACTGCCGATCGTGGTGCTCGACGCGCTCATGCCCACGGCTCAGCGCCTGGTCGTGAACCGCCGGGGCTCCACGGTCTGGGAGGTGGAGAGTCATCGAGGCCACTACGCCGTGAAGCTTGGCCATCCGATCGAAGCCACGGCCGACTGGCCCGCTCAGCCCTGGACCGCCCTCGCACCCGCACGCGAGGGGGCCGTGCTGCATCGCCTCGGCTTCGATGACTTCGCGTACGGCGAGTGGCAGCGCGGGACGTGGAACTTCCAGCCGTGGCATGAAGGGCCCGACCTGTACCAACTGTGGGAGCCCTGCCGTAGGCAAGACTCGGCCATCGAGCCGCACGCCGAGGTGGCGTTGGGGTGTGTCGAGGCGTTGGCCGAACTCCACGCCAAGGGCTGGGCACACGGTGACGTGCAGCCCACCCACTTCATCGTCGGGGTGGAACGGACCCACCTCATCGACCTCGCCCTAGCGAGGGGCGGACACGTACCTGAGGGCTACGACTTCCCGTTCCGCGGCTGCCTCGTCCACTACGAGGCGCCGGAGATTGCGCGCAGCGTGCTCGCCACGGGGGAAGCCGAGCCGACGCAGGAAACCGACATCTACGCCCTCGGCGCCTCCCTGCTCATCTCGGCTACCGGCTGGCGGGCTGTCGAGTACCCGGACGACGCTCCGCGCTCTGTCCAGCGAGAGGCCGTGGCCGACGGCGGGCGCCGACCCGTGAAAGCACCCGGTGCGCTGGGCGAGCTGATCGACGCGATGCTCAGCCACGCGCCCGAGGATCGGCCGACCATCTACGAGGTGGGTAAGGCCCTGAGCTGCCTCTGAGGCGCCGGTTCACCGACGCCGCTCGTATGGCCAAGGCCAACAGCCAAAGACCGGACCACCCCTCAGCCTGGACAGCACTCCGGGTGGTCCGGTCGCGGAATCCCTGATCAGGACCCCGGTGCCGATGGTACCGGGGCAGTTGGCGTGCTCGGATGCGGGTGCTGCTGCAACACCGGCCTCATGTTGTGGAGTTAGAGAGGGTCCTGACCTGAGCCACCGAAAGTCAGCCACGACGGCGGGTGCGCCGAACGAGCACCCGTCACGTGTGTTTCCAGCAACCACCCGCCGGCCTCAGCCACGCTTCTTCCATTCGTCACGGCCCTCGCCGCCATCCCGGCCTGGGCGTTGTCGAGGCAGATGCCTGACGAAAGGGTCTGCTTGCGGCCTTGGGGCTATCGGGTTGGGAGGTGCAGCCCGGTTTGCATGGTGGGGCCTCGCTTGGTCGGTGTCGGCCTGGTCCTGGTGCTCGGACTGGTCGGGTTGCTTCCTGGTCTGGCTGTCCGCCTTGGCGTTGCTGCGCGCTGAGCGGGTGGGGGCCGCCGGAGCGGTGGCGGAGACAAGGAGCGGCGGCGGCCCTTGGCCGCCAGCGCGCGGACCGCCGTAGGCGGGCCGCCTTGATCCAGTAAAGAAACTCTGAACAGCTCCGCTGCTCTGGGCCCGTGGCCGGCCATGCGCCCATGCGATGCCCTCGCCTTCCCAATCCGCTCCGCGCCTCCGCAACCGCTATGGATATATATGGGCACATTGCTACCTATTTGCTCCGGCGGTCGGCGAACTTTATCCACAGGCAAATCGGTCCAGGGTTGGAGCTGTGGAAAACGCACGGCAAATCGCGCTCACCGTTACCTATCCGTGACCTTTGGACTGTCACACCCGGGCGGATTTTTGTACCTGGTAGCAGGTGAGGGCCGGGAATCGGCGGTGCATGCGAGCACAAGCAGAGGGGCGGACGAGATCTCGCACGAGAAAAGCAGCGGAGTGGCGAGGGTCACATTTGCTCGGGGTCACACCAGACCCGAAAGCGAACCTCTATAGGCGCCCCTCGACGTGAGGGGCGGAACATAGCCGACGATCACCGGTTAGCCAAACCGGCGATTCTCCGGACCATTGATGTTCCTCGGCGTGAACGAAGGGAGATGTGTGGTGTTGGCCGCAAAGCGTGGGGGCGGTGTGGTGTCCGTTCGGATTCGAGCGGAGCGCGCCGCATGCAATCCCTCCTCGCCTCGCCGTGGGCCTGGATCTCTCGGTTCGCCCTGTTCGCCGAGTGGGCGCCAGTTGGTTATGCCTCCCGCCATGCGGGCCGCGCAGAAAGGTTCTTGCCCGCTGGACGGGAGCGTGAGGCCGGGGCCTTCGAACGTGTCCGGTCGGAGCGGTAGACCTGACTCAACAGGCGCGATGACCGCTGGTTGGTCTGCGCGAGCAAGCCCGGATTCGGCTGGCTCTGGGCGGCTCGATGGGATGCAGGGAAATGGCACGGAAGCAAGGCGGGGAGCGGAAAATGACCGAGCGTGAAATAGCCGTGCTGGATGCGGAGTTGACCGACGTATGCGCGGCGGTTGCCCGGTTGGATGCAATGGTGCAGCGGTTGGCGACGGCTATTTCCACTGCTGTGCCTCCACGATCTCCAGAAGCCGAGTCACCGTGTCCTCAAGCCGCTTGATGTCGGCCTTCATGGCCTTCATGTCCTCGGCGAGTGATTCCGCGCTGGGGCCGGGAGCGTCGTCGGCCGTTTCGAGCCGATCCTCTCGGCTCTGCCCGCCGGGGACTGCTTCGGCCGGCGCGATGACGGCGCTGTTGCGAACGAAACTGCCCCGACCCTGAACGCTGTAGATCAGCCCTTCACTTTTGAGGAGCCGTAGCGCGTTCTGCACGGTGCTGCTCGCGATCCCGTACCGATCCTGGAGGGCGCGGGCAGAGGGCAGCTTGTCACCGGGCTTCAGTCGGCCAGTGCTGATCTCTCTGCGCAGGACCTCGGCGGCCTGTACGTAGGGCGGCCGAGAGTCGTCTTCGAGCGGCAGTGTCATGCCCGCAGGATACGGCGCTTACCCCACACGCGATACACCCGCGTCACCCTTGCGTCGCGTGTGTAGCGATACACCCGGTGTGCGGGTGTTGCGCGTGTAGCGGGTGTTGTGGTTATGTAGTGGTGCGGCCGGACCTACCGGCCCAACTCGAAAGGAAGTGCTCCCCATGGCTCGTATCCGTGTTGGCCTGCTCCCGTCGGCGTCGTTCATGGTCGGCAACATGGCCGTGCCGAAGTACGCGGACGCCGAGAAGACCCAGTTCGCGACCGACCGTGAGACCGGCGCGAAGCTGTTCACGATCACCCTCTTCTTCATGGAGGAGGACCGCGCAGAGGCCATGAAGATCACCGTTCCGGAGACCGGTCTGCCCAACGGCCTCAAGCCGGGTGTGCCGGTCATGCCGGTGGAGCTGTTCGCCACCCCGTGGGCCCGGATCTTCAACGGGTCGCTCTCGGACGGCATCGCCTACCGCGCGGACCGTCTCGACCTGGTCGGCGGCTCGGCCCCGGCCGCTGAGTCGGCGTGAGCGGCACCGACTTCTCCCGCACCGGCCGCGACACCCGGCTTCACAGTGTCGCGGCGGTGTGGGAGAGGGCGGGCTTTCAACCCGCGTCGGCTCTTCGCCATGCGGAGATCTGCCTGACGCTCGCCGGTCACGACGACAGGGTTCGTCTCGTCGCGGCGATGTGGGCGAACCACGGATTTCCGCCTGCTGACGCGGTCCAGCGCGCGGAACTCTGCCTGATCCTCGCTGCGCCCACACCCGACGACCGCACCGCAAACCGGAATCGAAAGAAGGAAGCGAAGTGACCGTGAACGACGTGAGTGAGGTGATGGGCTACGCCCCGGCCCTGATCGGGGTGGGCCTGGCGGGCCTCGCCGTGTGGGCGCTGGTGTGGGTCGTCCGCTACCTGCGGGCCGATGCCATGACCCGGCAGTCCATCCGGCAGGCCGTGCGGGTGCGGCGGACCTGGAAGCGGCTCGCGCAGATGCTGAAGCTGTGCGCCATCGACAAGTTGCCGACCGCGTTGGCTTCGCTGTCGAACGCGGACGGCAAGCCCGTCAAGCCCCGCGTTCTGGTCCCCGCGCTGAAGGTGACGCATGACGCGTACGGGGTGATCGCAAGGGCGGGCTGCCTGCCCGGGGTCGGCCTGGAGCAGTATCAGAAGGCTGCCCCGCACCTGGCGGACGCCTGGCGGTGCACGCGCGTCGCTGTCACGCAGGATGAGCCGGGCTCGGTCGTCATCCGGGGCGTGCGGCTCGATCCGCTGAAGTTCCCCACCGAGCATCGTCCCACGGGCAAGGTGCCGGAGAAGGTAGCCCAGTTGGATCTGGGCGTGGACGAGTACGCCCAGCCGGTGTCCGTCGACCTTCGGCACGTGACCGGTATGGGCGTGGCCGGCCTCCCCGGCAAGGGCAAGACGTCGCTGATCAACAGGCTTCTGTCCGACTGGGCGCCCGCGCCGTGGGTTCAGTTCGCCTGCGCTGACGGCAAGGTGTCCGCCGCGTACGAGGGTGACTATGCCGACTGGGTACGGCGCATGTTCGCCTTCGTGGGCGATGATCTCGAAGAGGCCAACAAGCTGTTCCGTCGGCTGGTGGACCTGCGGCGGGTGCGGTCGACCCTGGTGCGCGATGCGCTCGGGGTGAAGTCCATGTGGGACGTGGACCCGTCCGAGAAGTGGCCGCTGGTCGTGCTGATCATCGATGAGGCGCACACCTACTTCCGCGACCACAAGGGAAGCGATCCCAAGACCAAGAGGCTGGCCGCGCTCGCTGCCGAGAACGCCCGGCTCGTGGAAGACCTCGTCAAGAAGGGCCGCTCGGTGGGCATGCTCGTCATCCTCGCCACGCAGAAGAGCACGGGCGACGCCATCCCGACCTTCATCCGCGACGTGTGCCCCATTGGCCTGAGCTTCGCGCAGAAGACCGCCGAAGCCGCCGTGGCGGCCCTCGGTGAGGATATCCGGGACTGGCCGGACGCCAACCCGATCAACCTTCAGGACCCGGCCTACGTCGGCGTCGCCTCGATGAACCACCAGTCACAGCCCGGCTTCACCCGCATCCGTACCCCGTACGTGCCGGACGAGTGGGCGGCCGAGATCGCGCACAACACCGCCCACCTGACCGCCGACCCGGCCGACCTGCTCCCCACCGTCGACCTCACCAAGACCGACCCGGACGACGACGGCTCCACGCCGATCGCGGCCTGACGACCCGGCGGCCAACACCCCAGCCCTGTGAGAGGAGGTGAACACTCAATGTCTGAGGACCGGATCACCCAGCGCACCGTCACCGTGGTCATGGGCATCATCGCCCTCCTGGCGTTCGTCTTCTCCTTCGGCAACGTCTGGGCCCTGGCCCTGCGCCTGGGCGTCCCCGCCCCCATCGCACCCCTGATCGCCCCCATGGTCGACCTGTCCGTGGTCGGGCTCCTGGTGGCCCTGCGCTACCTCTCCCTGCGGGGCGTCCCGCCCGAGCAGATGAAGGCGGCCACCCGCCTCATGCACGTCTCCGGCCTGCTCACCCTGGCCCTCAACATCGCCGAACCCATCACCGCCGCGCACTACGGCCGCGCCGCCGTGGACGCCGTGGCCCCGCTGCTGCTCCTCGGCTGGGGAGCGGTCGGCCCCCAGCTCCTGCGTTCCTTCCACGCGGTCACCACCAAAGCAACCGCCCCGACCCCGGCTACCGAGAAGGAACCGGCACAAGAGCCTGACCCGGCCCCCGCCCAGCTCGCTCCCGTCGCGGCGTCTACCTCGCCCGTCACACCGGAACCGACCCCGGCCCCGATCGCTCCGGCCCCCACCGTACCTGCGGTGAAGGTCCCCGAGCCGCTGCTGACCGAAGCACGCTCCATCGCCGCATCCCACCAGGCCGAGCACGGAGAAACGATTACTCCGGCCCAGCTCAAGAGGCGACTCGGCATCGGCCTGCCCATGGCCACGGCCCTTCACGCCGCTCTGTAGAGCCGCGTTCTCCCCGCCGGCCTTCCGGCACCACCCACCTCGGCCGCCCCTGGGCCCGACCTGCCATGCCTGCGGGCAGCAGCCCGAGCGCACTGAATCGCTGCTGCCCGCAGGTCCCACCCTCGCGCCGGAAAGGAGACCCCGCCACCCATGCGCCGCCCCCTCGACCTGCGCCACGTGATCAGCCCCGGCCTGCGGGATCTGATCGAACTGGCCAACACCCACGACTTCGACCGCGTACAGCAGCAGGTACGCGACCTGCGCGGCTGCACCAGCCCCGTCAACCTCCACGGCTGGACCGTCACCACTGACCAGACCACCAAAGAAGTGGTCCGCTCCTACCGTTCCGAAGACGAACCCTCCGGACGCCTGCTGACCACCTGCGGCAACCGCCGTTCCTCCCGCTGCCCCGCCTGCTCCCGCGTCTACGCCGCCGACACCTACCACCTGATCAAGGCCGGGCTCTCCGGCGGCAAGAACGTCGCCGAAACCGTCCGCGACCACCCCCGCGCCTTCGTCACCCTCACCGCCCCCTCGTTCGGCCCCGTCCACAACCGCCCCACCACCGGCGCGGGCAAGCCCCGCCCCTGCGCCTGCGGCGACACCCACGCCGAAGATGCCCCCGAGCTCGGTACCCCCCTGAACCCGGCCACCTACGACTACACCGGCGCCGTGCTCTGGAACGCCCACGCCGGACAGCTCTGGGCGCGCTTCACCACCTACCTGCGCCGTGCCCTCGCCAAGCACCTCCGCATGACGCAGAAGGCCCTGAACCAGGCCCTGCGCGTCTCCTTCGCCAAGGTCGCCGAGTACCAGAAGCGCGGCCTGGTCCACTTCCATGCCGTGATCCGCTTCGACGGACCCGACGGCCACACCACCCCGCCCCCGCCCTGGGCCACCTTCGACGCCCTGAGCGCCGCCGTGGGCCTGGCCGTGAAGAGCGCTCGGCTCACCATCGAGTCCGACGCCATCGGCGAACGCGTCATCGCCTGGGGCGGCCGGTACAAGGTCGACCCCATCACCGCCCTGGGCGACGGCGAACTCACCGACGCCCGCGTTGCCGAGTACACAGACGCCAAGGTCGCCGGATACGTCGCCAAGTACGCCACCAAGAACGCCGAAGGCACCGGCACCGTGGACCGCACCCTGATGTGCCGCCCCTGCGCCGGACGCGGCTACGTACGCGGCCCCGACCGCTTCCACGACCGGTGCGCCGACTGCGACGGCACCGGACAGGCCGAACCCATCAAGGCCCTGCCCGTGCAGCAGCACGTACGGCAGATGATCCGCACCGCCTGGGTCCTCGGCCACCTGCCGGAGCTCGCCCACCTCAAGCTCTGGAAGTGGGCCCACATGCTCGGCTTCCGCGGCCACTTCTCCACCAAGTCCCGCGCTTACTCCACGACCCTCGGCGCACTCCGCGACGTTCGCCGTGCCTGGCGTCTCGCCCAGGCCGAAGCCGCCCGCGCCCGCGCCGGCCTCCCCGCCACCGACGAGACGACCCTCGTCACCGCCTCCTCCTGGACCTACCTCAGCAGCGGCTACCGCCCCGGTGAGGAGTTCCTCGCAGCCCAGGTCCGCCACGACATAGCCCACACCCAACGCCTCAAGCAGGAGGGGGATTTCTCATGACCAACCGCAAGACGACGTTCGTCGGCCGCTTCCACTGCGGCCAAGGCTCCTGGCGTGTCTCCACTGGGACTGAGGAAGTCGCCACGGTCATCGGGCAGCTCTTCGGCAGGCAATCGCCGTCCCACGACAGCCACGAAGCCGACCACTTCGAAGTGCTGCCCCGCTCAACCTCCATGCGGGTCGTCATCTCCGGACCCGAATCCATCAAGGCCGGCCTGCTGACAGCCGCACCCCGCTATGAACCCCAGCCCAGTACTCGCCTCTCGTTCCGCCTCGCCGACGCACACGCCCTCGGCGGCTTCCGCCTCAGTTCCCCCTCATGGGACCTGGCAGCGTCCGTCCCCACGCTCAGGAAGGCACTGTCCGAGACGGACGGGGACGCCCTCTGCGAACTCGTCGCAGAGACAGTCGAGTTCACGACCCGCGACGGTGCGGCGCTGTCGTATTGCCGCCCTTCTATCAAGGTCATCGGCCCTTGGCACAACCTCGACCAGCACGCCGCCTGACCTGAACGCAGACAGCGACGCCCCCACCTGACGGACGAGGTGGGGGCGCCGCTGCGTGTGGCCGGTGACTTCGGCGTCAGCCCTGGCTGTCAGCCGCCTGGGTCTCCTGTTCGCTCTCCTTCGCCGCTGCCGCCCGCCGCATGTGCCCTTCCTCGCCGAAGTACACCGACAGACGCGACGTGTCCAGCTTCTTGCCGCCACGGCGCGCGGGTGCCACCTCAACGTAGCCGCCCGCGTTCAACAGCAGATCTCGCTTACCAGCCACGTCCGAGCGCTTCCACTGCTCGGCGTGCGTCTCCCCGGTCGGCTCCGCCTTCACACCGCCCGGCTTCGCCGTTCGCTGCCTCTCCTTCAGGGTCGCCAGTCGCTCTTCCAGCTTGGCGTACTGCTCCGCGTACCGGATCGCTCCGTCGTCGCCTCTGAACAGGCCCCGGTCGTAGCGATCCTTTTGCAGGTCGGCCAACGCTTCCTCGGCCTGCCTGATCTGCGGGCGGAAGTCCTCGCCCACCTCCTGGACCATCCGCATCACGGAAAGGTGCCCGTACTTCGCGAGGAACTGCTCGGTGACGTGCTCCTCGGTGGTCACCCCCGCCACGGTCGGCCCGTAGCACTTCACGCCCGGCATTTCCCTCCCCTTCGCCGCCCGCTGGCGGTACTTCAGTGGGCCGATGCACCGGTACCGAAGCTGACCGTTGCGCCCGCTGAAGGTGTACATGCGCTCACCGCAGACTCCGCAGTGCATGATGCCGCGCAGCAGCGACGTACCCTCCCGGCGCTTCTCACCGGGGTTGGCCCGGCGCTCCAACTCGTCCTGGAGCGCTTGCCAGGTGTCCGTATCGAGGATCGGCGGCCGGTTGACCAGCGGCAGGCCGTCCGTCCGCAGGATCGGCTTTCCGTCCTCGATGACCTGGCCGAGCAACTGGGGGTTGCCCAGCAAGCTCCGCAGCGTCGTCGTGTACCACTGCTTGGAGTCGCTGCGCTTGCCCGTGGTCTGGCGTGAGGAGTGGCCGGGCGACGGGACGCCCTCCTTGTTGAGGTCGTTGATGATCTGCATAAGCGAGTCCTTGGTCAGGACCCGCTCCACGATCCGCTTGATCGCCTTAGCCTCGTCCTCGTTGACCGCAAGGACCTTGCCCGCCCCGTTGGGGTTGGGGACGACCATGTACCCGTACGGGACCCGACCGCCGGTGTAGCGGCCCTCGCGGCGCAGGTGCTCGTGCGCGCTGGACACCCGCATCCCGATGGTGTCGGACTCCAGCTCGGCGAAGACCGCGATCACCTTCGCCATGGCCCGGCCCATGGACGACGTGAGGTCGAGCGGCTCTGTCGCCGACGCGAGCGCAACGCTCTGGTGCTCGGCGAGTCGCATGATCTCCGCGAAGTCGACCGTCGAGCGCGCAAGCCGGTCGATCTTGAAGAACACGATCACGTCCAGCTCGGCGAGCCTGGTCAGGATGCGTTGCAGTCCCGGCCGGTCGAGCCCGCGTGAGAAGCCCGAGACGTCGATGTCCTCCTCGGCGGCCACGACCTCCCAGCCGCGTGCCTCGCACAGCGCTTCACAGGCCGCGCGCTGGCGTTCCGGCGAAGTCGTCTCGTCGGTTTCGCGCGATAGGCGAACATAGATAGCGGCGCGCATCCCCGGCGCGCTGGCCGGGACGCCCTTCCGGCGTCGGGCACGGGGCATAGCCCGTGCTGTGACAGGCGTTGGTTCTGTCATGAGACGACCTTATCTCCGGAGGTATGTGTGTCCTGCCTAATCGTCCAGTCGGACAAGACCCTGCTTCTCGAGGTCGACCACGAGCAGGCCGACGAGTGCCGCCGGGTCATCGCGCCGTTCGCCGAGCTGGAGCGGGCACCCGAGCACATCCACACCTACCGGGTCACCCCGCTCGGCCTGTGGAACGCGCGCGCCGCCGGGCACGACGCCGAGCAGGTCGTCGACGCCCTCGTGCAGTACAGCCGCTACCCCGTGCCGCACGCGCTGCTCGTCGACATCGCCGAGACGATGGACCGCTACGGGCGGCTGACCCTCAGCAAGCACCCGGCGCACGGTCTGGTCCTGACCACCACCGACCGGCCGGTCCTGGAGGAGGTGCTGAAGTCCAAGCGGATCGCTCCGCTGGTCGGCGCCCGCATCGACGCGGACACGGTGGCCGTGCACCCCTCCGAGCGCGGGCAGATCAAGCAGACCCTGCTGAAGCTGGGCTGGCCCGCCGAGGACCTCGCCGGGTACGTCGACGGCGAGGCGCACCCGATCGAGCTGCGCGAGGACGGCTGGGCGCTGCGGCCCTATCAGAAGCAGGCCGTGGAGAACTTCTGGCACGGCGGGAGCGGTGTCGTCGTCCTGCCCTGCGGGGCCGGCAAGACGCTGGTCGGCGCCGGCTCGATGGCGCAGGCGAAGTCCACGACGCTGATCCTCGTCACGAACACCGTCTCGGCCCGGCAGTGGAAGCACGAGCTGGTGAAGCGGACCTCGCTGACCGAGGACGAGATCGGGGAGTACAGCGGGACCAGGAAGGAGGTCCGCCCGGTCACCATCGCCACCTACCAGGTGCTGACGACCCGGCGGAAGGGGATCTACCCCCACCTGGAGCTGTTCGACTCCCGGGACTGGGGACTGATCGTCTACGACGAGGTGCACCTGCTGCCCGCGCCGGTCTTCAAGTTCACCGCGGACCTCCAGGCCCGGCGGCGGCTGGGACTGACCGCGACCCTGGTGCGCGAGGACGGCCGCGAGTCGGACGTGTTCTCCCTGATCGGCCCCAAGCGGTTCGACGCGCCCTGGAAGGAGATCGAGGCGCAGGGCCACATCGCGCCCGCCGACTGCGTCGAGGTCCGGGTGAACCTGACCGACTCCGAACGACTGGCGTACGCGACGGCCGAGACGGAGGAGAAGTACCGCTTCTGCGCGACCACCGCGACCAAGCGGAAGGTCACGGAGGCGATCGTCCGCCGCTTCGCCGGGCAGCAGATCCTGGTCATCGGCCAGTACATCGACCAGCTCGACGAGCTGGGCGAGCACCTGGACGCGCCGGTGATCAAGGGCGAGACGTCCAACGCGCAGCGCGAGAAGCTCTTCGACGCGTTCCGCGAGGGCGAGATCAGCGTGCTGGTCGTGTCGAAGGTGGCGAACTTCTCCATCGACCTGCCGGAGGCCACGGTCGCCATCCAGGTCTCGGGCACCTTCGGCTCCCGCCAGGAGGAGGCTCAGCGCCTCGGGCGGGTGCTGCGCCCGAAGGCCGACGGCCACCAGGCGCACTTCTACTCGGTGGTCGCCCGCGACACGATCGACCAGGACTTCGCCGCCCACCGCCAGCGCTTCCTGGCCGAACAGGGCTACGCCTACCGGATCATGGACGCCGACGAACTGCTGGCGGAGGAGGCCTGACCCTCCCGGGGCCCGCCGGACCGCCGTCTGCGGAATTCCAGCGCCACCGCCATGAGCAGGGCCAGCCCCAGCAGGGGGTAGGGCGAGGCCAGGGGCTGCTGCCACCAGGACAGGTGCAGCTCCACGCCCTTGTTGGGGACCATCCACAGGGTGCGGGCGGTGAACAGGACCACGGTGACCGCCGCCCAGACGCGGCGGCCCTCGGCCAGGAGTACGGCGATCAGCGGGACGCACCACACCCAGTGGTGGGACCAGCTGATCGGTGAGACGAGCAGCGCGGTCAGGCCGGTCAGCAGCACGCCCCACCGCTCCCGCCGCACCCGGCACGCGAGCCACAGGCCGGCGACGGCCACCGCGACGGCGGGCAGCATCCAGGCGAGTCCGGGCGACGGCTCCCCCAGCAGCCGGGCGACCAGGCCCTGGAGCGACTGGTTGGCGATGATCCACGGCTTGCCCACCCGGTTGGTCTCGAACAGACGGCGCGTCCAGTAGTCGACGCCGGCCGCGGGCAGCACGAGTGCCCCGACGGCGACCGTCCCGGCGAACCCGGCCACCGCCGCGGCCGCCTCGCGGCGCCGCCCCCGCAGCAGCAGGTACACGATGAAAAGGCCCGGGGTGAGCTTGATGCCGGTCGCGACGCCGATCAGGACACCCCTGCCGCGGGCTCCGGGCGGCCTGGTCAGGTCCCACAGGACCAGGCAGATGATCGCGAGGTTGATCTGCCCGTACACGAAGGTCTGGAAGACCGGTTCGAGCCAGACGGCCGACGCCGTCGCGGCACACACCGCCGGAAGCCCGGCCCGGCGCCCGGCGAGCCGCGCGGAGAGGTGGACGAGCCAGGCGAGCAGGAGCGCGTTGCCCGCGAAGAACGCCGCCTTCAGGGCCGCGGCGGGAAGCCACACCGCCGGCACGAACAGCAGGGCCGCGAACGGCGGGTACGTGGCCGGAAGACGTCCCTGCGTGACCGTGAAGCCGTACAGGTCGCGGCCGTGGACGACCGCCGCGCCCTCGGCCTGGTAGACCACCGCGTCGGGCATCTGCACCCGCTGCACCGCGAACAGGACCGCGAGGGCGGCGAGGGAGACGACGAGGAGGGCCAGGGCGAGTGCCGCTGGTGACCGGACCATCACCTTCCGTGCTGTCACGGACCGACCCTAGTTGCTCACTTGTGGCGTACGCCCGCCTCCTCGCCGTACTCGCCGAGGACGACCACGTCGAACAGGGCGCCCGCGAACACCTTGACGGCGTGCAAAGCGTCGCCCAGAACGTGATGACGGGGGCCGTCCTGGACAGCCGTGGCGCCGGCCGGGCGAGCGGCGGGAGCCGGGTGGATGGTTGCTGCGCTCATGTCTCCATGGTGGATCCGGGGGCATAGGACCGGCATCGGTCCACGGACCGGGCCTTCCTGCCTCCGAGTACCCCTCTGGGGGGACCTCTGCCCCTGCGTCCGGCGGACGCGAACCCCTAGGGGAAGGCGATCACGGCGCCTGGGCGGGCCCGGAGCGGGAAACCGGTTGGCCTCCGCGCGTAGCCGCGTCCTAGAATCCACCCTCTTGCCCGCCTCCCCTCACGGAGCGCCGCCGTCCGGTCGGAAACCGGTCGGCAGATCCCGCCGCCGCGCGCGGCGCAGCCACACGGCACCACCCCACGGCGCCCGCCCGCCCCGAAGGCCTTCCGGAGGCACCCCCTTGTCGTCCCTGTCGTCCTCGTCGTCCTCGTCTCCCGCGTCTCCCGCGTCGCCTTCGCCCTCGTACGTGCCCGCCGACCCCCTCGCCCGCGAGCGCGCCCACCTGTCCGCCTCCCGCGCCGCACTGCGCGCCATGCGCGAGGACGTGGAGTCGCTCGACATCCGGGACGTCACCGCGAACTGGGTCAACGCCGAAGTCCTCGCCCGCCAGATCGACGAGCGCATCAAGGCGCTGGCCGACCTCAGCGACACCCCGCTGTTCTTCGGGCGGCTCGACTACCTGCACGCCCCGGGCGCGGACAGGGCGGAGGGCGCCGAGGGCGAACGCTTCTACATCGGGCGCCGGCACGTGCACGACGGCGAGGGCGACCCCATGGTCATCGACTGGCGCGCACCGGTCTCGCAGCCGTTCTACCGGGCCGCCAGGAAGGACCCGATGGACGTCGCGCTGCGCCGCCGCTTCGGCTACACCGGCGGCGACCTCACGGCGTACGAGGACGAGCACCTGTCCGACCCGGCTGAGCCGTCGGGGGCCGCCACCACCAGCAAGCTGCTCCAGCAGGAGATCGAGCGCCCGCGTGTGGGCCCGATGCGCGACATCGTGGCGACCATCCAGCCCGAGCAGGACGAGATCGTGCGGTCCGGGATGTCCGGCACCGTCTGCGTCCAGGGCGGACCCGGCACCGGAAAGACCGCCGTGGGCCTGCACCGGGTCGCCTACCTTCTCTACGCCCACCGCGAGCGGCTTGCCCGCACCGGCACCCTCGTGATCGGGCCGAACCGGTCCTTCCTGCACTACATCGAGCAAGTGCTTCCCGCGCTCGGCGAGTTGACCGTTCAGCAGGCCACCGTCGGCGATCTGGTGGCGCATGTGGAGGTGCGGGGCGCGGACGAGGCGGCGACCGCGATCGTCAAGGGCGACGCACGGATGGCTGAGGTGCTCCGCAGGGCGCTGTACTCCCACGTGACCATGCCCACCGAACCGGTCGTGGTGGTGCGCGGCTCGCGGCGCTGGCGCGTCCCGGCGTACGAACTTGAGGACATCGTCCGGGAGTTGCTGGACCGTGGCATCCGCTACGGCGCCGCCCGCGAGGCCCTGCCGCAGCGGATCGCGCACGCCGTGCTGGTGCAGATGGAGCGGGCGGGCGAGGCCCCCGACGACCGTGTGCAGGACGCGGTGGCCCGCAACGCGGCGGTCAAGGCGGCCGTCAAGGCGGTCTGGCCGCCGGTCGACCCGGCGAAACTGGTGCTGCGGCTGCTGACGGACGCGGACTTCCTCGCGGAGCACGCGGACGGGATCCTCACCGAGGAGGAGCGCAAGACGCTCCTGTGGGCCAGGCCCGTGCGGTCGGTGAAGTCGGCCAAGTGGTCCGCCGCCGACGCCGTGCTGGTCGACGAGGCCGCCGACCTGGTGGAGCGGACCCACTCCCTCGGGCATGTGGTCCTGGACGAGGCGCAGGACCTCTCCCCCATGCAGTACCGGGCGGTCGGCCGGCGCTGCACCACCGGCTCCGCGACCGTCCTCGGCGACCTGGCCCAGGGCACCACGCCGTGGGCCACCCGCACCTGGGAGGAGGCCCTGGCCCACCTCGGCAAGTCCGACGGCCTGATCGAGGAGCTGACGGCGGGTTTCCGCGTGCCGACGGACGTCATCACGTACGCCTCCCGGCTGCTGCCGCACATCGCCCCCGGGCTCGCCCCCGTCGCGTCGGTGCGCGAGAACCCCGGCTTCTTCGAGATCCGTACGGCCGCCGGGGACGCCGACGTGGTCTCCGCGTGCGAGGAGTTGCTGCGCAACGAGGGCTCGGTCGGCCTGATCGCCGCCGACGCCCGCGTCCCGGCCGTGGCCGAGGCGCTGACGGCGGCGGGCCTGCCGTACCTCGCCCCCGGCGAGGAGACGACGGCCGAGACCCGCCTCACCCTGGTCCCCGCCTCACTCGCCAAGGGCCTGGAGTACGACTACGTCGTCCTCGACGAGCCCCAGGCCGTCGTCGACGGCGAACCCGACGAACGCACCGGCCTGCGCCGCCTGTACGTGACCCTGACCCGAGCGGTCTCGGGCCTGATCGTCACCCACACGGCCCCCCTGCCGGGTCAGCTGTCCTGAGCCCCGCCGGGCTGCTGAGAGGGCGGGTCGGCGGGGGCGGGGGCAGCGGGGCTGGTTTCCTCGCCGGTCACAGCCGAACCGGGCGCGACGGGACGCGGCACGGCGGGACTGGGCACGCCGCCGGGCGCGGCGGAGCCGGACATGGCACCGGGCGCGGCCTGGCTGGCCCCATCAGGGCCGGGCAGGTCGCCGGCCGCAGCAGGGCGCGGGGCGGCGGGACCGGCTGCGCCGCCGAGCGCGTCACGGCTGGCCCCAGGGGCCGGGCAGGTCGCCGGGCGCAGCAGGGCTGGCCTCAACGGGGCCCGGTGCGTCACCGGGCGCAGCGGAACGCGGCACGGCGGGACTGGGCACGTCGCCGGGCGCGGCCGAACTGGACGCGGCGGCGCCGGACGTGACGCCGGACGCGGCACCGCTAGCCCCATCAGGGCCGGGCAGGTCGCCAGGCGCGGCAGCGCTGAACCCGTCAAGGCCCGGCGCGTCACCGGGCGCAGCGGAACGCGGCACGGCGGGACTGGGCACGCCGCCGGGCCCAGCCGAACTGGACGCGGCGACGCCGGACGTGACGCCGGACGCGGCACCGCTAGCCCCATCAGGGCCGGGCAGGTCGCCAGGCGCGGCAGCGCTGAACCCGTCAAGGCCCGGCGCG
>NZ_JBSFJL010000007.1:0-139505 GCF_053598035.1 Streptomyces sp. NPDC001204 | reverse complement strand
TTCACCGGGCGCAGCGGAACGCGGCACGGCGGGACTGGGCACGCCGCCGGGCCCAGCCGAACTGGACGCGGCGACGCCGGGCGCGGCGGCAGGGCTGGACCCATCAGGGCCGGGTGCGTCGCCGGGCAAGACCGGGCTGGACGCGGTGGACCCGAGTGCGGCGGGGCTGGGCGCGTCGGCGCCGGATGCGGCGGATCCGGGCCCGGCAGGGCCGGACGGCGCGGCGCCGGGGACGGCCCCGTTCGAGGGCGGCGGTGCGTACGGTCCATGGCTGCCCTGCGGTGAGGCGTACGGCCAAACCGCGCCCGGCGGCGGAGCGTACGCCCCCTGTGCGCCCGGCGGCGGGTACGCCCCATGCGACCCGGGCGGCTGCGGGTACGGCCCGTACATGCCCTGCGGCCCCGGGTACGGCCCGTACGCACCCGGCGCCTGTTGCGGGTACGGCCCGTACGGCCAATGCGCGCCCTGGGGCGATGAGTACGGCAGGAGGTGGGGCGGGATCGGCTCGGGGACCGGGCCGGACAGGTTCTGCGGGCGGCGTCGCCGTGCCAGCCACAGCACGATCGCGGCGAAGAGCAGCACCGAGGCCATGTCGACGAGGGCCAGTTGCCAGGTGGCGTCCGCCGCCGTCTCGTCGGACGCCAGTCCGTCCACGTACGCGGCGGACAGGCCGAAGGCCAGCAGGTTGTTCAGCGCGTGCAGGGCGATGGACGCCTCGAGTCCGCCCGTGCGGATGGTCAGCAGCCCCGCCACCACACCGAACACCAGGAGATCGGCGAAACCCCAGGGCGTGCCCCAGCCGTGCGCGGCCGCGAAGAGCACCGCCTGCGGCAGCACCGCGAGCCACGGGGTACGGAGGAAGGCACCGGCCGCCTGGAGCAGCCAGCCACGGAACACGTACTCCTCCGCCGCCGACTGCAACGGCACGAGGACCACCAGCATGGCCAGCGAGACGAGGAACGTCTGCCACCCCACCCACACGCCGGCCCCTCCGCCGTCGCCCTGGTCGTCCGGCAGGAAGATCGCGACCACCGGCAGCAGCACCATGGGGGGTACGGCGGCCAGCAGGCACCAGGCCAGCCATCGCCAACGCGGCCGACCGGTGACGGAGGCCACCGTGCCGGCCGGACGCCGGCCCAGCCAGAGCACGGCCAGCAGGACCAGCGGCAGGTCCACGGCTATGAACGCCAGGTCCAGACCCGTACCCAGAACGGGGCCGAAGTCGACGCCGCCGTCCGGCAGTTCCGGATAACCGGCGGCCGTGCCGATCCCCTCGGTGACGATGTAGAGGAACAGGGTGGCCAGGACCGACCCGAACACCAGCACCACAGTGCCGAGCAGCGGCCACCACCAGCGGTGGTGAGGTGAGTACCGGGCCATACGGTGATACGGAAGCCCGGTGGGGTCAGGGGACGTTGCTGTCATGAACGACATCGTGCCCGGTCGGAATGGGCCAGGCGTACGAATTACCCGACCCGGACCCACCTCACCCCGGACCAGGCACCGTGTCTCAGCCCGCCGGCTGCCGGACCGCCGCCCCGTCCAGGACCGCGCGCCACTCCGCGACCGCCGCGACGGAGACCGGCCCGTCCCAGCCGCCGGGGCGGGCCGCACCGCCGATGTGGAAGGCGTCGATCCCCTCCGCGAGCAGCGCGGGCACATGGTCCAGCCGCAGGCCGCCGCCGACCATGATCTGCTGCTCGTAGCCGGGCTCACCACCGCGCGCGGCCTCCGCGATCAGCGTGGGCAGCCCGTCGTCCACGCCCGAGGCGGCACCCGCCGTCAGATACGTGTCGAGCCCCGGCAGCCCGTCCAGCCGCTTGCGCAGCGCGTCCCGGTCGGCGGCACGGTCGATCGCCCGGTGGAAGGTCCAGCGGCAGCCGTCCAGCTCGCCGGCGACCCGCTCCACGGCGGCCAGATCGACCCCGCCCCGAGAATCGAGGAACCCGAGCACGAACTCCTCGACGCCGGCCGCCCGCAGCTCGCCCGCGACGCCCACCAGCCGGTCCAGCCCCCGGGCGCCCCCCGCGCCGAATCCGTCCGCGAGCCGCAGCATCACGCGCGGCGGAATGTCCACGGCGGCGCGGATCCCGGCGACGGTACGGGCCGACGGGGTGAGCCCGTCGGCCGCCATGTCGGTGACCAGCTCGAGGCGGTCCGCGCCTCCGGCCTGAGCGGCGACCGCGTCCTCGACGTCGAGGGCGATCACCTCCAGGACTGCACGCATGCTCATAGGAGCCCTTCCCTCGGTTTCCCCTGAAGCGGACAGGTCTAGTCCAATATCAGGGTACGCCGGTCGGCAGACACACGGCCGGGAACCGGTCACCCGATGATGTTCAGCCCCGCCTTCCCGGCGCCCGCGGGCTCGTGGATCCCGTACCTCGCGCACATCGGCGGAAGTCGTGCCCGCTCCACCGGACAATGGCCGTATGGCCGATCTCGATGCCCTGCGCTCCCGCTGGACCCGCGCCCTGGAGGGCGCCCGGGGCCCCGGTGGCGGTCCCGACCCGGTGCCGTACGCCGACGACCTGCTCAAGCGCTGGCGGGAGCCGCAGCGGCACTACCACACGCTCACGCACCTGACCGCGGTCCTCGATCACATCGATGTACTGGATGAATACGCCGCCGACCCGGACGTGGTGCGGCTGGCCGCCTGGTTTCACGACGCCGTCTACCTGCCCGAGCGCTCCGAGAACGAGGAGCGGTCCGCGCGTCTGGCCGAGCGGGCGCTCCCGGAGGCCGGAGTCGCCGACGCGAAGACCGCCGAAGCCGCCCGGCTGGTCCGGCTCACCGTCACCCACGATCCGGCCGACGACGACCGCGACGGCCAGGTGCTGTGCGACGCCGATCTGGCGATCCTCGCCGCGTCCCCGTCGGCGTACGCCGCCTACGCGGCCGGCGTCCGTGAGGAGTACCACTTCGTCCCGAACGACGCCTTCCGCGAGGGCCGTGCCGCCGTCCTGCGGCAGCTCCTCGCCCTGCCCCGCCTGTTCCGCACCCCGTACGGGGCGGAGCACTGGGAGGCGACGGCCCGCTACAACGTCGCCTCGGAGCTGGAAATGCTGTCGCCCTGAGGCCCCGCCGCGCCTACCCTGCGCCGTATGCGTACATGGGGTGGGGAGCAGGTGGAGCAGGCCGTCGCGGGCGCCGTGGCGCTGCTGAGGACGGCGACGGACCGGGACTGGGACGGGGTGAGGGCCGGGCGGCTGGAGTGGAGCTGCCGGCGGACGGCGGAGCACATCGCGGGCGATCTCATCGCGTACGCCGGGCAGTTGGCCGGGCGGGCGCGGAGCGCCTACGTCCCCTTCGAGATCACCCTCGACGAGGGCACCGGAAACGCGGACGTCCTGGACGTGGTCGAGACGACCGGCGCCCTGCTCGCCGCCGCCGTCCGCACCACCCCGCGCGAGGTCCGGGCCTTCCACCCGTACCCCTTCCGCGGCGCGAACCGCGAGGGGTTCGCCGCGATGGGGGTCGCCGAGGTACTGCTGCACACGCATGACATCGCGACCGGCCTGCACCTGGCCTACGAGCCGCCCGCCGAGCTGTGCGAGGACGTGCTGACCCGGCTCTTCCCGCACGTCCGGCCGGGCTCCGCACCCTGGCCGACGCTGCTGTGGGCCACCGGCCGCGGCGACCTGCCCGGTCGGCCACCGGTCACCGAGTGGCGCTGGAGCAACCCGCCGGCCGTACCCGCCGACCGGCTCACCCTGGAGGGTGTCACTCCCGCCGCCGCCCGCGATCTGAGCGCCGGCGGTGACGGCGGGTTCACGTGGGCCGAGGGCGGGCCCTACGAGGGCACGCGGGACGCCGCCGGGATGACCGTGAAGGCGTACGAGGCCGGGGCGCACCGGCCCGAGTGGGGGATGTTCGTGCTGGTGCGCGGCGAAGACGGGTGCGCGGTCGGCGGGATGGGCTTCCACGGGGTGCCCGACGAGGAGGGGCGCGCGGAGGTGGGTTACGACCTCGCCGTGTCCGCCCGTGGCCACGGCTACGCGACCGAGGCCCTGCGCGCGCTGTCGGGCTGGGCGCTGGCCCGGGACGAGGTACGGCTGCTGGTCGCGACCGTGGACCGCGCCAACCTTCCCTCCCAACGCGTCGTCAACCGCGCCGGTTTCGTCGCCGTGCGGGAGGGCGAGGAGGAGATCTTCTACGAACTGCGGCCCTGAACACGGCGCTTGGGGCGGCGCAGCCCCGCCGCGTACAGCAGCCGCACCACCTCGCGGCTGCTGACCTCGACCGCGCCGGCCGCCACCGCGTCGGCGTACCGGTGGGAGGGCAGGTCGTAGTGGTCCCGCTCGAAGGCCCGGCGGGGCACGCCCAACCCCTCGGCGAAGGTGTGGAGTTCGTCGTACGAGACGTCGCTGACCAGGTGGGACCACATGCGGCCGTGACCCGGCCAGGACGGCGGGTCGATGTAGAGGGTCACGGTGCGACCGCCCGGCGCGACGCCGTCACGACGTCGTGCTCCGGCCGGTGGCCTCCGCCAGCGCGCCCACCGGTGCCACCTTCACGCCCGCCTTGGAGCACACCCAGTGCGGGTCCGGCCCGAGTTCCGGCTCGACGTCCAGCGCGTGCGGGTCGCCGTAGCCGCACACCGGGCACAGCGGCCAGCGGCCGTACCGCTCCAGGAGCGCGTCCTGGACGTCCTGCGCGACCAGGCCCGCCACGTACTGGGCGCCTTCCGGCCACTGCTCCACCCACCAGCGGCGCTGGACGACGGAGTCCTCCACGAGCGAGACCACGTCCGCGTCGGCGACCTCGCCGGCGACCAGATCGGCGAGCACCAGGGCGCGGGCGGCGTGCAGGGCCTGCTCCAGGGGGCTGATGGGTTCCATGCCCCCCATTGTCACCCCGAAGTCACGGACCGGACACCGGTGACGGATCACGCACCGGCGGACTCCGCGCCGCCGTGGACCCGCTCTCCTCATCTCCCGCCCACCGCCGGGCTGTTCACGGGCGCCCGGGTCAGGGTCGTTGGGGTTGTAAAGGGTTTCTTGACACACCCCCGGGTGTAAAGGCACCCTTTACATGTGACCGATTCCCTCCCCCTCGCTTCCCTGAGTGCCCGGCTCGCCGAGCACGCCGCGGCCCTGGCCTCCGCGGTGGGCAGCCCGTTGGCCCCACCGGCCTACCTCGACCTGATCCGACGCGCCCAGGACGTCGACGCCTTGGCGGAACAGGTGCTCAAGCTCTGCGTGCAGCAGTGCCGGGACGCGGGCCACACCTGGCAGGAGGTCGGGGACCTGCTCGGAGTCACCCGCCAGGCCGCGTTCCAGCGGTTCGGCAAGCCCATCGACCCCCGAACGGGAGAACCCATGGACAAGACAGTGCGCATGACCGACGCCGCGGAGCGCGCCCTCGAGATCGTCACGGCCGTCCTCGAAGGCCGCATGGACGACGCCAGGCCGTCCTTCAACGCCGAGGTCCTGGCGGCCTTCACCGACGAGGTGCGGGGCAACGCGCTGGCGAGCGTCGCCGGACTCGTCGGCGCGTTCGAGGGCTTCGGCGAGGGCGAACCGTTCGTCCGGCGCATCGGCGATCACACCGTGGTGGACATCCCTCTGCGCTACGAGGCCGGTGAGATGAAGGCCCGGGTCGCCTTCGACACGGACGAGAAGGTCGGCGGACTCTTCATCCTCCCGCCCGAGACGCCGTGAACCGGCCGCTCCGACACCCCTACAGAGAGTCCGTCCCGTGATTGCCTCCAGCCTCAACTCCTCGGCGGTCCCCTGGGCCGCGATCGCGCCCCTGCTGGTCGCCGAGCTCGCTCTGCTCGTCCACTGCCTCATCGACCTCGCGCGGCACCGGAGCACCCGTCACCTGCCCCGCTGGGCCTGGGTGCTGATATGCCTCTTCGTGAACCCCGTGGGCCCGATCGCCTATCTGGTGACGGGACGGAGCGAGGACCGATGAGCGGGCCGGCCGTGGTGACCGCGAACCTGGTGCGCGACTACGGGCACGGGGCGGGGCTGCACGGCGTGGACCTGGAGGTGCCGCGCGGCGGTGTCTACGGTCTGGTGGGCCCGAACGGCGCCGGGAAGACGACGCTCCTGTCCATCGTGGCCGGTCTGCGCCGCTTCGACGCGGGCGAGGTCCGGACGGCGGTCGACGCGGGGCGGATCGGGGTCTGCCCGGACACCCCCGAGTTCGAACCCTGGCTCACCGCGGCGGAGGTGGTGCGCCAGTCCCGCGGTCTGGCCGCGCGCGGCGGACGCCGGCGCCGCGGCGGACCGGCGCACGACACCGTTGGGACCGCCCCCGACCCGGTCGCGGCCGTACTCGCCGAGGTCGGCCTGACCGAGGCGGCCGGTCGGCGCACGGGCGGCTTCTCCCGCGGTATGAAGCAACGGCTGGGCCTCGCGGTGGCGTTGGCGCTGGACCCCGAGCTGCTGATCCTCGACGAACCGTCCAGCGCGCTCGACCCGTCCGGGCGGGCGGAGGTGCTGTCCCTGGTCGCCGGTCTCGGCAGGACGCGCACCGTGATCTTCTCCAGTCATGTCCTGGCGGACGTCCAGCGGGTCGCCGACACGGTGGGCGTGCTCGACCGGGGCAGGCTCCTGTTCCAGGGGCCGGTCCGCGACCTGATCGACCGGTTCCTCCGGCCGGCCTGGGAGCTGCGCCTGCGCGCGGGCGGCGAGCAGCGGCTGGCCGAACTGCTGCGGCGGCAGGAGTGGGTCACCTCGGTGGCGGTGAACTCCGACGGGTCCGTGCGCGTCGAGGCGTCGAGCACGGCGGTCGGTGAGCGCCGGCTGCCGCAGGCGATCGCCGCGGCGGACGCCGCGCTGATCAGCCTCCATCCGGTCGACGCCGACCTGGAGGCCGCGTTCCTGGCGCTGACCGGCGGACGGCACGGACAGGACGGCCGACGCGTGGAGCACGTGGACCACGTGGACCACGGGCGACGGGAAGCGGATCGGACGGGTGCGGCGTGAACGAGCTTTCGCTGTGGCGGGTGGAGTGGCTTCGGCTGCTGCGCACCAAGAGGCTGATCGCGCTGCTGGGTGTCTTCGTGGTCTTCGGGTTCAGCGGGCCGCTGCTCGCCCGGTACTCCGGGCAGTTGCTGGACCACGCCGGCGGCTCGGCCCAGCGAGTGAAGATCGTCTTTCCGCCCCCGGTCCCGGCGGACGGTGTGGCCCAGTACGTGAACAACGCGTTCGGGATCGGCCTCGTCGTGACCGTCGTCGTGGCGGCGTACGCGTGCTCGATCGACGCCAAGCCCGCGCTGGCGGTCTTCTACCGGACGCGCGCCCGGCGCTTCGGCGATCTGCTGGTGCCGAGGTTCGCGGTCAGCGCCGCCGGGGCCGTGGGCGGCTACCTGGCCGGGCTGCTCGCCGCCTGGTACGAGACGGCCGTCCTGCTGGGGAATCCCGGTACGGCGGCCATGGGCTGGACCGCGCTCACCGGCTCGGTGTACCTGGTGTTCGCCGTGGCGGTCACGGCGCTGGCCGCGACCCTGGCGCGCAGCACGCTCGGCACCGTCGGGTACGCGCTGCTCGTACTGTTCACGCTCCCGCTGCTCGGGGCGCTGCCGGGGGTGTCGCGCCGGCTCCCGACCGAGCTGGCGAAGGCGCCGGACGCGTTCCTGCGGCACACGGCGGCCGACCACGCGCAGCAGGCCCTGGCCGTCGCCGTGGTCCTCACGCTCGGCTGCGTGGTGGCAGCGGTCCTGCGGGGCGCGCGCAAGGAGGTGCGTTGACGTCCGCGCCGCGGAGCACGGGGCACGAAGCTCGGGCGGTCACGTCGCGGCCACGGTTCGAGCCGGGTCGGCGGGGCCTTGGCGCGCGGCCTTGACCACGCGACCGTACGGAAAATACCTTTCACAGTGTGACCCAGGACGTGAAGGAAATTTTCGCAGGCGTGGGCGCCCCGGGCCTCACGCCCCCCGCACCCGCCGCCCTCGCGGCCAAGGTACGCACGCTCGCGCCCTCGATGACCCGCTCCATGCAGCGGGTCGCCGAGGCCGTCGCCGGCGACCCGGCCGGCTGCGCGGCCCTCACGGTCACCGGCCTCGCCGAGCTCACCGGCACCAGCGAGGCGACCGTCGTACGCACCGCCCGCCTGCTGGGCTATCCGGGTTACCGGGATCTGCGCCTGGCTCTCGCGGGCCTGGCCGCCCAGCAGCAGTCGGGGCGCGCGCCCGCCATCACGACCGACATCGCGGTGGACGACCCCATCGCCGACGTCGTCACCAAACTCGCCTACGACGAGCAGCAGACCCTGGCCGACACCGCCGCCGGCCTCGACACCATCCAGCTCGGCGCGGCCGTCACCGCGCTGGCCGCCGCCCGCCGCACCGACGTCTACGGCATCGGCGCCTCCGGTCTGGTCGCCCAGGACCTCACGCAGAAGCTGCTGCGCATAGGTCTGGTGGCGCACGCGCACAGCGACCCGCACCTCGCCGTCACCAACGCGGTGCAGCTGCGCGCGGGGGACGTGGCGATCGCCATCACCCACTCGGGCTCGACCGGGGACGTGATCGAGCCACTGCGGGTGGCCTTCGAGCGCGGCGCGACCACCATCGCCATCACCGGCCGGCCCGCCGCACCCGTCACGCAGTACGCCGACCACGTCCTGACCACCTCCACGGCCCGCGAGAGCGAGCTGCGCCCGGCGGCGATGTCCTCCCGGACCAGCCAACTGCTCGTGGTGGACTGCCTGTTCGTCGGGGTGGCACAGCGGACGTACGAGACGGCGGCGCCCGCGCTCGCCGCGTCCTACGAGGCGCTCGCCCACCGGCACAGCCCGCGGGGCGGGACCCATCGCTCGTAGCGCTCGCAGCCGAGAACCGAACATGCCCGGATCCGCACGGTCAGCCGTACCGCGACGCACGAAGAGAGCCGCCCCCTCATGACCTCCACGCCCCACTACCGCGAGCTGCGCACCGAGTTGGAGTCGCTGACGACCGAGGCCTTCCGCCCCGAGCTGGCGGAGATCGACCGGCTGCCGACGCTGGAGATCGCCCGGCTGATGAACGCCGAGGACACCACCGTGCCCGCCGCCGTGGCCGAGCGGCTGCCGCAGATCGCCGCGGCGATCGACGCGGTGGCGGAGCGGATGGCGCGCGGCGGCCGCCTGGTCTACGCCGGCGCGGGCACGGCCGGACGGCTGGGGGTCCTGGACGCCTCGGAGTGCCCGCCGACCTTCAACACGCGCCCCTCCCAGGTCGTCGGGCTGATCGCGGGCGGCCCGCCGGCCATGGTGACCTCGGTCGAGGGCGCGGAGGACTCGAAGGAGCTGGCGGCCGAAGCGCTCGACGCCCTCGGCCTCACGCCGGACGACACGGTGGTGGGCGTCTCCGCCTCCGGCCGCACCCCGTACGCCATCGGCGCGGTGGAGCACGCCCGCGCTCTGGGCGCCCTGACCATCGGCCTGTCCTGCAACGCGAACAGCGCGCTGGCGGCCGCCGCCGAACACGGCATCGAGGTCGTCGTCGGCCCCGAACTCCTCACCGGCTCCACCCGTCTGAAGGCCGGCACGGCGCAGAAACTGGTCCTCAACATGCTCTCGACGATCACGATGATCCGCCTGGGCAAGACCTACGGAAACCTGATGGTCGACGTACGGGCCTCCAACGACAAGCTCCGCGCCCGCTCCCGCCGTATCGTCGCCCTGGCCACGGGCGCGGCGGACGACGAGATCGAACAGGCCCTGACGGCCTCGGACGGCGAGGTGAAGACCGCCATCCTCACCCTCCTCGCCGGCACCGACGCCGCCACGGCGACCCGCCTCCTGCAACAGTCCGACGGCCATCTGCGCACGGCACTGGAGCGGGCGGGGGACTGAGGCCTGCGGCCCGGGACCGGTGGCGGGAGCGAGCGGGCAGGCCGGGGGCTCCCTCACCGGCCGGGGCGTCCTACGCTGGAGGGCACCATGAACCACGCCCAGCTCACCGCCCTAGGACGGGCTCTGCGTCTGCTCGGGGAGCACGGCGAGGCGCTGTCCGCGGACACGCCCGACGCCAGGCTGCACGAGATGAAGGCGGATCTCCGGCGCGCTCTCGACCTGCTGGACGAGACCGTCACGACGGCCGCGCCCGCCACCCGCTGCGCCGAGCATCCGAACGGGCCCGTCGACGAGAGCGCCCCCGACCTGTGTCTGCTGTGCGAGACCCGGCGCCGGGCCGCCCGCCGCTCCGAGGTCGACGGGGCGTACGCCTCGTACGCGCGCCGCGCCGCCGAGCCCGCGGCCACCGCCCCGTCCCGCTACGGCGTCCGCGAGGACCGGCCGCAGCCCCAGCAGCGATGGCTGCCGGAGCTGTGGAACGGTCGGGAGTGGCAGTTGTGCGGGACCCCGCGCCGGGACCGGCGCGAGGCCGAGCTGTTCATCGCCGCCCAGCGCCGGGCACCGCGCGCCGCGCCCGCCTACCGGCTCGTGCACGAGTTCACCGACTACGAGGTGGTGCGGATCTGGGGCCATCCCACGCGGGCCGACATCGAGCCCATGGGCAACCCGTAGGGCCTGGCGACCCTAGGACACCTTCGCCCCGGTGGGCGCGGGCTCACCGGCCGCCGACGGCTCACCCAGGGCCGCGGTGCGCGGGCGCGGGATGAAGGACGCGACCAGGAAGCCGAGCAGGGCGGCGCCGCCGCCGATGGCGAGGACCGTGCGGAAGCCGTTCTCGGAGGGCAGCGCGTAGGACCCGAACGCGGTGGTCATATGGGCCAGGACCACGCCCGCCACCGCGCTGGCGACCGACGTGCCGATCGAGCGCATCAGGGTGTTCAGGCTGTTCGCCGCGCCCGTCTCGGACGCGGGGACGGCGCTCATGATGAGCGCGGGCATCGAGCCGTAGGTGAAGCCGATGCCGGCGCCGATCACACAGGACGTCAGGACGAAGTGCCAGACCTGGCTCATCAGGACGATGTTGAGGCCGTAGCCGGCGGCCACGATCAGCGCGCCGATCATCAGCGTCACCTTGGGGCCCCTGGTCCGCGAGACGATCGCCGACACCGGGGCGACGGCCATCATCACCAGGCCCGAGGGGGCCATGACCAGGCCGGAGGCCAGCAGCGACTTGCCGAGTCCGTAGCCGGTCTGCGCGGGCAGTTGCAGCAACTGCGGGATGACCAGGGACATCGAGAACATCGCGAAGCCGATGGCCACCGAGGCGAGGTTGGTCACCAGCACCTGACGGCGGGCCGTGGTGCGCAGGTCCACCAGGGGCGCCTCGACGCGCAGTTCGAACAGGCCCCAGGCGACCAGCACCACGACCGCCGCCGCGAACAGGCCGAGGGTCGTGCCGCTGCCCCAGCCCCAGTCGGCGCCCTTGGAGATCGCCAGCAGCAGGCAGACCAGGCCCACCGCCATACCGACCGCGCCGGGAAGGTCGAAGCGGCCGCCGGTGCGCACCGCCGACTCGGGCACGATACCCAGCACCAGCACGGCCGCCACGACGCCCAGGCCGGCCGAGACCCAGAACAGCATGTGCCAGTTGAGGTTCTCGGCGATCAGCGCGGCGGCGGGCAGCCCGAGGGCGCCGCCGACGCCGAGCGAGGCGCTGATCATCGCGGTCGCCGAACCGAGCCGCTCGGCGGGCAGCTCGTCGCGCATGATGCTGATGCCGAGCGGGATGACACCGGAGGCGAGGCCCTGCAGGGCGCGGCCGACGATCAACGGCGTGAGGGAGTCGCTCAGCGCGGCCGTGACCGAGCCGGCCACCAGCATGGCCAGGCTCAGCAGGAGCATGCGGCGCTTGCCGTACATGTCGCCGAGGCGGCCCATGACCGGGGTGGCCACGGCCGCGGCGAGCAGTGTGGCGGTGACGGCCCAGACGGTGTCCGACGCCGAGGCGTGCAGGAGCTGGGGCAGCTCGGGAATGATCGGGATCACGAGGGTCTGCATCAGCGAGACCACGATGCCGCCGAAGGCGAGTACGGCCACGACGGCGTTGGGCCGGGGCGTGGATTGCCCGGCCGTGGCGGGCCGGGCGAGTGCGTCGGACATGAAGGAAGGTCTCCGTCGGAGAGCGGGTGTACTTGACTCAGGCAACTTTAATTGGAATTGATTGACTTAAGCAAGCGAAATCCCGCCAGGAAGGCCCGGCAGGCGAAGACCCCGGCACACAGAGGGGCGGCAGACAGAGGGGCGGCGCCCGCCCTCCGGCAGCCACCGCCCCCACATCCGGGGCCGAGCCCCCGGGCCCGACCCGGCCCGTCTCAGCTCAGCGTCTTCAGCGCCGCCGCGTCGTACGGCTTCAGCTCATCGAAGCGGCCGCCGAGCACCTTCGCCGCCCACTCGGGGTCGTGGAGCAGCGCGCGGCCCACGGCCACCAGGTCGAACTCGTCGCGCTCCAGCCGGTCCAGCAGGTTGTCGAGGCTGCCGACCTCCGCGCCCTCGCCCTGGAACGCCTTGATGAAGTCGCCGTCCAGACCCACCGAGCCGACGGTGATGACCTGCTTGCCCGTCAGCTTCTTCGTCCAGCCCGCGAGGTTGAGGTCCGAGCCCTCGAACTCCGGCAGCCAGTAGCGGCGCGTGGAGGCGTGGAAGACGTCCACTCCGGCCGCCGCGAGCGGCGACAGGATCGCCTCCAGCTCCTCCGGGGTCTCGGCCAGGCGGGCGTCGTAGACGTCCTGCTTCCACTGCGAGTACCGGAAGAGGACCGGGAAGGCGGGCGAGACGGACTCGCGCACCGCGGCCACGATCTCGGCGGCGAACTTCGTACGGGCCACCGGATCGCCGCCATAGGCGTCGGTACGGCGGTTGGTGCCCGCCCAGAGGAACTGGTCGAGCAGATAGCCGTGGGCGCCGTGCAGCTCCACGCCGTCGAAGCCGATGCGCTCCGCGGCGGCGGCCGCCTCGGCGAACGCGCCGATGACGTCGTCCAGGTCCGCCCGCGTCATCGCCCTGCCGGTGACCTCGGACTCGCCGACGCGCAGCCCGGAGGGGCCCACCGCGGGCGCGTCCGGGAACGGCTGCTGGCCCGGCCGGCGCACCATGCCGATGTGCCACAGCTGCGGCACGATCGTGCCGCCCGCCGCGTGCACGGCCTCGGCCACCTTGGCCCAGCCCGCGAGCTGCTCCTCGCCGTGGAAGCGCGGCACGCGGTCGCTCTGCCCGGCCGAGTCGTGCCCCACGTAGGTGCCCTCGGTGACGATCAGACCGACGCCCGCGGCGGCGCGGCGGGCGTAGTACGACAGCACGTCCTCGCCGGGGACGCCGTCCGGCGAGAACATCCGGGTCATCGGCGCCATCACGATCCGGTTGGGGACGGTGAGGCCGTTCAGAGTGACGGGGCGGGAGAGGATCCCGGCCGCGCGGGAGGCGGACTCGGAAGCGGACTCGGAGACGGTGGAGGTCACGTGGGGGGCTCCTCGGAATCGTGGTCGGTACCGGCCGGCGCGCACACGCGTCAGCCGGGCACCGGCGTCAACTGCCCCGCCTGTCACGGCATTCCGCCGATCCACTCCTGTGACCCGGAACACGCCCGAGGGCGGCACCCCCTGTCTCCAGGGAGTGCCGCCCTCGGTACGTGAAGGACGGATCCGATCCTCGAAGGGATCAGAAGTCCATGTCACCGCCCGGCATGCCGCCGCCGGCCGGCGCGGCGGCCTTCTCCGGCTTGTCGGCGATGACGGCCTCGGTGGTGAGGAACAGCGCGGCGATGGAGGCGGCGTTCTGCAGCGCGGAACGGGTCACCTTCGCCGGGTCGATGATGCCCTCGGCGACCAGGTCGACGTACTCACCGGTCGCGGCGTTCAGGCCGTGGCCCGGGGTGAGGTTGCGGACCTTCTCCACCACGACGCCGCCCTCGAGGCCGGCGTTGACGGCGATCTGCTTGAGCGGGGCCTCCAGCGCGAGCTTCACGGCCTGCGCGCCGGTCGCCTCGTCACCGTCGAGCTCCAGCTTCTCGAAGACGTTGGTGGTCTGCAGCAGGGCCACGCCACCACCGGCGACGATGCCCTCCTCGACGGCCGCCTTGGCGTTGCGCACGGCGTCCTCGATGCGGTGCTTGCGCTCCTTGAGCTCCACCTCGGTGGCGGCACCGGCCTTGATGACCGCGACGCCGCCGGCGAGCTTCGCCAGGCGCTCCTGCAGCTTCTCGCGGTCGTAGTCCGAGTCGCTGTTCTCGATCTCGGCGCGGATCTGGTTGACCCGGCCGTTGACCTGGTCGGAGGAGCCGGCACCGTCGACGATGGTGGTCTCGTCCTTGGTGATGACGACCTTGCGGGCGCGGCCCAGGAGGTCCAGGGTCGCGTTCTCCAGCTTGAGGCCGACCTCCTCGGAGATGACCTCGCCGCCCGTGAGGATGGCGATGTCGCCGAGCATGGCCTTGCGGCGGTCGCCGAAGCCCGGGGCCTTGACGGCGACGGACTTGAAGGTGCCGCGGATCTTGTTGACGACCAGGGTCGACAGGGCCTCGCCCTCGACGTCCTCGGCGATGATCAGCAGCGGCTTGCCCGACTGCATGACCTTCTCCAGGAGCGGGAGCAGGTCCTTGACCGAGGAGATCTTGGAGTTGGCGATGAGGATGTACGGGTCCTCGAGCGACGCCTCCATGCGCTCCATGTCGGTCGCGAAGTAGGCGGAGATGTAGCCCTTGTCGAAGCGCATGCCCTCGGTGAGCTCGAGCTCCAGACCGAAGGTCTGCGACTCCTCGACGGTGATGACGCCTTCCTTGCCGACCTTGTCCATGGCCTCGGCGATGAGCTCGCCGATCTGGGTGTCGGCGGCGGAGATGGAGGCGGTGGAGGCGATCTGCTCCTTGGTCTCGACCTCCTTGGCCTGGTCGAGCAGGGCGGCGGAGACGGCCTCGACGGCCTTCTCGATACCGCGCTTCAGGGCCATCGGGTTGGCACCGGCGGCGACGTTGCGCAGGCCTTCCTTGACCAGGGCCTGGGCGAGCACGGTCGCGGTGGTCGTACCGTCACCGGCGACGTCGTCCGTCTTCTTGGCGACTTCCTTGACCAGCTCGGCGCCGATCTTCTCGTACGGGTCCTCGAGCTCGATCTCCTTGGCGATGGAGACACCGTCGTTGGTGATCGTGGGGGCACCCCACTTCTTCTCGAGGACGACGTTGCGGCCCTTGGGGCCGAGGGTCACCTTGACGGCGTCCGCGAGCTGGTTCATGCCGCGCTCGAGGCCTCGCCGCGCCTCCTCGTCGAACGCGATGATCTTGGCCATGTGAAGTGGTCCTCCCAGGACTGGGGGTGATTACTTCGGACCGCGCCCGCGCCCGCGACGGACGGCCCCGGCCGGAGGTTCCTTGCCCCACCCGGCCCGTGGCCTCACCGACCCGGTCCTTCGTTGTCACTCTCACCTTCAGAGTGCTAACGCCAATGATTAGCACTCGACCCCTCCGAGTGCAAGGCGCGCCCGCGAAGCGGGCTCAATGAGGGGTGGTGGTCGGGTGACGGATGGGCGCAAGCGCCTTCGGGGCGTCGGCGGGACTCAGCCGGGCGCGGACACGGGCGCGCCGGGCCGTGCGAGCGCGCGGTGCGCGGACACGGGCGTGCCGACCGCCGGACGGGACAGTGCGCGGACAAGCGAAGGACCCGCACCTCGGCAGCGGAGGTGCGGGCCCTTCCGTAGAAGAACGTCGCTTGCGGTGGTCGCGCGATTCAGGCCGTGACGCGGACCATGTCGGCCTGCGGACCCTTCTGGCCCTGCGAGATCTCGAACTCGACCCGCTGGCCCTCTTCCAGCGAGCGGTAGCCGTCCATCTGGATCGCGCTGTAGTGGACGAAGACGTCCGCACCACCGTCGACCGCGATGAAGCCGTACCCCTTCTCCGCGTTGAACCACTTGACGGTGCCCTGAGCCATGCCTAACTCCCCTATTACTGGCCCTTGCACAGATCCACACTTCGCGGATCCGGGTCAGACCTCACCCCCCGTGGATCGGGGGCGTGCGCCGGAACGCGTCGACCGCGGCTGAATGTATCTGTCCAACTGCCGTCTGCAACAGGTCAATCGGACGAGAAATCTGGACGTACGCGGTCCGGAATATAGGGAGAATTCACGTGAATTGAGGGCAAGTCGGGCCCCGCAAACAAGGCAAATGCCGCAGAAGGCCCGCAGACTTTGGCTACTTCTTGCCGGGCCCGCGGCAGGAATCCATGGCCCCGGATTCGGAGTTCGGGGGCGCGTTCCCCAACTCTACCGTGCTCAACCACACAGAATTGCCCCCTCCGCTTCTCTCACGGAGGGGGCAATTCGATGAACTCTGCGTGACCAGGATTACCGAAGGTAATGATCAGCCGCCGGCGACCGCCGGGATGATCGAGACGCCCGCGCCGTCCGGGGTGGCCGTCTCGAGGCCCTGCTCGAACCGGACGTCGTCGTCGTTGACGTACACGTTGACGAAGCGGCGCAGCTTGCCCTGGTCGTCCAGGACCCGTGCCGCGATGCCCGTGTGGTTCTTCTCCAGGTCCGAGATGACCTCGGACAGGGTCGCGCCCTCGGCGCTCACCTCGGCCCGGCCGCCGGTGTAGGTGCGCAGGATGGTGGGGATACGGACGGTCACGCTCATGCCAGGCCAGCCTCTCGGAAGGAGTCCAGGGTCGGACGGATCGTCGCGGTCAGGCCGGTGCCGGCCACCGCGTCCAGCGTCTTCAGCCCGTCGCCGGTGTTGAGGACGACGGTGGTCTTCGTCGGATCGAGGACACCGTCCTCGACCAGCTTCTTCGTCACGCCGACCGTCACACCGCCCGCCGTCTCGGCGAAGATGCCCTCGGTCCGCGCCAGCAGCTTGATGGCGTCGACGACCTGCTCGTCGGTCACGTCCTCCACCGCACCGCCGGTGCGGCGCGCGATGTCCAGGACGTACGGGCCGTCGGCCGGGTTGCCGATGGCCAGGGACTTGGCGATCGTGTTCGGCTTCTGCGGCCGCACGACGTCGTGGCCGGCCTTGAAGGCGGTGGACACCGGCGAGCAACCCTCGGCCTGGGCGCCGAAGATCTTGTACGGCTTGTCCTCGACCAGCCCCAGCTCGATCAGTTCCCGCAGGCCCTTGTCGATCTTGGTGAGCTGGGAGCCCGAGGCGATCGGGACGACGATCTGGTCCGGCAGCCGCCAGCCGAGCTGCTCGCAGATCTCGTACGCCAGCGTCTTGGAGCCCTCGGCGTAGTACGGCCGCAGGTTGACGTTGACGAAGCCCCAGCCCTCGCCGGCCGGATCGCCGATCAGCTCGGAGCAGAAACGGTTCACGTCGTCGTAGTTGCCCTCGATGCCGACGAGTTCGCCGCCGTAGATCGCGGCCATCACGACCTTGCCCTGCTCCAGGTCGTGCGGGATGAACACGCAGGAGCGGAGCCCGGCGCGGGCGGCCGCTGCGCCGACGGCGCCGGCCAGGTTGCCGGTCGAGGAGCAGGAGAGGGTGGTGAAGCCGAAGGCGCGGGCCGCCTCCAGCGCCTGGGCGACCACACGGTCCTTGAAGGAGTGCGTCGGGTTGCCGGAGTCGTCCTTCACGTACAGCCCGCCGGTCACCCCCAGTTCGCGGGCGAGGCGGTCGGCCCGGACGAGCTTGGTCCAGCCCGGGTTCAGGTTCGGCTTGCCGGCGACGTCCGCGGGGACGGGCAGCAGCGGCGCGTAGCGCCAGATGTTCGCGGGGCCCGCTTCGATCCTCTTGCGCAGCTCCTCGGTGTCGTAGGCCGAGAAGTCGTAGGCGATCTCCAGCGGGCCGAAACACTCCTCGCAGGCGAAGACCGGGCCGAGGGGGACGCGGTGACCGCACTCGCGGCAGCTCAGCGCCGCGGCGGGGCCGAGGTCCACAGTGGAGTCGGTGCTGCTTACAACGGTCTGCACAGCCATGTGAGGCGAGGCCCTTTCTCCTCATCTTCCTCACGACGCATCTCGCCGTGAGACGGATTTGGCACCTTCCCTAGCCGGGAGCCTCGCGAAGTCGATCGGCTGTGCTCGCACAGCAGTCGATACGAGAACCGGCTGGAGGGTTGCCGGGGCTTCATCGGGCCGTGTCCCTCTGCCCCTCTGGATGAGCTGTATTCGGTTGTGACGCGGAGGTGACCCCCGGCATGGGATGGTCGTCCGCGTTGTTCAGACTGTAACGGAAGGCCAGGACGGCTGAGTCAGTCGTCCGAAGCGCGAGACAACAGTGAGGAGCCGCTGACCGTGCTGGAAGAAGTCGAGCACTGGCTGGCCACCCGCTCCTGGTCCGTGGCCGACCGGCCGCTCCACCAGATCCTGGCGGCCAAGCAGCGCACCGGCCAGTCGGTCTCCGTGGTGCTGCCCGCGCTGAACGAGGAGGCGACGGTCGGCGACATCGTCGCGGTGATCCGCCGCGACCTCGTGGAGCGGGCGCCGCTCGTCGACGAGATCGTCGTCGTCGACTCGGGCTCCGCCGACCGCACCTTCGAGGTGGCCGCCGCCGCCGGCGCCCGGGTGGTGCGCCGCGACGAGATCCTGCCGCGCCTGCCGGCCGTGCCGGGCAAGGGCGAGGTCCTGTGGCGCTCCCTGCTCGTCACCCGCGGGGACATCGTCTGCTTCGTCGACGCCGATCTGCGGGAGTTCTCCTCCGACTTCGTCACCGGCATCGTGGGCCCGCTGCTCACCGAACGCGACGTGGACCTGGTCAAGGCGATGTACGACCGGCCCTTCACCGTGCCCGGCGGGCACACCTCCGGACCGGCCGCGGCCGGGCAGGCCGGACAGGGGGGCCGGGTCACCGAGCTGATGGCGCGCCCGCTGCTCAACATGCACTGGCCGCAGCTGGCCGGCTTCGTGCAGCCGCTGGGCGGCGAGTACGCGGCCCGCCGCTCACTCCTCGAACAGCTGCCCTTCCCGGTCGGCTACGGCGTCGAGCTGGGCATGCTGGTCGACGCGCTGCACCTGGTGGGCCTGGACGCGCTCGCCCAGGTCGACGTCGGGGTGCGCAGGCACCGGCACCAGGACGGACAGGCGCTCGGCCGGATGGCCGCCGCGATCTACCGCACCGCCCAGCTGCGCCTGGCCCGGGGCCACCTCGTGCGCCCCTGCCTCACCCAGTTCGTCCGCGGCGAGAACGGCTTCGAGCCGCGGACGTACCACGTGGACACGGAGGAGCGTCCGCCGATGGCCGAGATCGCGGAGTACGCGACCCGGCAGGTGGCGTGAAACACCGGTACCGCCCGCCGTCCGCCGGCTACGAAGCGGAACCGTACGTTTGAGCGTTTCGGGGCCGGGCTAGGTTGAGGCGTATGGCTTCTACGCACGGTGCCGAGGTGCTGGTCGCGTCCAATCGCGGCCCGGTTTCGTACGAGGTGCGCGAGAACGGCTCGCTCCACCCACGGCGCGGAGGCGGAGGGCTGGTGTCCGGTCTCTCCGCGATCGGCCCGGAGGCGGGCGCGGTGTGGGTGTGCGCCGCGCTGAGCGACGCCGACCGGGAGGCGGCGGGCCGCTTCGAGGGCGGGCGCCGGCTGCCGTCGGAGGCCACCGGCGGGCAGCAGGTGCGGATGCTCGACATCGACGCGAAGGTCTTCTCCGACGCCTACAACGGCATCGCCAACTCGGTGCTGTGGTTCGTCCACCACATGCTGTACCAGACCCCGCTGGAGCCGGTCTTCGACGCGGAGTTCCGGCGCCGCTGGAAGTCCTACGAGGCCTACAACCTGGCCTTCGCCGAGGCGCTGGCGGAGGAGGCGGCCGAGGGGGCGGCCGTGGTGGTGCAGGACTACCACCTGACGCTCGTGCCGGGGATGCTGCGCGACTTCCGGCCCGATGTGCGCATCGGGCACTTCTCGCACACGCCGTGGGCGCCGGCGGACTACTTCCGGATCCTCCCCGACGACATCGCCGAGCAGGTGCTGCGCGGGATGCTGGGCGCGGACCGGCTGGGCTTCCTCACCCAGCGGTGGGCGGACGCGTTCGCCGGGTGCTGCGACGCGCTCGTCGGCGGGCTCGGGGGCACCCGGATCGGGGTGCACGGACTGGGCGCGGACGCGGAGTTCCTGCGGGAGCGGTCGCACCGGGCCGACGTCGAGGAGCGGATGGCGGCGCTGCGCGAGGAGATCGGCGCCGGCCCGGACGGGGCCCCGCGCCGGACGATCGTGCGGGTGGACCGGACCGAGCTGTCCAAGAACATCGTGCGGGGGCTGCACGCGTACCGGCAGCTGCTGGAGGACCGCCCGGAGTGGCGCGAGCGGGTGGTGCACGTGGCCTTCGCCTACCCCTCGCGGCAGGACCTCGCGGTGTACCGGGAGTACACGGAGCAGGTGCGACGGGTCGCCGAGGAGATCAACGCGCGCTACGGGACGCCCGGCTGGACCCCGGTCCTGCTGCACGTGGAGGACGACTTCGCGCGGTCGCTCGCGGCGTACCGGATCGCCGACGTGGCGCTGGTCAACCCCATCCGGGACGGGATGAACCTGGTCGCCAAGGAGGTGCCGGTCGTCTCCGACTCGGGGTGTGCGCTGGTGCTGTCGCGGGAGGCGGGGGCGTACGCGGAGCTGGGGGAGGACGCGGTCGTCGTCAACCCGTACGACGTGGTCGGGACGGCCGGGGCGCTGCACCGGGCGCTGAGCATGCCGGAGCACGAGCGGGCGGAGCGGACGAAGCGGCTGGCCGCCGCCGCGACCGCGCTGCCGCCCGCTCAGTGGTTCCTGGACCAGCTGGAGGAGCTGGGCGGCCGAGGGGCCTGATCCGAACGAAGCCTCTACGCGAGGTGGTCCGCCAGGTTCCTCAGCAGTGCCACCACCCCGGTCGGGCCGTCCACCACCAGGTCGGCCCTCTCCGACACCTCCGTGACCTCCGTGCTGCCGCTGCAGACCAGGACGCCCGGGATCCCGTCCGAGCGGAGTCCGTCGACCGCGGCGTAGGCCGGCAGGTCGCCCAGGTCGTCGCCCGCGTACAGGACCGACGTGGCGCCCAGGGCGCGGGCGCAGTCCAGGAGGGCGACGCCCTTGTCCATGCCCGGGGGACGCAGTTCGAGGACCATGCGGCCGGGCTCGACGATCAGCCCGTGGCGGCCCGCCAGGTCGGCGAGGGGCTCACGCAGCGCCTCGAACGCGGCCTGCGGGTCGTCCGCGCGGCGGGTGTGGACGGCGACCGAGCGGCCCTTCTCCTCGATCCAGGTGCCGTGCCGGGCGCCGATCCGGTCGAGGAGGCCGGGCAGTTCGGCGCGGACCGCCGCGACACCGGGGTGCGGGGGCGGGGCGGTGACCGTGCCGGTGGCGGCGTCCCAGCGCTCGGCGCCGTAGTGGCCGAGGACGACCAGGTGTTCCAGGCCGGGTACGCCGGCGAAGCCGCCGTGGCGCACCGCGACGTCGGACGGGCGGCCGGTGACCACCGCGACGGCGGCCACCTTCGGGGCGAGCGCGGAGAGCGCGGCCACGGCGTCGGGGTGGGCGCGGGCCTGGTCGGGGTCGGGGACGATCGGGGCGAGCGTCCCGTCGAAGTCGAGCGCGATCAGCGCGTGCTCCGGCCGGGCGAGGATCGCGGCGAGCCCGTCCCGGCCCGCCGGGGTGGCGGGCGTCGGGAGGGAGGAGACGGGGGCGGTCGAGTCGGTGGCGTGACTGTCCTGGCTTCCCATGGGGCGAACCTATCCCTCCACGGCCCGGGGCACTCCTCCGTTCCGGACGGGTCTCACCGCTCGGCGCGCCGGGCCTCGCGCACCCGGCGCAGCCGGTTCACCGTGACCGGGTCATGGGCGAGGGCGCGGGTGTCGTCGAGGAGGGCGTTGAGGAGCTGGTAGTAGCGGACGGGCGAGAGGCCCAGTTCCTCGCGTATCGCGCGCTCCTTCGCGCCGGGGCCGGTGAAGCCGCGGCGCTCCAGGGCGAGGATGTCCCGCTCCCTGCGGCCGAGCCCCTGCTCCTCGTCGTCGTCCATACCAGGCACCGTAGCCTCCACCACCGACAGCGGCCCTCGTCGGACCCGGCTGTCGGGGCCGGGCCGGCGCCGCCGCGCCGATCCGGCCGTACCGGCGCCACCATGTGGACACAATTGGTCTGCACCAAGTAAGTGGACTAGACCTCTCCCGGTCGACGGGTCCACACTGTTCCACGTGAAACACGTCATCGCCCTCGATGTGGGCGGCACCGGGATGAAGGCCGCCCTGGTCGCCGCCGACGGCTCCCTCCTGCACCGGGCCCGCCGGGCGACCGGCCGTGAGCGCGGACCGGACGCCGTCGTCGAGGGCATCCTCGGCTTCGCCGCCGAGCTGCGGGCGCACGGCGTCCGGCACCTCGGGGAGGAGGCGGCCGCGGCCGGTGTCGCCGTCCCCGGCATCGTCGACGAGGCGCGAGGCGTCGCCGCCTACGCGGCGAACCTCGGCTGGCGTGACGTACCCCTGCGCGATCTGCTCGCCGAGCGGCTCGGCGCCCCCGTGGCCCTGGGCCACGACGTGCGCACCGGCGGGCTGGCCGAGGGCCGGATCGGGGCAGGCAAGGGCGCCGACCGGTTCCTCTTCGTGCCGCTGGGCACCGGGATCGCGGGTGCCATCGGCATCGACGGCCGGGTGGAGGCGGGCGCGCACGGCTTCGCGGGCGAGATCGGCCACATCGTCGTACGCCCCGGCGGCCTGGCCTGTCCGTGCGGGCAGCACGGCTGTCTGGAGCGGTTCGCCTCCGCGTCGGCGGTCAGCCAGGCGTGGGCCGAGGCGTGCGGGAACCCGGACGCGGACGCCGCGGACTGCGCCAAGGCCGTGGAGTCCGGGGACGCACGGGCGCGGGCGGTCTGGCAGGAGGCGGTGGACGCGCTCGCCGACGGGCTGGTCACCGCGCTCACCCTGCTGGACCCGCGCACGCTGATCGTCGGCGGCGGGCTCGCCGAGGCGGGCGAGACGCTGTTCGCGCCGCTGCGCGAGGCGGTCCGGCGGCGCGTCACCTTCCAGAAGCTGCCGTTGATCGTCCCCGCGGCCCTCGGGGACACCGCCGGATGCCTGGGCGCGGGGCTCCTGGCCTGGGACCTGCTCAACACTTCTACGACTTTCCGGAGGTAGCCACCTGATGGCCCCCAGCAAGGTTCTGACCGGAGCCCGGGTGGTGTTGCCCACCGGGATCGTGGACGGCGGCCGTGTGATCGTCGACGGCACGCGGATCGCCGGCACCGCCCGGGAGGACGCCGAGACTCTCGACGTACGGGGGCACTGGCTGGTCCCCGGCTTCGTCGACATCCACAACCACGGCGGAGGTGGCGCCTCCTTCTCCGGCACGGCCGACGACGCGCTGACCGCCGTCCGCACCCACCGGGAGCACGGCACCACCACCCTGGTCGCCTCGACCGTCACCGACGACATGGACCTCCTCGTCAAGCAGGCGGGACTGCTGTCGGAACTCGCCGAGCAGGGCGAGATCGCTGGTGTCCACTTCGAGGGGCCGTTCATCTCGCCGTGCCGCAAGGGCGCGCACTCCGAGGAGCTGCTCCGCGACCCGGACCCCGCCGAGGTGCGCAAGCTGATCGACGCGGCCCGCGGCCGGGCCAGGATGATGACCCTGGCCACCGAACTGCCCGGCGGCATCGACTCCGTACGGCTGCTCGCGGAGCACGGCGTGATCGCGGCGATCGGGCATACGGACGCGACATACGAGCAGACGGTGGAGGCGATCGACGCCGGAGCCACCGTCGCCACCCACCTGTTCAACGCGATGCCGCCGCTCGGCCACCGCGCCCCCGGTCCGATCGCGGCCCTGCTGGAGGACGAGCGGATCACGGTCGAGCTGATCAACGACGGCGTCCATCTGCACCCCGCCGCCCTGGAGATGGCGTTCCACCACGCGGGCGCCGGGCGGGTCGCGTTCATCACCGACGCCATGGACGCCGCCGGGATCGGCGACGGCCGCTATCTGCTCGGCCCGCTCCAGGTCGAGGTCGAGGGCGGGGTGGCGCGGCTGGTGGAGGGCGGCTCGATCGCGGGCTCGACCCTGACCCTGGACCGGGCGTTCCGGCGGGCGGTCACGGTCGACCGGCTGCCGGTCCCGGACGTGGTCGCCGCGCTGTCCGCCAATCCGGCCCGGCTGCTCGGGATGGACGACCGGGTGGGCTCCCTGGAACCCGGCAAGGACGCCGATCTCGTCCTGCTCGACGAGGACTTCGCCCTGAAGGGCGTGATGCGGCGGGGCACATGGGTGGTTGAGCCCCAACTGGGCTGATCCGTCCGCCCGTCCGGCCGCGGTGGCCGGTCCGAGGGGTGGGCGGTGGGCCGGGTCTTTGGCATGATCGAGTCTCCGGAACTTCGCGGCGGACGCGCTTACTCGGGGGAGGTCGGGCCGGTGATCCTCACGGTCACGCTGAACACCGCTCTCGACCTCACCTATCGGGTGCCGTCCCTGCGGCAGCACACCTCCCACCGGGTGTCCGAGGTGACCGAGCGGCCCGGCGGCAAGGGCGTCAACGTGGCCCGCGTGCTGGCGGCCCTCGGTCACGAGGTGACGGTCACCGGCTTCGCCGGCGGGGCCACCGGGCGCGAGGTGCGCGACCGGCTCGCGTCCGAGGCGCCGGGCGTGGTGGACGCGCTGGTCCCGGTGGCCGGCGCGACCCGGCGCACGATAGCCGTGGTGGACCAGCGCACCGGCGACACCACCCAGCTCAACGAGCCAGGCCCGGTCGTCACCCCGGCCGAGTGGTCCGCCTTCCAGGACGTCTACGAGGACCTGCTCGGCTCGATGTCGGCGGTGGCGCTGTGCGGCAGCCTGCCGCGCGGGCTGCCGGTGGGCGCCTACGCCGGTCTGGTGCGCACCGCGCGCGCCGCGAACGTGCCGGTGCTGCTGGACACCAGCGGCGAGGCGCTGCGCCGGGCCGTGGCCGCCCGCCCCGACATCGTCAAGCCGAACGCCGACGAACTGGCCGAACTCACCGGCTCCCACGAACCGCTGCGCGCCACCCAGGACGCCCGTCGGCGCGGCGCCCGCGCGGTGGTCGCCTCCCTGGGCGCGGAGGGCCTGCTCGCGCACACCTCCGACGGCCTGTGGCGGGCCGCCCCGCCGTCCCGCGTCAAGGGCAACCCGACCGGCGCCGGCGACTCCGCGGTCGCGGGCCTGCTCTCCGGTCTCGCCCAGCACCTGCCGTGGCCGGACCGCCTGAGCCGCGCGGTCGCCCTGTCCACGGCAACAGTCCTGTCCCCGGTGGCCGGCGAGTTCGACCGCGCGGCCTACGAGGAACTTCTGGGGCGGGTCTCGGTGACCGGAGAGGCCACCGCGGCGTGAGCGTCAGCCCGACTTGACCCAGCCCTTGACCAGCCACAGCTGGTCAAGGTTCGCATCACACTGGTTGCCCTGCTCGCACGAGATCTTGATGGTGTTCGTGCCCTTGTTGAGCTGGATCCAGTTGTAGGTCTTCGTCCAGCCCTTCTCGTAGTCGCCCTCGGCTGCTCCCGCCCAGTTGTTCAGGTTGATCGGCCTGCTGGACACGGCGCCGTTGACCGTCAGGGTGGCGGTGCCGTCCTTGCCCGGGACGCCGTAACCGATGAACACGGTGTACTTGCCGTCCTCGGGGATGCCGTCGACGGTCCAGGTGACCGAGGCGCCGACGTTGTTGAAGTTCGTCACATAGACGCCGCCGGCCGCCTGGGCGCCCTTGATGTCCGAGGCTTTGGTGGCGCCGCCGTCCAGTTGCAGCCCCTCCGCGTCGGTCTTCGGCAACTCGCCTTCGCTCGGTGCGCTGCTGCTCGCCGACGGGCTCGGCTCGGTGCTCTGCGTGGCCGTCGGGGGCGTACCGCCGGCCTGGTTGTCGTCCTTCTTGCCCGAGTCGTCGCCGATCATCGCCACGCCGATGCCGATGACGACCGCGGCGACCACCGCGATGGCGCCGATCAGCAGGCCCTTGGTGTTCGGGCCGCGGCCACGGCCGCCACCGCCCTGGGGCTGCTGCCGCGTCGGGGCGCCGCCGGGGAGGGACTCGGGTGCGGCGTAATGGGCGCTCGGCTGGCCGTACGCGCCCTGCTGCTGCGGGACCTGGCCATACTGCCGCTGACCGACCGTGCGGACCCGGTTCACCGAGTTCGGGTAGCCGTATCCGCTCGAGGGCGGCTGGGCTCCGTTGGCCTGGCCGTCGGCGTACAGGTAGCCGAACGGGTCGTCGTCCTCGGGCGTGCTCGCGCCGCTGTTGCCGGGCGTCATCCCTTGGTACTCCTCAACAGGTGCGGGTGGTGCGGTACGTCGTGGGAAAGGCGAGCCTACCCGCTTCGCGGGGCCCAAACGGGTGACTCATGCCGCACAGGGTGGCTGACCTGCGGATCATCCGGCGCGGCGATGCTGTTTGGGACGAGATCGTTTCTCGACGTACATCCGTTCGTCGGCCGATTTCAGCACTTCGTCCGCCGTCATGCCGCAGTGGGCCCACCCGATGCCGAAACTCGCCCCGACCCGGACGGCCCGGCCCTCGGCGCGGATCGGCTGGATGATCTCGTTGCGCAGCCGTACGGCGAGGTCCTGGGCGTCGGCCCGGCCGAGGCCGTCGGCGAGGATCACGAACTCGTCGCCGCCGAGCCGGGCCACGGTGTCGCCGTCGCGCACGCCGTTGCTCAGCCGCCGGGCCACCTCGATGAGCACCGCGTCGCCCGCGTTGTGCCCGAACCGGTCGTTGATCGACTTGAAGCCGTCGAGGTCGCAGAAGAGGACCGCGAGCCCCTTGGTGCCGTCGTCGTGGTCGCCCTCGGGGGCGACGGTGTGCACGTGGTGGTCGTAGGCCCGGGTGCCCGGCTGGAAGTCGAAGCCGTGGTCGCCGACGTCGTAGCCGGGGTGGCCGTAGGCGGTGTCCTGCGACTCGGCGTCGCCCGCGTGCGCGGCCTGGGGCCGCCGGCACAGCCGTGCGGACAGGCGGGCGCGCAGCTCGGCGGAGTTCGGCAGGCCGGTGAGGGAGTCGTGGGAGGCGCGGTGGGCGAGCTGGAGCTCGCGGCGCTTGCGCTCCTCTATGTCCTCGACGTGGGTGAGCAGGAAGCGGGGCCCGTCGGCGGCGTCCGCGACGACGGAGTTGCGCAGGGACACCCAGACGTACGAGCCGTCGCGGCGGCCCAGGCGCAGCTCCGCCCGGCCGCCCTCGGCCGAGGTCCGCAGCAGGGTGCCTATGTCCTCGGGGTGGACGAGGTCGGAGAAGGAGTAGCGGCGCATGGCGGAGGCGGGGCGGCCCAGCAGGCGGCACAGGGCGTCGTTGGTGCGCAGGATCCGGCCGTGCTGGTCGCCGCCCATCTCGGCGATCGCCATGCCGGAGGGCGCGTACTCGAAGGCCTGGCGGAAACTCTCCTCGCTGGCCCGCAGGGCCTGCTGCTCGCGCTCCAGGCGTATGAGGGCGCGCTGCATGTTGGACCGCAGCCGGGCGTTGCTGATCGCGATGGCCGCCTGGAAGGCGTACATCTGGAGGGCCTCACGGCCCCAGGCGCCGGGCCGGCGGCCGTTGCGCGGGCGGTCCACGGAGATCACGCCGAGCAGCTCGCCGGAGGAGCCGCCGGACCCTCCGGGGGCGTCCATGGGCGCGAAGAGCCGGTCGGCGGGGTGCCACTCGTCCTCGAAGCGCGGCGCGGGCCCGTCGGTGTACCAGGTCGGGACGTCGTCGTCGTCGAGGACCCAGCCCTCGGTGTGGGGTATGAAGACCAGGCCGCCCCACTGCTCGCCCATGGCCAGCCGGCGGTCCCAGGACTCCCGGGAGCCGACACGGCCGGTGATCAGCGACTCGGCGGCGGAGTTCCCGGCGAAGGCGGCGACCACGAGGTCACCGTCGGCACGCACGAGGTTGACGCAGGCCAGCTCGTAGCCGAGGCCCTTCACGACGCCGTCGGCGACGGTCTGCAGTGTGTCCGCCAGACTCCTCGCGGTGTTCATGTCCGCCATGACCTGGTGCAGTTGCCGCAGGGACGCCAGGCGGACGTACGGCTCCGAGTCGGTCTCCATGCTCGCCCTCCCCCCGAGACCTCGCCAGCGAATCAAGGGTGCTGTTCGGCGTTCGTCTGCGCATTCTCCGCCACTGAATCACAGCGCGAAGCCCACTCGGTACACAGGGTCAACAATTCACTGCTCTTGTGACTCAAGTCACAGATGAACGTGAACAATTGAGTACGGTTTCTGTCTTTTCCCTGTGCGTTTGATGAACACGGGCCACGCGGTTGTGGGGACATGATGCACGACACGCTCGTCCGCTGGTCCTAGGTCCGGCTTCGGGCGGAGGCCCGATGCGGCGGCCTCGTACCGGTGGCTAGCGTTCCGTGTGTGTTGAAGACTTCCTCCGTGCCGCCCTCCTCCCCCACCGCCCCTGCCGAGCTCCGGGCTCCGCTCGGGCAGGGGGAACCCCGACCCGGGCATGCTGAGGGGGTGACCAACGAGGAGTTCCGTGCCGCGATGTCCAGACTGGCCGCCGGTGTGGTCCTGGTGACCGCGCAGGAGCCGCCGCTCGACCCGGACGACCCGCGGGCGCCGGCCGGCGAGGACGCGGGCATGACGGCGACGGCGTTCATGTCGGTGTCCCTGGACCCGCCGCTGGCCCTGGTCAGCCTGCGCGAGGGCTCCCGCATGGACGATCTGCTCGCCGAACAGCCCCTGTGGGCGGTCTCGGTCCTCGCCGACAGCCAGCACGCCGTCGCCGGCCGCTTCGCCATGAAGGGCCGGGTCAGCGACCGCCTGCTGTTCAGGGACCTCCCCCACACCCGCGGCGAGGTCTCCGGCGCCCCCCTGCTGACCGACGCCATGGCCACCCTGGAGCTGCGCACCGAACAGCGCGTGCCGGCGGGCGACCACACCCTGGTCATCGGCCGGGTCCTGACAGCCCGCCTGCCCGGCACGGACGGCGAACCGCTGCTGTACTACCGCGGCCGCTACCGCCGGCTGGGCTGACGCCCCGCCCGCGTCCGGCGTCCCCGCCGGCCCGGGCCCGGGGCTATCCCCAGTCCTTCCCGGAGCGCCCCCGCTTGGTCTCCGAGCGCTGCTTCTTCTCACGCAGCCGCCGCTCGTTGATACCGCGCGGGATCCGGGTGGGCCTGCGCGGCCTGGGCGGCGGCGCGGTCGCCTCGGCGAGGAGCGCGGCGAGGCGCACGGCCGCGGCCTCGCGGTTGCGCCACTGGGAGCGGTGCTCGGAGGCGCGCACGCTGATGACGCCGTCCACGAGCCGGTCCGCGAGGCGCTCCAGCGCACGCTGCTTCCACACCTCGGGCAGCGCCTCGGTGTTGGCGAGGTCGAAGCGCAACTCCACCTGGGAGTCCGTGGTGTTGACGTGCTGGCCGCCGGGCCCCGAGGACCGCGAGAAGCGCCAGGCCAGTTCGGCCTCGGGGAGCGCGACGGAGCCGCGGATGAGATGGGGACCGGACATGTCGTCCATGTTCCCCTTCCCGCCCGCTTCACGTCATCATGTTTTCGCCGCGGGCGTGTTCGATCGGGGTGGGTAAAAAAGGTAAAGAGACGCGGAACCCGGAGGACCCCCCTCGACGTTCCTAAGGGTGGCGGTAGCTTCGTCCGCACACGCAACGAGGGAAGGGACTCCCAACAATGGCTGTAAGCCTGTCCAAGGGTGGCAACGTCTCGCTCACCAAGGAGGCTCCGGGCCTGACCGCCGTCACCGTGGGCCTCGGCTGGGACGTCCGCACCACCACCGGCACGGACTTCGACCTGGACGCGTCCGCGATCGCGGTCAACGCGCAGGGCAAGGTCTACTCGGACCAGCACTTCGTCTTCTTCAACAACAAGCAGACCCCGGACAACACCATCGTCCACACCGGCGACAACCTCACCGGCGAGGGCGAGGGCGACGACGAGGCGATCAACGTCAACCTCGCCGGGCTCCCCGCCGACGTCGACAAGGTCGTCTTCCCGGTCTCCATCTACGACGCCGAGAACCGCGGCCAGAACTTCGGCCAGGTCCGCAACGCCTACATCCGCATCGTCAACCAGGCCGGCGGCACCGAGATCGCCCGCTACGACCTGTCGGAGGACGCGGCCACCGAGACCGCCATGGTCTTCGGCGAGCTGTACCGCAACGGCGCGGAGTGGAAGTTCCGCGCCGTCGGCCAGGGCTACGCCTCGGGCCTGGTCGGCATCGCCCAGGACTTCGGCGTCAACGTCTGACGGACCCGGCCCGCTGACCGAGCCCCGGCCCCCGAAGGGCCGGGGCTGCGGGTGCTGCTCCGACGGGTGGCGGCAGGACGTCTCCGTGTGCGCCGTGGACGCGGCCCGCGCCGAGGGCGTCCGTGCCCGCCACGGGATGCGTCCCGCCGTCGCCCCGGCGCGACGCCCCGGCCCGCACCGGGCGACCGCGCCGTCCGGGCCCGGGGGAGCGGCCCGGGCCCGTCGCTCCGGCCGGCCTCCGCGCCGGGGGGCGCCCGGGGCGTGTGGAGCGCGGTACGTTGCCCGGGTGTTCCTCGAGCCCCTGACGCTCCCGTCGGACCGCGGCCTCCCGGGCGAGCTCCTGACCGAGCTCACCGCGCTCCACGCCTCCCACCGCGACTTCCACGCCCTCAGCGGCGGCTTCCCCGACCCGGACGACATCCGCCCGGAACAGGTGGCGACCGCGCTGGCGGACGAACTGGCCGCCCCGGACGCGGAGGTGCTGCTCGCCCGCAGCGAGGGACGGCTCGTCGGGATCGCGATCACGCTCGCCCACCATCCCGACCCGGCCGACCCGGACCCGTGGATCGGCCTGCTGATGATCGACGCGGGCGCGCAACGGCACGGCTACGGGCGCCGGTTGGCGTCCCTCGTCGAGGACCGCTTCCGTGCCGCGGGCCGTACCGCCGTGCGTCCGGCCGTCCTCGGGAACAACCCCGGGGGCCCGGCGTTCTGGACGGCCCTCGGCTACCGGCACCTCGCGCACCGCCGGGACCGGGGACTGGGCCGCCCGTGCGTGGTGCTGCGCAAGCGGCTGGACTGAGGGAGCGGGGCGGCCGGTGAAGGGACCGGCCGGCCGCGGTCAGGGCCCCGTCGGCTTGCCGTCCCCGTACAGCCAGTCCGCCCAGATCCCGCCGAAATCCGTGCCCGGGGCCTTCTTCTCCACGTAGGCGGTGAAGTCGGCGGTGTCCGCGTTGCCGTGGCGGTGGGCGGCGGCCCAGCCCCGGACGATGCCGTCGAAGGCGTGGTCACCGACCACCTGGCGGATCTTGTGCAGAACCATCGCGCCCCGTTCGTAGACGGGCCGTCCGGAGATGTGCGCGGCATCGACCGGCTCGGCGGGCGGGAAGGACCACACGGCCCCGTCCCCCGCGTCGTCGGCGAAGTAGCCGCCGCGTCGGAGCGCGTCGAAGGCCTGCTGCGCGGTCCGGCCGCCGTGGTCCTCGTCCCACAGCCACTGCGCGTACGTCGCGAAGGCCTCGCTCAGCCACATGTCCCGCCAGCTCTTCGGGGTGACGGAGTCCCCGTACCACTGGTGGGCGAGTTCGTGGACGAGGGTTCCGATGTCGGGGGCGCCGGGGAAGAAGGGCCGGTTCTGGGTCTCCAGGGCGAAACCGGCGTCCTCGCGGCGGCCGACGATCGCGCCGGTGGACGAGAAGGGGTACGGGCCGAAGCGGCGCTCCGCCCACTCGACGACCTCGGGGATCCTGGCCGGCACGGCCCCGCTCTCCCGCACCTGGGAGGGCTCCACGGCGACGTACACCGGCAGACCGCTCCTCGTGGTGGAGCGGGTGATCTCGAAGCGGCCGATCGCGACGGTCGCCAGATAGCTCGCCATGGGCTCGGCGGTGCGCCACCGGAACGTCGTACGCCCCCCGCTGGTCGTCTCGCTCCTCAACTCGCCGTTGGAGACGGCCCGCAGCCCCTCGGGCACGGTGACCGAGATGTCGTACGCGGCCTTGTCGGACGGGTGGTGGTTCCCCGGGAACCACGCCATCGAGCCGACCGGCTCACCGAGGGCGAGCGCGCCGTCGGCGGTGGGCAGCCACCCCTCCCGCGACCCGTCGGGATCGACGACGACCTGCGGCCGCCCCGAGTAGCGGACCGTCGCGGTGAACGTCTTCCCCTTCAGCAGATCGCCGTGCGGGCGCACGGTGAGTTCCTGCCCCGCCCGGCTGAACCAGGCGGCCCTCCCCTCCACCGTGACGCTCCGGACGTCGAGCCCCACGAGATCGAGGTCGAAGGCGGACAGGTCCTTGGTCGCCCGGGCGGTGATGACCGCCGTGCCCGTGAGGTGACGTCGGCCCGGGTCGTAGTCGAGGGTCAGGCCGTAGTGGCTGACGTCGTACCCGCCGTTGCCCGCCCTGGGGAAGTACGGATCGTGCAGCCCGGCCCCGCCCGGGGTGCCCCGGACACCACCGCCGCACCCGGTCAGCGTCAGCGCGAGCAGGGCGCAGCCGGCCGCGGCGGTCCGGACAAGCAGGGCAGATCGATACACGCGCGCGATCCTATGCGGGGCACATGACACCATCGCCTACGTGCTCGACATCGGCTACGCCCTCTCCAACCGCTTCCCCGACCCGCCGCAGACGGACTACCGCCGCGCGGACGTGCGGGCGCTGCGGCACGACCTGTTCTGCGGCGACGTCTACCTGGCCGACACCGAGTCGGACCGCGAACTGGCCACGGCCTGGGGCTGGGTGCCCGTGCTCGACTTCGCCTGGGCCCTGTGCGACATCGTCGAGCGGCTGGACCGGGACCCGGCCGGCTCCCGCGCCTCCCGTCCGCAGCGGGCGGAGCTGGACTTCACCGAGTCCACGGACCGCATGCTCTTCGAGCGCCGCTTCGGCTGGGTCGACATCGAGTCCGACTGGATGCCCGTCGAGGAGTCCCCGCTGACCTTCTCGCACTCGGCACTGCGCCGCGAGGCCCGTGACTTCCTGCACGACCTCGTCGCCGACCTGTGCGACCTGCACGAGGACCTGGCGGAGAACCCGGCGATCTGGACCCTCCAGGCCCGCTACCCCCGCGTCTCCTGAGCCCCCTCCCAGCCGGAATCCCCTTTCTGCCCTTTCGACCCTTTCCGTCCTTTCAGTCCCCTCACCCCTCCACCCTGATCCCCAGCTCCGCCGCCAGCACCGGCGCCAGGTCCAGGAGCTGACCGGTGCTGATCACCGCGCCCGCCAGCCGGTCCAGCCCGCGCGCGATCTCCAGGGACACGGCACCCCGCAGGTCCACGTCCGAGAGCGTCGCCGCGCTGAAGTCGACGCCCTTGACCACGCAGTCCGCGAACTCCACCCGCTCCAGCCGGGCACCCCCGAAGTCCGGCTCGACGAGGACGCAGCCCTCGAAGACGACGTCCCGCAGCCGGGCCTTGCGCAGGTTCAGGTAGTCGATCTTGCCGCCGCGGATCCACACGCGCTCCAGGACCGCACCGTGGCACTGCACACCGCCGAGGCGGGCGTCGACCACCTCCACATCACGCAGGGTCGCCTCGGCGAGGTCGGTGCCGACACCCCGTATGCCGGTGAGGACCGAGTCCAGGAAGCGGGCGTGCCGCAGCGACGCGTCGTCCAGCGCGCAGCCCCTGAGCGCGCAGTCCAGGAACCGGGCCCCCGCCCCGTCCTGCCCGGCCAGATCCTCCTCCCGGAACTCCAGCCCGTCGTAGTCCCCGTCCGGCGCCAGTCCCCCGCCGCCGTACTCCTCCAGCGCCGGCAACCGCACCTCGGGCCGCCGCGCGCCCTTCACACCGGCCCTGCCGCTCGCTCCGCTCACCATGCCCCCATGCTGCACCCCGCCACTGACAATCCCCTTCCGGTCCCCTCTCCCGACCGCGAGGCGGCCCGCGTACACGCAGGATGCGATACCTCCCGATTCATGGTCTTCTGGCCAGGTGAGCGCCCCCCGTCCAGGTGAATCCTCGTCCCAGGAGACCGACCGGCACCGCTGGTGGGCACTGGTCGTCATCGCGCTCGCGCAGCTGATGGTGGTCCTGGACGCGACGATCGTGAACATCGCGCTCCCCTCCGCTCAGCACGCCCTGCACATGTCCGACGGGAACCGGCAGTGGGTCATCACCGCCTACTCCCTCGGCTTCGGCGGGCTGCTCCTGCTGGGCGGGCGGATCGCCGACCTGGTGGGACGCAAGCGCACGTTCGTCGTCGGGCTGGCCGGGTTCGCCGCCGCCTCCGCGTTCGGCGGCGCGGCCACCTCCTCGGGCATGCTCTACGGCGCCCGCGCCCTTCAGGGCGCCTCCGCCGCCGTCCTCGCACCCTCCGCGCTCAGCCTGCTGACCACGACCTTCACCCACCCCAGGGAGCGTGGGAAGGCGTTCGGCGTCTACGGCGCCCTGGCGGGCAGCGGCTCGGCGATCGGCTTCATCGTCGGCGGCGTGCTGACGGAGTTCCTGAACTGGCGCTGGTGCCTGTACGTCAACGTGCCCATCGCCGTCGTCACGGTCCTCGGCGCCCTGACCCTGCTGCCCGACAGGCCGGGCCGGGCGGGCGCCCGGCTGGACCTGCCCGGGGCGCTGCTGGGCTGCGGCGGGCTGGTCGCCGTCGTCTACGGGGTCAGCGAGGCCCAGCCGCGCGGCTGGACCGATCCCCTGGTGCTGAGCCTGTTCGCCCTCGGTGCGGCGCTGCTCCTGACGTTCGTGTGGTGGCAGATCCGGGCGCCGGTGCCGCTGCTGCCGCTGCACGTCCTGCGGGACCGCAACCGGGCGGGCTGCCTCCTGACCATGCTGCTGGCCGTGATCGGCATGTTCGGGCTGTTCCTGTTCATGACGTACTACCTCCAGGAGATCCTCGGCTACTCGCCGCTGCGCACCGGTCTCGCCTTCCTTCCGCTGACCGCCGCGATCATCACCGGTTCGACGCAGATCTCGGCCCGGCTGCTGCGGCACGTGGCGCCGCGCGTGCTCATGGTCCCCGGGATGCTCCTGGCCGCGGGCGGGCTGCTGCTCCTGACCCGGCTCACGGTCGACTCGCGCTACCCGAGCGAGGTGCTGCCCGCCCTGGTCCTGATGGGCCTCGGCATGGGCCTGACCTTCATGCCCGTGTTCGCCACCGCCACCGCGGGCGTCGCCCCGCAGGACTCGGGGGTGACCTCCGCGACCGTGAACACCTCGCAGCAGGTCGGCGGTTCCATCGGCACCGCCCTGCTCAACACGGTCGCCACGACCAGCGGCGCCGCCTACGTCACCGCCCATCTGCGCGGCCCGGCGGACCGGGCCCGGGTGGTGCCGGAGGGCATCGTCCACGGCTACACGGTCGCCATCTGGTGGGCGGCCGCCATCATGCTGGTGGCCGGTCTGATCGCGGCCCTGATGGTGACGGGCAGGGCCCCCGAGCACGGGGCCCCGGCGGAGGCGCCCGTGACGGAACCCGTGGCATGAGGCGCGGGAGCCCTGGGGCCGGGTGTTAACGCCTCAGGGCGAACAGCGCCTTCCCCGGGTTCCACGGCTCTCCCCGGCCCCTGGTCAGCGGATAGCAGCCCAGGCCGATCAGGACGGCGGTGACGTGCCCCAGATCGGTGAAGGTGTGCCGGGTCACCAGCGACACGGCGTAGAAGGCGAGGACGGCGGCCAGGTACAGGTACCGCCAGGGCGGGGCGACCCGGTACGTCAGCACCGCCATCACCCCGGCCAGCGCGTAACTCACCCCGACGTCCAGAGTGTTGACGGCCGACTCCGGCACCACGTGCCGCTGGATCGCCCACAGCACGGCGCCCTCGCTGATCAGCGTGGCCAGCACGTGGGCGGTCACGCACACCAGCAGCCAGCGCAGGGTGCCCAGCCAGCGCTCGGCCTGGGCGTGGAAGACCGTGTAGAGGACCGCGTACGGCAGCCAGTGGCCGCCGTCGATCCACATGGCACTGGAGAAGAGCACCCGCACCGGGTCGTCCGACAGCTCGCGCAGGTTCGTCGAGCGGTGCAGCAGGAAGTGCTGCTCGAACTTCGGCGACATGTGGTGCAGGGCGACGGTGGTCAGGAACAGGATCAGCAGCCAGACGTACGTCCCCGGAGCGCTGCGGACGTAGGCAGTCGCCGCCCGCAGCCCACGCCGCATCCACATGACCCAGCTCACACGCGCAAGTATGGTCGTCAGAGTGATCGAGGTGCCCGGCGCGCTGGCCGCTTCCCAGGAGAAATTCAACGGGTCGGCGGGCCGCGCGTTCGTCGCCGGTCTGCCCCGGCGGGTGGCCGGCTTCCTCGACCGGTGGCGGCTGCGGATCGACGGGCCGGCGATGCACGGCGTGTGCGCGCTGGTCCTTCCGGTCGTCCGCGCCGACCGTCTGCCCGCCGCCCTGAAGCTCCAACTGCCCGACGAGGAGAGTGCGGGAGAGGCGCCGGCGCTGCGGGTGTGGGACGGCGCGGGGGCCGTACGGCTGCTGGAGCACGACGAGCCGACCGGCACGCTGCTACTGGAACGCCTCCACTCCGCCCGCCCGCTGTCGCGCCTGCCGGACACCCGTGAGGCCGTCCTGGTGATCGCCGGCCTGCTGGCCCGCCTCACCTCCGTACCGGCCCCGGCGGGGATACGGCGGCTGGGCGACATCGCGGAAGCCCTGCTGGAACGGACTCCGGGGGCGTTGCGGCGGCTGCCCGACGGGGACGACCGCCGGCTGCTCGCGGACTGCGGCGCCGCCGTGCGCGAGGTCGCCGGCGAAAGCGGCGACCGCCTGCTGCACTGGGACCTGCACTACGACAACGTCCTCGGCGCCGACCGCGAGCCCTGGCTGGCCATCGACCCCAAGCCGCTCGCCGGGGATCCCGGCTTCGAACTGCTCCCGGCGCTGTTCAACCGCTTCGAGCCCGGCGAGGTCGTCCCGCGCTTCGAGGCCATGACCGGGGCGCTGGACCTCGACCGGGACCGGGCCCGCGCCTGGACGCTCGGCCGTGTGCTGCAGAACGCGCTGTGGGACCTGGAGGACGGCCGCCCCCTGTCCCTCGAACAGCTGTGGATCGGCCGCGCCCTGCGCCGGTGACACGCCGCCGGACCGCACCCCGCGCCGGTGACACGCCGCCGGACCGCGCCCCGCGCCGCTGACACGCCGCCGGACGGCCCATCGGGCGTTCCAGCCGACTATCGGGCCATACGGTACAGAATATGACGAAACGCCATATCGCTCTGCTCCTGAGCGCCACCGCGCTGGTCGGCTCGGGCATCGCCGCCGCCCCGCCGGTTCTGGCGCCCAGGACGCACCTGGTGCATCCGGGCCAGTCGATCCAGCGGGCGGTGGACGCCGCGAAGCAGGGTGACACCGTGCTGGTGCTGCCCGGCGTCTACCACGAGAGCGTCAAGGTGACGACACCCGGTCTGACCCTGCGCGGCACGGACCGCGGCACCGTCCTGGAACCGGGCGGCCGCAAGCCCACGAGCGCCTGCGGCAAGCGGGGCAACGGCATCTGTGTGGTGGGGGCCAAGGGCAAGCGCCTGAAAGGTGTCACCGTCTCCCGGCTGACCCTGACCGGTTTCCCCCACGCCGGTCTGATGGCCGTGGGCACCGACGGGCTGACCGTGCGACAGGTGACCGCCGAGAAGAACGGGATGTGGGGCATCGCCGAGGAGCGGTCCGTACGCAGCGAGTACCGGAGCAACATCGCCCGGGGCAACGGCGACGCGGGACTCTTCCTGGCCAACACGGTCACCGCCGAGCAGGGCGCCGCCGACACCGGCGGCACGCTGATCGCCCGCAACCGGCTGGAGGGCAACCGGATCGGCGTCACCGTCCGCCGGCTGCGCGACCTCACTGTCGCGGGCAACGACGTCTCCGGCAACTGCGCGGGCGTGTTCGTCGTCGGCGACGAGAACAAGCCGCGGGCCGGCGCGCTGACCGTGCGCGACAACCGGGTCGCGCAGAACAACAGGTTCTGCCCGGCGACCGCCCGGCTTCCCTTCCTCCAGGGCTCCGGCATCGTCCTGACCGGCACCGAGCGGACCGACGTGTTCCGCAACCTCGTCGTCGGCAACTCGGGCAGGTCCCCCGTCTCCGGCGGCATCGTGCTGTTCAAGAGCTTCGTCGGCGCGGCCGGCGAGCGGAACCGGGTGAGCCGGAACGTGCTCGACGGCAACTCCCCGGCGGACCTGGTCAACCAGGAGAGCGCCACGCACCACAACACCTTCGCAGAGAACTCCTGCGGGGTCTCCAAGCCCGCGGGACTGTGCTGAGGCCGTAGCCACTCGTGGAACCCACAGGACCGAGAAGGAAGGAAGGCGGCACATGACGACCGCTCAGTCCGCCCCACCGCCGTCCATGCGGCTCAGGGAGCTCGCGTTCGGGGCGGCGTGCGCCGCCGCCCTCCGCGCGGCCGCCCGGCTCGGTGTGGCCGACGCGCTCGGGGACGCGCCCATGGCCGTGGAGGACCTCGCGGCCGCCGTGAAGACCGAACCGAAGCCGCTGCGCCGGCTGCTGCGGGCGCTGACCTGCTACGGGGTCTTCACCGAGCAGCCCGACGGAACGTTCGCGCACACCGACATGTCCCGGCTGCTGCGTGAGGACGACCCGGGCAGCCTGCGCTACATCACCCTGTGGTGCACCGAGCCGTGGACCTGGGACGCCTGGCCGAAACTGGACGAGGCGGTGCGCACCGGCCGCAACGTGGTGGAGGACCTGTACGGCAAGGAGTTCTTCGTCCACCTCAACGAGGACGCCCCCGAGTCGGCGGACGTCTTCAACCGGGCCATGACGACCTCCAGCAAGCAGTCCGCGCGGGACGTCGCCGCGCTCCTCGACCTGTCCGGCGCCTCCTCGGTCGCCGACATCGGCGGCGGGCAGGGGCACGTGGTGGCGAGCCTGCTGGAGAAGTACCCGCACATGCACGGCACCCTGCTGGACCTGCCGCAGGTGGTGGACAACGCCGACCCCCGGCTGCGCGCGGGCGGCTCGCTGGCGGACCGGGTGCGGATCGTGCCCGGCGACTGCCGCGAGGCCATCCCGGTCGAGGCCGACGTCTACATCATCAAGAACATCCTGGAGTGGGACGACGACTCCACCGCCCGCTGCCTGCGCAACGTCATCGAGGCGGGCGGGTCCGGAGCACGGGTCGTGGTCATCGAGAACCTCGTCGACGACACCCCCTCGATGCGGTTCAGCACCGCCATGGACCTGCTCCTGCTGCTGAACGTCGGCGGGGCCAAGCACACCAGCGCCAGCATGGCCGGCCGGCTGAAGGCGGCCGGCCTGGTCATCGGCGACATCAGCCCGGTCAACCCCTACCTGCACGCCTTCGACTGCACGGTGCCCGCCTGACCGGACCCCACCGGCGGCGCCGCCGCGACCTCCTCGGACACCGGCCGCCGGGCCCGCGACAGTGCGGGCCCGGCGGCCGGTGGCCGTCCGTGAGGGACCGGACGGCGCGTCAGGTGGCTTGGTTCGGCGGCTCAGTCACGCTCCCACAGGTAGAAGCGGTGGGCCATCGCGTCCTTCGGCGAGCGCCAGGTCTGCGGGTCGTAGGCGCTGACGTACGCCGACAGCCGCTCGCTGATGCCTCGGAACTCGGGGTGGCCGGCCACCTTGGCGATGGCGGGTCCCGGGTCCCGGTCCGCATCGATCAGGTGCATGTACACATCGCCGAACTGGTAGAGGCTGCGTCTGGTGACACCGACCAGGTGCGGCAGTTCCCCCCGGTCGGACTCCTCGAAGATCCTGGCGATGTCCGGGGCCGAACCCGGGGCCATCCGGGCGACGATCAGTTCTTGGTGCACGGTCCTCTCTCCGTCCGGCTCAGTCGTTGGTCAGGGCCGGCTCGGCCCGGTGCCCGGCGGCGGCCTTCTCGATCCTGTCGCGGATCAGGGCCATCTGGACCTTGGAGTTCTTGTTGATGTTGTCGGTCATCCAGTCGTCGTCGACCGGCGCCTCCGGCTTCATCGCGAAGTCCTGGGTCCAGATCATCCGCGTGCCCCCGGGGACCTCCTCGTACCTCCAGTGGATGTTCATGTGTTCGAAGGGGCCCGTCTCGACCCGGCGGGCCCTGACGGAGAGCGTGGCCCGGTCGGGCTCGCGCTCGGAGACCCAGCTCCACACGGTGCCGTTCTCGTCCGGGTGCATGGTCAGGCGGAAGGTGCACTTGTCGCCTTGCTGGGACAGGATCTCGGCGGAGGCGTACTCGCTGAACAGCCGCGGCCAGTTCGCCACATCGTTGGTCATGTCCCAGACGAGATCCACCGGCGCGGCGATGGTGACCTCGTTCTCCGTGTGTCCGGCCATTTCTACGCTCCTGCCAGAAGGGTGCTGTTGACGAGGTCGAGGAACTTCCTGGGCGTCTTGCACCGCTCCGCGTCGGCCGGCATCGGGATGCCGTGCCGGTTCTCCAGTTCGCCCACGATGCCGAGCAGGCCGAGCGAGTCGATGCCGATCTCGTCGAATCCCGTCTCGGAACGGTCCGCCAGCTCCTGCGGGCTGACGGTGATCCCGGCGGCCTTCTTCATGAGTTCGGCCAGTTCCTCCACTGTGATTCGGTCACTCATGCGGTTCCTCTCCTTGTCGCTCCCGGGTTGCTCCCGGTTGATCGTGGCTGCCTCGCTACGAGGCCTCGGCGGCACCGTGCCGCAGCACCAGCGCCGAGTTCGAGCCCATGAGCCCCCGGCTGAGGACCAGCGCCGTGCGCACCTCGGCGGCACGGGCACGACCGGTCACCAGGTCGAGGTCATGGCAGATGTCGGAGACGTTCGGGGTGGGCGGGATCAGGCCGTGCTCCATCGCGAGGACCGCCGCCGCCGTGTCCAGCACCGGAGCGGCGCAGTACGCCCGGCCGGTGCCCGTCTTGGGTGCCGTGACCGGCACTCGCCGGCCGTGCGCGCCGAGCGCGTCGGCGATGGCGAGCGCCTCGGCCCGGTCCGCCTCGGGGACGCCGAGGGCGTCGGCGAAGACGACGTCGACCTCCTCGGGCGCGCACCCGGCCTCGGCCAGCGCGCCGCGGATCGCCTCCGCCAGCCCCTCCCGCGACAGCTCCCAGCGGGAGGCGCCGGTGAAGGTCGCCGCGTGTCCGGCCAGGACGGCCCGTACGGGCACGCCGCGCTCCCGGGCCGCGTCGGCCGCCTCCACGGTGAGCATCGCGCCGCCCTCGGCCGGCACGAACCCGCAGGCGTCCTCGGTGAACGGGCGGTAGGCGCGCGCCGGGTCGGCCACCGGGCTCAGTTCCCGGTAACCGAGCTGGCAGACCATCGAGTACGGGGCCAGCGGCGCCTCCGTCGAACCGGCCACGATCACATCGGTGCCGCGCTGGACGGCGCGGGCCGCGTGCGCCAGGGCGTCCAGGCCGCCCGCCTCGTCGGCGGCGACCACCGAGCAGGGGCCCTTGAAGCCGCGCCGGATGGAGATCTGGCCGGTGCTGGCCGCGTAGAACCAGGCGATGGACTGCCAGGGGCCGACATAGCGGCTGCCCTTGCTCCACAGCTTCTGGAGCTCCCGCTGGCCGAACTCGCCGCCGCCGGACCCGGCCGCGGTGACCACGCCCGCGGAGAACGGGGCCGCGTCGGTGTCGGCCTGCCCCAGCCGGGCGTCCTGGAGGGCGGCGTCGGCCGCGGCCATCGCGAAGTGCGTGAAACGGTCGGTCTGGACGAGGTAGCGCTCCTCGACCGCCGCCGAGGGTTCGAAGGACCGCACCTCGCCGGCCACCTTCAGCGGCAGGTGCTCGCAGCCCTCACGGGTCACGCGGTCCAGGACGGTCACGCCCTCCTGGGTGGACTTCCAGAAGGTCTCGGTGTTCGTGCCGCCGGGCGCGACGACACCGATACCGGTGACGGCGGCCCGCCGCTTGCGCGGTGCGCTCATCGTGTCCTCTCCCTCTGCCGGGTCAGGATCACCGCGGACTGGAAGCCGCCGAAGCCGCTGCCCACGGAGAGCACGCTGTCCAGCTTCCGCTCACGGGCGACCCGCGGGACGTAGTCCAGGTCGCACTCGGGGTCGGGGGTCTCGTAGTTCGCGGTCGGCGGGACCATCTGGTGGGCCAGGGCCAGCACACAGGCCACCACCTCGATCGCCCCGATCGCCCCGAGCGAGTGGCCCACCATCGACTTGATGGAGCTCATGGGGGTGTCGTAGGCGTGGTGGCCCAGCGCCCGCTTCACCGCGGCCGTCTCGTGCCGGTCGTTCTGGCGGGTGCCGGAGCCGTGCGCGTTGACGTAGTCGATCGCGGAGCCGTCCAGGCGGGCGTGGTCCAGCGCGGTCTCGATCGCCCGCGCCATCTCCAGGCCCTCGCTGGTCAGTCCGGTCATGTGGTATGCGTTGCCGAACGTGGCGTAGCCGCTGAGCTCGCAGTACACGTGGGCGCCGCGGGCCCTGGCGTGCTCCAGCTCCTCCAGGACGAGCACCGCGCCGCCCTCGCCCATGACGAACCCGTCACGGGCGTTGTCGAAGGGTCGGGAGGCGTGGGCGGGGTCGTCGTTGTTGGGCGACGTCGCCTTGATCGCGTCGAAGCACGCCATGGTGATCGGTGATATCGGCGAGTCCGACGCTCCGGCTATGCAGATGTCCGCCCTCCCCTCCTCCACGGTGTGCAGCGCGTAGCCGACCGCGTCGAGCCCGGAGGTGCAGCCGGTGGAGACGGTCTGCACCGGCCCGCGGGCCCCGAACCGCTCGGCAACCGTGGACGCCAGCGTGCTCGGTGTGAACGCCCGCTCCAGATACGGCCGGGCCCGCTCGTGGTCCACGTCCCAGCGCTCGCCACCGTGGCTGACCAGGACGTAGTCGTTCTCCAGCCGGGTGGTGCCGCCGACCGCGGTACCCAGCGAGACCCCGACCCGCCAGGGGTTCTCCCCGGCGAGGTCGAGTCCGGAGTCCGACACCGCCTCCTGGCCGGCGGCCAGGGCGAACTGGATGTAGCGGTCGCAGCGCGCGACCTGCTCCTCGTCCAGCCCCGAGGCCGCCGGGTCGAAGTCGCACTCGGCGGCGATCCGGGACCGCAGACCGGCCGGGTCGAAGAACGTGATGCCCCGCGTCGCGGTGCGCCCGTTCGCCAGCAGGTCCCAGAAGGCGGGGGCGCCGATCCCGCCCGGCGCCACGATGCCTATGCCGGTGACCGCCACCCGCCTGGTCATGATCGGACCTCTGCCACGCCGGCCGGCGGCGCCTCCGCGCCGGCCGCCGCAGGCTCGGTGCCCTCCGTGTCGACGTGGCCGAGCTGCGGGCGCGGGGCCAGCGGCCCCAGGTGGAAGACGATCCGCGCCTCCACGTCGCCCACGTTGCGGAAGCGGTGGCGCATGTAGGCGGGGATCATCAGACCCTGTTCCGGCCTGAGCGGGTGCGGCTCGCCGTCCAGGTCCACCTCGAGGTCGCCGCAGACGACGTACACGAACTCCTCGGAGTACGGGTGGTAGTGCTCCCCGATGCGGTCGCCGGGCTGCACGATGGCCACGCCCATGAAGCCGCTGGTGGAACCGACCGTGGCCGGGGTGAGCATGGCGCGCAGATCGCCTCCGCGCTTCGTGTTGGGCTCGGTCTCGCCGAGCTCCACGATCCTGGGCCTGGGTTTGATCACGTCGTTCCTCCGGTGGTGTGGTACGTCGGCTTCGGGATGCGTCAGGCGTCCGGCGCGGACCGGCGGTCGGTGATGAGGTCCATATGGGCGAGGGTGAGCAGCCGGGCCAGGTCCCCGTCCTTCTCGGCGGCGCCCACGTCGAGCAGGCTGGTCAGCTCCGGCACCTTCGCGGCATCCGCCAGTCCCAGCGCGGCGGCCGGGTCGGCGTCCAGCCCGCCCCGGATGTCGATCAGCCGGACGACGACGTCGTCCCGCTCGAAGACCGTGCTGCGCAGTACCGGGCTGTGCGGGTCCGCCGCGGCCCGCTCGTCCTGATGGGACAGCAGCTCCGCCACCTTCATGCCCATGCCCCGGCGTGCCGGGTAGTACAGCGCGTGGCGCTCCGCCTCCGGACTCTCCTGGTCGACCGTCACGTGGTGCACCGCGGGCAGCGCCGCCAGGGTGAAGAACACCCGTGCGGACTCCTGGTCGTTGAGGTCGCGGTCCTGCTCCAGGTAGGGGTTGAGGTCCTCCTCGACCTTCCGGATCTGCGGCTGCTGGGCCACGTGCCGCAGCGCCGCGAGGAGGTCGCCGCGCACCTCGATGGCCCGCACGACCCGGTTGCCGTGCATGAACAGGGAAGTGCGGCACAGCCGGGTGGTGCCGTCCACGTTCGCCTCGGGCGGCTCGTAGTCGGCCAGGATCTGGGCCACCTTCCGCTCGCTGCCCGGCTTCACCGTGAAGGTCAGCGCGTGCCGGATCACACCGTCCCCGATCCGCGGCGACTCCTGGAGCCGGCGCTCGGCGGAAGCCGCGCCCACCTCCGTGTGGCCGGTCTCACGGACGATGTGGAAGCGCAGCGACCGGGTGTCCCGGATGCAGCTGTGCATCGGCTGCACCATCTGCACGTGCTCCTCGCTGTTCACCCAGGCGAGGAACGGCGGGGCGCTCTCCCACTCGCTGGTGATCAGCCACTGGGAGGGGTTCTCGATGGACTGGCACAACTGGTCGCTGACGTGCCCGGAGACGGACGCGACCTGCTTGCACATCTCCTCGTAGGCCTCCAGGAACTCCTGCTGGGCACCGTCGTAGACGTTCACCAGCAGGACGACCCGGAGCCGGGAGCCGTCGAAGACGGACTGGGAGACACGTGTCGCGGCCTGCTGCTCGGTCGGTTCTGAAACTCGCTCAGAGATGGCGGTCATCTGCGTACGTCTCCTTGGCGGTGCTTGGCGGGGCAGAGGAAACGCCGGCCGCGGGTGACGCGACGTCAGCGTGATCTCGATCCTGAGCCGGTCCCGATCGGTGCGCGACTCGTGTGCACCACGCGGGTGATCACACGGGTGATTGGTGCCGCGGACGTACGCACGACGGCTCCCGGGAGGGCATGGACACTCCGATGCGCCCCACACCCGCACTCCCGCTCCTGGAGGCATCGATGCGCCAAGAAGCCGACCACCGGGTACCCGTCCTCATCGTCGGCGGCTCCCTGGTGGGCCTGTCCACCTCCCTGTTCCTGGGCCGCCACGGAGTGCCGCACATGCTGGTCGAGCGGCACTCCGGCACCTCCATCCACCCACGTGGACGCGGCAACAACGTGCGGACGATGGAGCTGTTCCGGGTGGCCGGCGTCGAACCGGACATCAAGACGGCGGCATCGCTGCTCGCGGACAACCACGGCATCCTCCAGACGCCCACCCTGGCCGGCGAGGCGGGCGAGTGGCTGTTCAAGCACATCGACCCGGACGGCGGCCTCGCCAGGTTCAGCCCCACCTCCTGGTGCCTGTGCAGCCAGAACGACCTGGAGCCCGAACTGCTGCGGGGCGCCCGGAAGCTCGGTGGCGACCTGCGCTACTCCCACGAGATGGAGTCCTTCGAGCAGGACGGCGAGGGCGTGACCGCGGTGGTACGGGACCGGGGCACCGACGACCGGTACACCGTCCGCGCCGACTACCTGGTCGCCGCCGACGGCCCGCGCAGCCCGGTCCGGCGCCGCCTCGGCATCGGGCACAGCGGACCCGGCGACCTGTTCGCCAACGTCAGCGTCACCTTCCGCTCCAAGCTGCTCGCCGAGGTGGTGGGCGAACGCCGCTTCATCTGCTGCTACCTCACCGGCCCGGACGCCGACGGGGCCCTGCTGCCGGTCGACAACAAGGAGCACTGGGTCTTCCACGCGCCCTGGCACCCGGAGCGGGGCGAGAGGCTGGAGGAGTTCACCGAGGACCGGATCCAGCGGCACATCCGCCGCGCGATCGGGGCGCCCGACCTGGACGTGGAGATCACCGGCAAGGCCTCCTGGCGTGCCGCCGAACGGGTCGCCGACCGTTACTCGGCCGGACGGGTGTTCCTCGCCGGGGACTCCGCGCACGAGATGTCCCCCACCGGGGCCTTCGGCTCCAACACCGGCATCCAGGACGCACACAACCTGGTCTGGAAGCTGGCCGCCGTGCTCGGCGGCTGGGCCGGCCCCGGCCTCCTGGAGACCTACGACACCGAGCGCCGCCCCGTCGCCACGGCGACCAGCGCCCGCGCCTCCGCCCGTTCCGTCGAGCACAGCCACCCCGGCTTCGCCCCGGCCCCCGGTATCGGCGGCGGCAGGCGCGGCGGCATTGTCAACGTCGTCCTCGGCTACCGCTACCCGCGCGGCGCCGTCGTGGGCGCCGACCCGGACCAGGAGGTCGTGCCGGAGGCGATGCGCCTGACCGGCGAGCCGGGCAGCCGGGCGCCCCACCTGTGGCTGCGCCGGGGCGGCGAGCGGATCTCGACGCTCGACCTGTACGAGCGCTCCCTGGTGCTGCTGAGCGACGCCCGGTCGACGGCGGGCTGGCACACGGCGGCCCTGCGCCTCGCCGAGAGGGACGGCGTGCGCCTGGACTCGTACCGCGTCGGCGCCGAGCTGACGTACGACCCGCACGGCGGCGCGGACGGGGCGGCGCCCGACTGGGCGCGAGCCCACGGCACGACGGCCGACGGAGCCGTGCTGGTCCGCCCGGACGGGTTCGTGGCGTGGCGGGCGGCAGCCGCCGCGCCGGACCCCGAGGCGACGCTGCGTCAGGTCGTACGGACGCTGCTCAGAACAGCCTGACCTGCACAAACGAACGGAGGCCACCCGCACCTCGCGGTGCGGGTGGCCTCCGTGTGCGGAGCCCCCTGTCGGATTCGAACCGACGACCTGCTGTTTACAAGACAGCCGCTCTGGACCAGCTGAGCTAAGGAGGCCTGTATGGGTGTGTCCGTGCAGTGTACCCAGGTCCCCGAGGCGGCCCGGCAGGAATTTCCGTGAAGTTCACCAGCCCTCAAGTGCTGACAGACCAGGTGAACGCCAGGTACCGTCCTGTGCCAGTTCACCCGTGTGGACTACACCATCAACCACAACGGAATCACCCGTAGTGGCAACCGCCTTCCTACAACGGATCGTCCGGCACGTTCCTGCCGGTAGAAGGGGGCCCATTCACCATGGCCACTGTCCAGTTCGACAAGGCGACCCGGATCTACCCGGGTTCCGACAAGCCCGCCGTCGACGCGCTCGAGATCGACATCGAGGACGGTGAGTTCCTCGTCCTGGTGGGCCCGTCCGGCTGCGGCAAGTCCACCTCCCTGCGCATGCTCGCCGGTCTGGAGGACGTCAACGGCGGAGCCATCCGGATCGGTGACCGCGACGTCACCCACCTGCCGCCGAAGGACCGGGACATCGCCATGGTGTTCCAGAACTACGCGCTGTACCCGCACATGACGGTCGCCGACAACATGGGCTTCGCGCTCAAGATCGCCGGCGTCAACAAGGCGGAGATCCGGCAGAAGGTCGAGGAGGCCGCGAAGATCCTCGACCTGACCGAGTACCTCGACCGCAAGCCGAAGGCGCTCTCCGGCGGTCAGCGCCAGCGTGTCGCCATGGGCCGCGCGATCGTGCGTGAGCCGCAGGTGTTCCTCATGGACGAGCCGCTGTCCAACCTGGACGCCAAGCTCCGGGTGAGCACCCGTACGCAGATCGCCTCGCTCCAGCGCCGGCTCGGCATCACCACCGTCTACGTCACCCACGACCAGGTCGAGGCCATGACCATGGGCGACCGTGTGGCGGTGCTGAAGGACGGCCTGCTCCAGCAGGTCGACTCGCCGCGGAACATGTACGACAAGCCCGCCAACCTCTTCGTCGCCGGCTTCATCGGCTCGCCCGCCATGAACCTCGTCGAGGTGCCGATCACCGACGGCGGTGTGAAGTTCGGCAACAGCGTGGTGCCGGTCAACCGCGAGGCGCTCAAGGCCGCCTCGGACAAGGGCGACCGCACGGTGACGGTGGGTGTGCGCCCCGAGCACTTCGACGTGGTCGAGCTGGGCGGCGGCGCGGCGGCCTCCCTGTCGAAGGACACCGAGGACGCTCCGGCCGGCCTCGCCGTCTCCGTGAACGTGGTGGAGGAGACGGGCGCCGACGGGTACGTCTACGGCTCGGTCGAGGTCGGCGGCGAGCAGAGGGACCTCGTCGTCCGCGTCAGCAGCCGTTCCGTCCCGGAGAAGGGCTCCACGCTGCACGTCGTGCCGCGGCCGGGCGAGACCCACGTGTTCTCGACCTCCACGGGCGAGCGCCTGTCGGACTGACGCGTCCGCGGCTGACGCCTAACGGCTGAAACCTCGGGACACCTCCGGGGGATTCACCCAAGTTGACGAGAAGGGCCCCGCGACCTGGCCGCGGGGCCCTTCTCCATGCCCCCGAACCACTCTGGCGCACCGGACATTTCGAGCGGTGTGCGTCAACACGTCACCCGGGAGAGAGGGGCTGACCATCCCCCGAAGGGGTGACTAAATGTCGCCAAATCATTACCGGGCGCTACTCTCACTCGCGTGAAGCACTCCACCAACCACCCCACGCGACGCGGCCCGGGCCCCGCCCGCCGGATCGGCCGCTCCCTCGCCCTCGTCCTGCCCGTCGTCCTGGTGCTCTCCGGAACCCTCGCGGTCACCCGGGTCAACTGGTCGGGGAGCCCCTCGAACTCGGTGCTGGCCGCGTCGGACGCGGTGGCCGTCGGCGCCCCGGCGAAGTCGCGCGCCCGCGCCCCGCAGGACGTGCTGCGCGACCAGTTGCTGACCGAGTTGCAGGACCGGAACCCGGGCGTGGTCCTCACCCACCTCCAGGAGGCGGTCAACGGCCGGCCGTCGCTGGCCGGCCACTGCGCCTCCATCGCCCGCACCCTGGGCCGCGCGGCCGTCCGCATCTACGGCCCCACCCGCGCCCAGTCCTACGCCCGTCCGGTCTGCGACACCTCCTTCGCCTCCGGCATCCAGTCCACCCACAACTGACACGCCACGGCCCCTGGCCAACTGAGCGAGTCCCTCGTGTCCAGGCGGGCCACCTCGCGGGGCGGGCCCGCCCTGGACTCGACAGGGTGAACCCACAGAGCGGCCTGTGGCGGGGCCCGGTGCCAGGGCGAGGCCGCCCCAGCACTGAAACCGGGCAACCCATGCGGCCCGAGGGGGCCAAGCCAGGCACAGCACGGCAGCGCGGAGGGCCGAGCCCACGCCGCGGCCGGGTAACGCAGCGGGGCAGCCCAGGGCCCGGACAGGGCCACTCGTGGCGCGCGCCCCGAACGCCGGGTCCAGTGACCGCCGGACGTGGCCCACAGGCTTCGCTCGCCCACGCCTGACCCTCCGGGCCGACCCGCCCCGCCCAACGGGCCCCGCGCCGCGGACCTCGTGGAGAGCCCGGCCACTCCCTTGGGTCTCAGATGCCACATCGGCCCGCTGCCCGCCTAGCCCCGCGGCGCGCCCTCCCGGAGGCGGCTCGCGCCCGACGAGGCCACTCCGCCGCTCCGAGCCGGCCGGCTCTCCTCGGCGGGGATCGCAGAGCCAACCGCGCCGGACGCCTACGGAGCCTACGGTGATCGCCCCTACGGGCCGCCCCGGTGCCAACCGGACCCGGGCCTGCTCCCTCACCGCGAGGCCCGACCACACCTTCCTGCCCGGAGGGCACCCCACGCTCCCGCCCAAAGGCCTGCCGCGCACCCCCGCCCGAGACGCTGGACGTCCACGTCAAGCGTCTGCGCGCGAAGATCGAGCCGGATCCGGGCGCCCCGCGCTATCTGGTGACCCTCCTGAAGGGGGTGCCGCCCTTGGCGTGCTCGGCGTGCTGGTCGCGGACCGGGGGGGCCGGGGGCTCGGTTACAAGTTCGAGCCGTAGACCGGTGCGGGCCGCGCAGCGCGCAAGCCCCGCCGCCCCGTCCACATGCCCAACCGCGCGCGCCCGTCCGAAGGGCCGGCCCCCGCGCCCCGCCCGGAGGGCCCGATCCGGGCGGGAAGCCGGTCATCGGTGCGCAGGGAATTCCTTGGCGGCGGCCGGGGCCCGAAGCTCGGGTCGTACAGTGCGGGCATGACCCATCCGAATGCGGCGTCCCGCCCCACTCAAGCCGTCGTCCTGGCCGGAGGCCAGGGCTCCCGGCTGCGGCCCTACACCGACGACCGGCCCAAGCCGATGGTCGAGATCCCCGGCACGGGCACTCCGATCCTCGGCCACCAGCTCGCCTGGCTGGCCGAGGAGGGTGTGACGGACGTGGTGGTGTCCTGCGGCCACCTCGCCGAGGTGCTCCAGGACTGGCTGAAGTCGGCGGACCTGCCGGTCCGTGTCTGCACCGTCGTGGAGCCGGAGCCGCTCGGCCGCGGTGGCGGCCTGAAGTTCGCCGCCGCCCACCTGCCCCACCCGGACCAGCCCTGGTACGCCACCAACGGCGACATCTGGACCCGGTTCTCGCTGCGCGACATGGCCGACTTCCACACCGAGCGCGACGCGGTCGCCACCCTCGCGCTGGCCCGCCCGCGGATCCCGTGGGGCGCCGTGCGGACGGACGGCTTCGGCCACATCACGGACTTCATCGAGGCCCCGCCCTCGACCTTCGAGATCAACGCGGGCGTCTACGTGTTCTCGCCCGAGTTCGCCGGCCTCCTCCCGGAGCGCGGCGACCACGAGCGCACCACCTTCCCGCACCTGGCCCGCGAGCGCAGGCTCGCCGGCTTCCCCATCCCCCAGGGCGCCTACTGGCGCGCCATCGACACCGCGAAGGACCTCACGGAGGCCGCGAAGGAGCTGGCGGCGCTGGGGAGGTGAGCCCACAGCGCCGCACCCGTACGGCGAACCGGGGGGCGGGCTACCCCAGCAGTCCGCCCACCAGCCCCGGCTGACCCGAGGACGAGCCGCCGCCGCCGGAGCCGCCGCCGGAGCTGGGTCCCCCGGAGCCACCGCCCGATCCGGTGCCGCCACCGGTCTCGGTACCGCCGGAGGTCGGCCCCGAGCTGGTGCTGGGTGCCTGCTGCGCCGGGGCGGAGTGACGCGGCGGGGTCTGGCCGGTGCCCTGGGTCTCGCTGGGCACGCCGCCGGTCGCGGTACCGCCCTCGCGGGTCGCGCCCGGCGTGCTCGCGGGGCCGCGGGACGGGACGGCCGAGGAATCGTGCCGGGCGGTCGGCGACGTCGGCGCCGACGGCGGCTTCTGCTGCCGCTCGCCCGTCTCCTTCGGGAGCGGCGAGCCGGGCAGCTCGTTGCGCGGGGCCTCGCCGGGTCCGGGCACGACCACCCGGTCGGCGTCGCGGACGGCGCCCCCGAGCAGCGAGCCGACGAGCAGCGTCAGACCGGTGACGAGCACCGTGACCAGGGCGCCGCGACGCAGCACGAACCGGCGCAGCTCCCAGATGTCGGAGCGCGGTCCGAGCCGTCGCCAGGCGGAGGCGGCGAGGCGGCCGTCCACGGAGTACACGGGCGCGCCGGCGATGACCAGCGGGGACCAGGCGGCGAGGTAGATGATGTCCGGCGCGTCGTAGACGGGCACCGTCTTCCAGCTCACCGTCACGATCAGCGCGCCCGACAGCAGCGCGCCGATCCCCGCGGCGACCCGCTGCCAGCAGCCCAGGACCGTGAGGATCCCCACGATGACCTGGAGGAAGGCGATGACGAGCCCGGAGCCGACGGGGTGCTGGAGCGCGAACTGGCGCAGCGGCTCGGCGACTTCCCAGGGGTGCAGGGTGTTGAGCCACTTGACCATGGAGCCGCGCTTGCCGCCGTCGAAGTACAGCGGGTCGCACAGCTTGCCCATGCCGGCGTAGAGGGAGATGCACCCGAGGAAGATGCGCATCGGGAGCAGCACGACGCCGAGGTTCATGCGTCGGCCCGGGAAGTACGCGTGCCGGGACGGGTCGTCGGCGTGGCGCCTGCTCTGCCGGTGTCCGCCCTGCTCGCCGTATGCGTCGTACGCACCGGTCTCGTCGTGCTCGTCGCCCGCGAAGCCGGCGTCGCCGTACGGCGGTTGGCCGTAGGCCGGGGTGCCGTAGCCGTTCTCGCCGCGGCCGGCACCGCCGTAGCCGACTCCGCCGTGGGCGGACTGCTCGTAGGCACTGCCCGCGGTCCGCATGTGCGGCAGCAGCCGGGTCTCGCCGGGCCCGGGCGTGCGCTGGGCGCCGACGACGGGGGTCTCGACCGTCTGCTCGAGGTCGTAGGGGTCGTGGCCCGGCGCGCCGCCGATGCGCGGCATGACCTGCGTGGCCCCGGCGTCCGCGGACGGCTCGGAGTACCACACGCTTCCGCTCCGCACGGCCTGGAGCAGCCGGTGGGCGCCGGTGTCGTCCGGGGCGGACCGGCCGCTCCAGACGAGCGGGCGGCGGTGGGTCGCGGCCCCGGCCCGGCCCGCAGCGAAGGGCACGCGGCCGGTGTTCTCGGTGCCGCCGGGGTACCGGGCGATCCGCAGGGACTGGGCGCGCCGCGAGGTGGCGCCCAGCTGCACGCGGAAACTCGCGTGGTTGACGATGACCTGCGCCGGATCGCTCGGCACCTTCACCATGCTCAGCGCGGGAGCGTCGTCGTATCCCGACGAGCGGTCCCCCGTGGGAGTGCGGGGTGTTCTGGTGTCCACACTCATCTAACCGAGTGACGAGGAGTTAGGACACTGCCGTGACGCGTCGGATCTGTCCGGACCGCGTCAAGGTTGTACGGATCGCCCGGTTCCACCCGGGCGGGTGATCTCACGGACGACCGTTCGACCACCCGCGCCCGGCTCCGGACGACCGGTCAGGCGCGCCTGCGCGCCGCCTCGTAGAGCACGATCCCGGCCGCGACACCGGCGTTCAGCGACTCCGCGCCGCCCGGCATCGGGATCCGCACCCGCAGGTCGCAGGTCTCGCCGACCAGCCGGGACAGGCCCTTGCCCTCGCTGCCGACGACGATGACGACGGGCCCCTCCAGGGCGTCCAGGTCACCGAGTTCGGCCTCGCCGTCCGCCGCGAGGCCGACCACCGTGATGCCCGCCTTCTGGTACGACTCCAGGGCGCGGGTCAGGTTGGTGGCGCGGGCCACCGGTGTACGGGCGGCCGTGCCGGCGGAGGTCTTCCAGGCACCCGCGGTCATACCGGCCGCGCGCCGCTCGGGGACGACCACGCCGTGCCCGCCGAAGGCGGAGACGGAGCGGACGACCGCGCCGAGGTTGCGCGGGTCGGTCACCCCGTCGAGGGCGACGATCAGCGGGTCCTCGCCCTCGTCGTAGGCGGCGTCGGCGAGGTCCTCGGGGTGCGCGTACTCGTACGGCGGCACCTGGAGGACCAGCCCCTGGTGGTTGAGCCCGTTCGTCATCCGGTCGAGCTCGGGGCGCGGGGCCTCCATGAGGTTGATCCCGCCGCGCCCGGTCGCGAGCTGGAGCGCCTCACGCACCCGCTCGTCGTTGTCGATGAACTGCTGGACGTAGAGCGTGGTGGCGGGCACGCCCTCGCGCAGCGCCTCGACGACCGGGTTGCGGCCGACGACGAGCTCGGAGGACGACCTGCCCGAGCCGCGCCGCTGCTGCGGGCGGACCTGGGAGCGGCGAGTCTTCGCCTGGGCGGCGCGCTGCTTGGCGTGGCCCTTGCGCATCTCGGCGGGGGGCGTGGGGCCCTTGCCCTCCAGCCCCCGGCGCCGCTGGCCGCCACTGCCGACCTGCGCGCCCTTCTTGCCGGACATGCGGCGGTTGTTCCCGGCCATGACCTACCTGTCTGTTGAAGCGTCGTACGTACGTCTATGCAGTGTGCCGCCCGGGAGGCCGGGCGGCACAATCGATCTTCCGTGCTCGCGGGCGGGCTCAGCGCGCGCCCAGGCTCCAGCGCGGTCCCTGCGGGCTGTCCTCGATGACCAGGCCCGACTGGTTCAGCTGGTCACGGAGAGCGTCGGCGGTGGCCCAGTCCTTGCGGGCGCGGGCCGCCTCGCGCTGGTCGAGGACCATGCGGACCAGGGTGTCGACCACGCCGTGCAGGTCCTCGCCGCGCTGCTCGCCCCCTCCGGCCCAGTGCGGGTCCAGCGGGTCGAGGCCGAGGACGCCGAGCATGGCGCGCACCTCGGCGAGCCGGGCCACGGCGGCCTCCTTGTCGTCGGCGGCGAGCGCGCTGTTGCCCTGGCGGACGGTGGTGTGCACCACCGCGAGCGCCTGCGGCACGCCCAGGTCGTCGTCCATCGCCTCGGCGAACGCGGGCGGCACCTGCTCGGCCGGCTCGACGGGGCCGGCCTTCTCCACCACGCGCTGGACGAAGCCCTCGATCCGGGCGAACCCGGACTCGGCCTCGCGCAGCGCCTCCTCGCTGTACTCGATCATCGAGCGGTAGTGCGGGGTGCCCAGGTAGTACCGCAGCACGATGGGCCGCCACTGCTTGACCATCTCGGAGACCAGCACGCTGTTGCCCAGCGACTTGGACATCTTGTCGCCGGCCATGGTCACCCAGGCGTTGTGCACCCAGTACCGTGCGAACTCGTCGCCGTAGGCCTTGGCCTGGGCGATCTCGTTCTCGTGGTGCGGGAAGATCAGGTCCAGGCCGCCGCCGTGGATGTCGAAGGCGCTGCCGAGGTACTTGTGCGCCATCGCCGAGCACTCCAGGTGCCAGCCCGGGCGGCCCGGCCCCCACGGGGTGGACCAGGTCGGCTCGCCCGGCTTGGCCGCCTTCCACATGGCGAAGTCGCGCGGGTCGCGCTTGCCGGTCTCGCCCTCGCCGGAGGGCTGGAGCAGGTTGTCGAGCTCCTGCCGCGACAGCTCCAGGTAACCGGGGAAGGAGCGCACGTCGAAGTAGACGTTGCCGTCGGCCGCGTAGGCGTGACCGCGCTCGATGAGGCCCCGCATCATCTCGATCATCTCCGGCACATGGCCGGTGGCACGGGGCTCGTAGGTGGGCGGGAGGCAGCCGAGCGCGGTGTAGCCGTCGTCGAACGCGCGCTCGTTGTCGTAGCCGATCGCCCACCACGGGCGGTGCTGCTCGTGCGCCTTGGCGATGATCTTGTCGTCGATGTCGGTGACGTTGCGGATGAACGTCACCTCGTAGCCGCGGTAGGCGAACCAGCGGCGCATGATGTCGAAGTTCAGCCCCGAGCGGATGTGCCCGATGTGCGGGGCCGCCTGCACGGTGGCGCCGCACAGGTAGATCGAGACACAACCCGGCTCGAGCGGGGTGAAGTCACGGATCTGCCGGGCGCTGGTGTCGTACAGGCGAATAGTCACCACACCAGGGTAGTGGGCCCCGGGCAGTACCTCGCTTGCGTCCCCGCCGCGTGGGCGTTGCTTTTCCGCGCATGTTCCGCACATCCCCCGCGCGGGAGGGCCGCGGTCACAGGATCCCGACGACCTTCAGCGGTCTGATCCGTACGATCACGCGCTCGGCGTCCTGCGCCGAGGAGGGGTTGAACTCGGCGTACTTCTTTCCGGTGTACTTCATGGACAGCTCGTCGATGAGCTGCCGGCCGCCCGCGGTGGTCATCTCGGCGGTGCCGCGGATCTCGGCGTACTCGTAGGGCGAATCGGGGTCCTGGACGACGACGCTCGCGCGGGCGTCGCGGTCGAGGTTCTTCTTCTTGCGGCGGTCGACGGTGGTGGAGACGAGGACGTCGTCGCCGTCCCGCTTCGCCCAGACCGGGGACAGCTGCGGGCTGCCGTCGGGCTGGATCGTGCCGAGGACGACGAAGACGGGACCGTCGAGCAGTGACTTGAGCCGGTCGGGCAGGGCGGCGGACATGGGGGGACCTCCGTGAGCCTGGTCGGGCGTCGGGTGCCCGCGTCGGGGGCGAGGGGTACGCGGGTACCCTCGCACGCCGTCAGCCCGCGCGCACCACGAGCGCCGTGGCCACCGCCATCAGTCCCTCGCCGCGGCCGGGGAAGCCGAGCCCGTCGGTGGTCGCGCCGGAGACGGTGACCGGCGCACCGGCCGCCTCGGACAGGACCTTCTGGGCCTCGTCCCGGCGCTTGCCGATCTTCGGCCGGGGGCCGACGACCTGCACCGCCACGTTCCCGATCCGGAAGCCCGCCGCGCGCACGATCCGCGCGGCCTCCGCCAGCAGGGTGACCCCGGACGCGCCGGACCACTCGGGGCGTCCGGTGCCGAAGTGCTGTCCGAGGTCGCCGAGGCCGGCGGCCGAGAACAGCGCGTTGCACGCGGCGTGCGCGACGACGTCGGCGTCGGAGTGCCCGGCCAGTCCCGGGCCCTCGCCCTCCCACCTCAGGCCCGCGCACCACAGCTCGCGGCCCTCCTCGAAGGCGTGGATGTCGGTGCCGATGCCGACCTGGGGCAGCAGGGGCGCGTCAGAAGCCATCGTTCAGCCTCCGCCGGGCCAGGACCGCCTCCGCGAGGACCAGGTCCAGCGGACGGGTCACCTTGAAGGCCTCCTCGTGGCCGGGCACGGCCACGACCCGCTCGCCGAGCTGCTCGACCATGCTCGCGTCGTCGGTGACGTCGTCGGTGACCGTCTCGTGGGCGCGGACCAGCGTCGCCCGGTCGAAGCCCTGCGGGGTCTGCACGGCGCGCAGCCGCGACCGGTCTGGCGTGGACACCACCGGCTCGGGCCCGCCGGGCACCGCCGCGGGACCGACCTGCTTGACGGTGTCGGCGAGCGGCAGCGCCGGCACGACGGCGGGCGCCCCGGCCTGTACTGCCTCGATGACCGCGTCCACGGTGTCCACCGGCACCAGAGGGCGGGCCGCGTCGTGCACGAGGACGATGTCGTGGCCCGGCGGCAGCGCGTCCAGGCCGAGCCTGACCGACTCCTGGCGGGTCTCGCCGCCCGGCACCACGAGGAAGTCCGTGCGCTCGGGCAGCGCGTGCGCGTCGAGGAGCGACTTGACCTCGGCGGCGCCGTCGGACGGGGCCACGACGACGACGAGGGAGACCGCCCGGGAGGCGGCCATGGCCCGCACGGCGTGGATGAGCATGGGCGTGCCGTTCAGCGCGCGCAGTGCCTTGGGGGCGCCCGGACCGAGGCGTACGCCCCGGCCGGCGGCCGGAATCACGGCGGCGACGGAGGCTCCCGGCCGGCCGCTCGTGGGTGAGGGGCGCGAATCGTCAGACATGGTTCCTGTCAGGTTTGTGTGGCGGCCCGGCGTGGGTATGGCCTGGGGGAGCACCCCCCTGCTCGCAGAGTCCGGGGGGAGTGCCGGGCGTGCGGCCTCGACCGGACCCTTCCGTGACCCCGGTCGAGTCGGCAGCCCGGGCCCGGCACACAGTATCGGGGGGATCCTCCCCGGCCGTACGGCATGGAGGACGCCCGCGCGTACCCGCGCGGGTACGAACATGCCGCAGCGCCCGGCGACGTGAAACGCGCCATCGGGCACCGCGGCATTTTCTGTGCTGAACTGAGGCGGGTGTGGCAGTCGCCTCGCGTCAGGACGCGAGAACCTCGTCGAGCAGGGCCTCGGCCTTGTCCTCGTTGGTGTTCTCCGCGAGGGCGAGCTCGCTCACCAGGATCTGGCGGGCCTTGGCGAGCATGCGCTTCTCTCCGGCGGAGAGTCCGCGCTCGCGCTCGCGACGCCACAGGTCACGCACGACTTCCGCGACCTTGATGACATCGCCGGAGGCGAGCTTCTCCAGATTTGCCTTGTAGCGACGCGACCAGTTCGTGGGCTCCTCGGCGTACGGAGCACGCAGGACCTCGAAGACCCGGTCCAGCCCGTCCTGACCGACCACATCACGCACGCCGACGAACTCCGCATTGTCCGCTGGCACACGCACCGTCAGGTCACCCTGGGCGACCTTCAGCACCAAGTAGGTCTTGTCCACGCCTTTGATCTGGCGAGTTTCGATAGCCTCGATCAGCGCGGCCCCGTGATGGGGATAGACCACGGTGTCGCCAACCTTGAACGTCATGTGACAGGTACCCCTTCCGTGGCTATCCAGGGTAACACGGATACGGCGTCTTCTGAATGGCGTTTTCGCAGGTCAGGGCATATCTCGGGGCTTGACAACAGCAACGGGGACGTGCTTCGGAAGGGTCACGGGGGTCAAGGGGAAGCAGGTATTCGCAGGTCGGAGGGGCTCTCCACGCGGGGTGAAACGCGTACGTTACACACATCCGGCGCTCCATCCAAACGGCCGAACATCCCGTTTTGTCTGGTTCCAGGCGCTCGACTTCCGCTACTCCGTTCGGTGCTCCGGAGCCGCCTCCAGGACGAATCCGGAATTGATCACGCCGTTCGTCCCATCCGCCGGACGGGCGGCCGGTGATCAATTCCCGCCCCCGGCGCGCATTCCTTCACCGGAAATCCCCAGCGGTCCGATGACGGGCTATGAGCGGGCTATGCGGGGGCGCTTATCGGAAAGGCGGACGGCCGCGCGGCCAATGCGCGGGGGCCCGCACGGACCCGGCCGCACGACCGGATTCCGGAGGCCGGGACGGCTGTGCCGCGGGGGGCGAGAGGTGTGGCGGGAGGCACAGGGGGCGGGTCGGGTGCGGGCCCGTGGGAACGGCTCGGTAACCTATGGCCGCTGACAGACGCTTAGGACGGCTTTATAAGGGAGCCGCCCTGTTCCGCCCACGTTCAAGGAGTTGCCGCCGCCGTGAGCAGCAGCCTTCGACGCGGCGCCCTCGCCGCCGCCGCCATCGCGTTCTCGATCGCCTCGCTCGCCGCGTGCGGCGCCGGCAACGATGCCCAGACGCTCCAGATCCGCCCCGACCACGCGGCCACGACGGTCGGCACGATCAAGGTCCAGAACGCCGTGGTCGTCACCCAGCCCGGCGTCCAGACCAAGGGCCCGGCCGTGATCATCGCGACGCTCTTCAACAACGGCACGACCGACCAGACGCTGGACGCGATCCGCGTCGACGGCGACGGCTCCGCCCAGATCACCCCGGCGCAGGGCGGCGGCAAGGTGACCGTCCCCGCGCACGGCTCCGTGATCCTCGGCGGCAAGGGCAACGCCTCCGCCGCGCTGACCAACCCCGGCCCGGTGCTCAAGGACGGCAACGCGCAGAAGATCACCTTCACCTTCAGCAAGACCGGTGACGTGAGCCTGCGCGCCTTCGTGGTCCCGGCCCAGGGCTACTTCGACAAGTGGGGCCCGAGCAACATCCCGGCGGCACCCGGCGCGCCGGCCGCGTCCCACTCCGCCGCGGGCGACCAGTCGAAGTCGCCGTCGGCCCGGCAGTCCGAGTCGGCCTCCGCGTCGGGCGGCGGCGACGCCACCGCGGCCCCCAGCGACTCGGCCTCGCAGTCGACGGCCGGCAACTGAGACCCGGTCCGCGACCAGCACGCCGAGCACGCCAAGGGCGGCACCCCCTTCAGGAGGGTGCCGCCCTTGGCGTGCGGGGGACGGACGGTGCGCGCTGCGCGGCCCGCACCGGTCTACGGCTCGAACTTGTAACCGAGCCCCCGGACCGTCACCAGATAGCGCGGGGCGCCCGGATCCGGCTCGATCTTCGCGCGCAGACGCTTGACGTGGACGTCCAGCGTCTTGGTGTCGCCGACGTAGTCGGCACCCCAGACACGGTCGATGAGCTGCATCCGGGTCAGGACCCGGCCGGCGTTGCGCAGCAGCATCTCCAGCAGGTCGAACTCCTTGAGGGGGAGGTCGACCTTGGAGCCGGAGACCGTGACCACGTGCCGGTCGACGTCCATGCGGACCGGCCCGGCCTCCAGGGCCGCCGGAGTGACCTCCTCCGGCTCACCGCGCCGGCGCAGCACCGCGCGGATACGGGCGACCAGCTCGCGGGAGGAGAACGGCTTGGTGACGTAGTCGTCAGCGCCTATCTCCAGGCCGACGACCTTGTCGATCTCGCTGTCCTTGGCGGTCACCATGATCACGGGAACGTTGGAGCGGCCGCGCAGCTGGCGGCACACCTCCGTGCCGGGCAGCCCCGGCAACATCAGGTCGAGGAGGACGAGGTCGGCGCCGTTGCGCTCGAACTCGTCGAGTCCGTCGGGCCCCGTGGCCGCGACGGCGACCTCGAAGCCCTCCTTGCGGAGCATGTACGACAGGGCGTCGGAGAAGGACTCCTCGTCCTCGACGACGAGCACTCGGGTCACGGAAGGACCTCCGGGGCGGGAAGCGGTTCGTAAGGGGTGGGTTGGGTGAGTGGCTGCCCGGCCTCCTCGTCGAGGGCGGGGTGCTGCTGCGCGCGGTCGCGGGCCTCTCGGGCCGCGGCCGCCTCCGGCAGTCGCAGGGTGAAGGTGGAGCCCTGTCCCTCGGCGCTCCACAGGGTGATCTCCCCGCCGTGCGAGGCGACCACGTGCTTCACGATCGCCAGACCCAGACCGGTGCCCCCCGTGGCACGCGACCGGGCCGGGTCGACGCGGTAGAAGCGCTCGAAGATGCGCTCCTTGTCCTTGTCCGAGATGCCGATGCCCTGGTCGGTGACGGCGATCTCGATGAGGTCCCCGCCGGGGACGTTGACCCTGCGGGCGGCGATGCCGACGCGGGTGCGGGACGGGGAGTAGTTGACGGCGTTCTCCACGAGGTTGCCGAGGGCGGCGGCGAGCTGGCCGCGGTTGCCCCACACGCGCAGGTCGGCGGCGCCGCCCGCCCGTCGCCCGCCACCGCCCTGGGCGAGCCCTTCGGGCGCCACCGTGTTCGAGGCCATCGTGATCTGCTTGGTTCCCGCCTGGTGGCGGCAGCGGTCGATGGCCTCGGCCACCAGCTCGTCCACGCGGACGGGCTCGGCGTCCTCCAGCGGGTCGTCGTTCTGCACCCGGGACAGGTCGATGAGCTCCTGCACCAGGTTGGTGAGCCGGGTCGCCTCGATCTGCATGCGCCCGGCGAACCGTTCCACGGCCTCCGGGTCGTCGGAGGCGTCCATGACGGCCTCGGACAGCAGGGAGAGCGCGCCGACGGGTGTCTTCAGCTCGTGGCTCACATTGGCGACGAAGTCGCGTCGTACCGCCTCGATACGGCGGGCCTCGGTCAGGTCCTCGACCAGGAGCAGGACCAGCCGGGAGCCCAGCGGCGCGACACGCGCGGAGACGGCGAGGGCCTCGCCGCGTCCGGTGCCGCGTCGTGGCAGGTCCAGCTCGACCTGCCGTATCTCTCCGTCCCTCCGCGTGTCCCGGGCCATCTGGAGCATGGGCTCCACGGCCAGCTTGCCGCCGCGGACCAGCCCGAGGGCGTACGCTGCGGAGCTGGCCTTGACCACGGCGTCGGCCTCGTCGAGGACGACTGCGGAGGAACGCAGAACGGAGAGGACGGTGTCCACACCCGGCGGCAGGACCGGGTCGATGTGCAGGGAAGTACGGGTCGGGCGCCTCTGCTCGCGCTCGCTCCAGCGGAACGCCAGCATGGCGATGACGCCGGTGAGTACTCCGGCGATCGCTGCCGCTGCGGCGACCGCCGCGTTCACGTCCATGCGTCCAGGTTAGGCACGGGACAGGACCCGACCACAGCCGTCGAGGTGCGACCTCGGACACTCGTCGCCCAGAGTTCACCTTGGAGCCAGTATTGGTTCATTTGGGGTGACGGAAACGGACGCGTAGGCCCCGGACCGTGGGAGCGTGGGGGTTCGTACCCCAAGGCTCCGCCGTGGCCTCCGGCCCCGGAAAACCCCTACCGAACCCCCGAATGACGACGCACGAGAGGGAACCCTGATGCGGGACGCGTACCACGAGGAACTTGACTCGATCGGCGACGGTCTGGTGGAGATGGCCCGGCTGGTCGGGTCGGCGATCGGGCGCGCCACGACCGCCATCCTGGACGCCGACCTGAAGCTGGCCGAGAGCGTGATCGAGGCCGACCAGAGGGTCGACGAGCTCCAGCACGACCTGGAGGCCCGGGCGATAGCCCTGCTGGCCAGGCAGCAACCGGTGGCGACGGACCTCAGGATCGTCGTCACCTCCCTGCGGATGTCCGCCGACCTGGAGCGTTCGGGCGACCTGGCCCAGCACGTGGCCAAGCTCGCCCGGCTGCGCTTCCCCCAGCGCGCCGTCCCGCAGGACCTGCACGCCACCATCCTGGAGATGGGGCAGCTGGCCCAGCGCCTGATGGCGAAGGCGGCCGAGGTCATCGTGACCAAGGACGTCGACCTGGCGCTCCAGCTGGAGCAGGACGACGACGAGATGGACCTGCTGCACCGCACCCTCTTCACGCACCTGATCGACGACCGCTGGAAGCACGGCATCGAGACGGCCGTGGACGTCACCCTGCTCGGCCGCTACTACGAGCGGTACGCCGACCACGCGGTGGCGGTCGCGAAGCGGGTGGTGTACCTGGTGACCGGTGAGCACGCGGACGAGCTCCAGCACGACATCCAGCCGGTGACGGGGGTGGAGGGCACCTGACGGCCGGAGGCCGGCCGGGGTGGCCTCCGGCCGGCCCGGGGCGGCGCGAATCGGGGACGCCAGGGCGTGGTCGAGCCACCGTGCGCCGTTGATGCGCCCAGTGCGGCGGGCATGAAATGGGCAAAGGCACCAGTCTCTAGGAGGGACCCATGGCCGAAACCCCCAGCACCACGCCCGACCCCACGCAGGAACGCGAGACCGAGCAGCCCGCCGAGATCAGGAGCCTCCCGCTCTTCGGCGCCTGCGGCTGCGGCTCGGGCTGCGGCTGCGGGTGCCAGTCGGGCGGCCCCTGCCAGTGCGGCTGACGGGACGCCGCCGCCCACCACCTTCACTCGAATCGGTTCACCCATATCCGCACCGCGGCACGTCGCCGCAGGTGATCGCAGGGCCCCGGTACTCCACCGGGGCCCTGCGCCGTATGCGCCGGCACCCGCACCGGCTGTTACCCACGAAAGAGTGACGGCCGCGCCGTGTCCGGGGTGGCGCGCCATGGCGAACGAGCGCCGCTGCTCAGTGCCCGCAAGGACCTTCCCGCCGACGGCCCGTCAACTGTCCGCGTTCGGCGGCTGAATGATCCCTACAGGCAACCGTCACAGAAATACGGGTGCCCTGTAACACCGGTCGGGAATTACCGCCATGTCCCGGAATCAGCGGACAAGGTATGAGGGCGCGGCCGGCCGGCCGCCACCGCACAGCGCACACGCTCCCGCGCGGCCCGTCCCCGCGGGCGGAGTGTGCTCGCACCAAGCAGGGAGAGCCCGTGTCCATTTCCGTTTCTGTGACCGCTCGTCGTCTGGCCGCCGCCGTTGCCGCCGCCGGAGCACTGGTCGGCACGGTGGCGCTGCCGGCGTCCGCAGCCGACCACGGCCCGCGCCCGCAGCGCCAGAGCGTGGTGATCAGCAACGTGCACCTCGGCTCCGAGGGCCGCGACCACCGCTCCAACAGCGCCCTGAACCAGGAGTGGGTGGCGATCACGAACAACAGCCGCGAGAACGTCAACCTGCGCGGGTGGACGCTGTCCGACAGGCAGGGCCACACCTACACCTTCCGTCACTTCCGTCTCAACGGCCACGCCACGGTCCGGGTCCACACCGGCGTGGGCCGCGACACCCGCAACGACTTGTTCCAGGACCGCCGCAACCAGATCTGGGACCGCCGCGACACCGCCACCCTGCGCAACGAGCGCGGCCGCGTGGTGGACACCTCCACCTGGAACAACGACCGTCACGACCCCCGCGACACCCGCGGCTCGCACAACAACAACGACCGCAACAACCACAACGACCGCAACGACCGCAACAACCACGGCGGCCGCCACTGACGCCGGGCACCCCCTGCTGACGGCCCGGGCAGGCCCCGGCAGGCCCCGGCCAGCGAGAGGCCCCCGGCCGGCGGAGATTCCGCCGGCCGTGGGCCTCTTCATGCGGGGCCCTCCCCCAGTGAGGCAAGGCAAAGTGAGTGGCCGTCAGTACGGATGGTGGTTCGGCTTGTCCTGCCACGCCTGGTAGGCCTGGGCGCCCAGCTCGGGGTACATCTGCTTGATGCTGATGCTCCGCTGGTCCGGAGGCCGCTGGAAGTCCTCGTACTGGAAGTCGTCGCTGAACCCGATCTCCCTCGTGGCCTTCCAGTCACAGCTGTAGTAGACGGCGCCGATTCGCGCCCAGTAGATGGCGCTCATGCACATGGGGCAGGGCGCGCCGCTGGTGTAGATCGAGCATCCCTGGAGCATGCGGGCACGCTCCGGCAGGATGTCCGGGGACCCGTCGGGACGGGGCACCAACTCCAGTGTGTACTCGTTCTGGTGGTCCTCCGAGACCGTGGGAGCATCCGGGTTGAGGTACTGGATGGCCTTGCGTATGGCCTCCACCTCGCCATGCGCGGTGGGGTCCGCCGTGAGCAGCACACGGTTCTGGCCTCGAGCGATCACCTCGCCGTCATGGGTGATCACCGCGCCGAAAGGGCCTCCCCAGCCGTTCTCGACGGATTCGGTGGCCAACTGCGCCGCTTCGGCCAGGTATTCCCTGTGTCCCATCTCGGCCCCTCCGATCCCACGTTACTTTTGCGGCATATGGGGCGTCTCTCTACTCTAGGAGGCGTGAGTCCTCGTGCAACTCCTGGCTCCCGCGGCGACAGCGCGACCGTCGTGGTCTCACAGAAGGTCCGCCCGGGATGTGAAGACGACTACCTGCGCTGGCAGGACCGGACCAACGAGGTCGTAGGAGAGTTCGACGGGTTCGAGGGAACGGAGCAGTACCCTCCGCCCTCCGTCGAAGGAAACGAGTGGGTCGTTGTCTTTCGCTTCTCCCATCTGGATCAGCTGACCGCGTGGATGGGCTCCGACACACGCCGTGAACTCCTCGAACAGGGACGCGACCTGTTCGAGGAAGCTCCCACGCAGGAAGTTCTCGCGGGGGGCACGCCGGTCCACGACGCCGTCACCGCGGTGATCTCGCACGACGTGCGACCCGACCAGGAACGGGCGTTCGTGAGCTGGCAGGAGAAGATCCTTTCGGCTCAACGGAGGTTCCCGGGCTTCATGGGCTCGGAGTTGTTCCGGCCCGTGAAGGGGATCCAGGACAAGTGGGTCACCGCCTTCCGCTTCGACACCCGTCAGCATCTGGACGAGTGGCTCGAATCCACCACCCGCCGAAAGCTCCTCGACGAAGGGCGCGGCACCTTCGTTTCCTACGACGTGCGCAAGGTCGGATCCGCGTTCGGCAGCTGGTTCCGCTTCGAGCAGGGTGCGGAAGAGGGCGGTCCGCCCAACTGGAAGCAGGCCATGTCCGTGGTGCTGGCCCTCTATCCCACCGTCGAGGTCCTCAACCTCGTGGTGGGACCCCGACTTGCCGCTCTCGGCCTGCCCGGATATCTCGCCCTGTTCATCTCGAACGTGTTGAGCGTGTCCATCCTGACCTGGCTGCTGATGCCGTTGGTGAACAGAGCCCTCGCCTTCTGGCTGATGCCGAGTCAGGCGCGGTCCCTCCGCATTGACGTGGCGGGTGCCGCGGTGGTGGCGATCTGCTGGCTGGCGTTCGTCGTGATCTTCGGCCTGGTCACCGGCTGACGGCCGGCCCCGGGAGCTGCTCACGACGAGGGGTGCTCACGACGAGGAGGTCGTCATGAGCGAACAGAACCGGCGCTCACGGATCGAGGACGCGGTCCTCCGCAGGGGCGACGCGGACTACGAGACCGCCCGTGCGCGGGCTCTGTGGAACGAACTCAAGCCGGACCGGTACCCCGATCTGATCGTCCGCGCCGCCTGCGAGCGGGACGTTCAGGAAGTCCTGAAGCTGGCCGTCTCCCGTGGGCTGCGACTCGCCGTACGCGCGGGCGGACACAGCTGGTGCGGTTCACCGCTGCGGGACGGAGGCGTACTCCTCGACCTCTCGGGGCTCGATCAGTGGGAGATCGATGCCGACTCGGCGACGGCGACCGTGCAGCCAGGTGTCATCGGCAGCAGATTCGCGAGGGAGCTCGCCCGGCGCGATCTCGCCTTCCCCGCAGGGCACTGCCCCTCCGTCGCCCTGGGCGGTTACCTCCTCAGCGGCGGCCTCGGCTGGAACTCCGGTCTGTGGGGGGTGGGCTGCGCGAGCGTACTGGAGATCACCGCTGTGACCGCCGGCGGTGAAGTGCTCAGGTGCACCGAAGAAGAGCATCCCGGTCTGTTCTGGGCAGCACGGGGAGCCGGACCCGGCTTCTTCGCCGTCGTCACCGGCTTCCGTCTCCGTCTGCGGCCGCGACCGGCCGCACTCGCCACAACCTGCTATGTCTTTCCCCTCACGGCAGTCGGCCCCGTGGCCGACTGGGCCACCGGGACGGCGCGTGAACTGCCCGCGAACGTGGAACTGTCCTTCCTGCTGGCCGCCGAGAACGCAGCAGGCGTGCCGGATGCGCCGTGGCCCGAGGTGGTCGTCGTCACCGCCACCGCGTTCGCGGACTCGCACACTGAAGCCGCCGACGCCCTGCGTCCGCTGCGCAGTTGCCCCCTGTCCGAACGACCGCTGTCCCGGCGGCTCGACGAGCCGACGTCTCTTGCCGTGCTCTATGACGCCTCCATGGACCTGTGGCCCGAGAAGCACCGCTACGCGGCCGACACCCTGTGGTCGCACGAGGGCTACGCATCGCTCCTGGCGAAGCTGGGCGAGGCGGTCGTCAGAGCCCCGTCCGGGAAGTCCTTCGTGCTGGCGCCCGTCTCACCGGTCTCGCGGGAGGACGAGCTGCTGCGGAACATGGCGTTCTCCGTGCTCGGGGAGAGCTACGTCGTGCCCTACGCGGTCTGGGCCGATCCCGCGCACGACGACGTCAACGTGCACTGGCTGCGCGACGCCATGCGCGCGGTGGAGCCGTTCGGGACCGGTCACTACATCGCCGAAGCGGACCTGACCGCCGACCCGTCCCGGGCCCGGCGATCGTTCACGACCGCCGATTGGCAGCGCCTGCGGTCCTTGCGGGCGGAGTACGACCCGCAGGGTCTCTTCTTCTCCTACCTGTCCCCCTGAGGGGACCTGGCGCCCGACCTGGCGCCCGGAGCAAGCAGCGACGGCCGCCCCGTGACGACGGTGCCCGGGCCCTCAGCTTGGGAAGCGACGGTGCTTGTGTGCCCACATGGCTATTGACCTGCGCAGATCCGCTGTGCTTCCCTCCCGTGAGGGGCTGGGGCACCGCTGTCGACTGTGGCTGTCCGCGCTGAGGGGGAGACCAAGGGCACGGGTGGCGTGCAGGGGCGGGCTGAGGGGGGATGAAGTGTCTCGGGGCTTTGGGAGACGCATCGGGACTGCGGACGAAGTGACCACTCCGCCCACGCGCACACCTCGACCGGACCTGCCCCGACGACGGGGGAGACTCTGGGCCGTGGCGGGTGTCGCGGCCCTCGGATTCCTCATCGTGCTGGAGTTCGCCGCGCGCCGCTACGGCCTGCCAGGGCCGATCACCACCCAGGTGCGAGAGGTGGTGGTCGCCCCCAAGTCGGGCGGCCTGCTGTACGCCGCCATGGCGTTGATGATGGTGGTACTCACCTGGCGGCAACGGTTCATCGCGGCGGGTGCGGCGATCGGTGTCGATATCGCCTTCTCGCTGGTCCGGTGGGCGTTGGACGTCGACACGACCGGCGGACACCCCTTCGGCAACGGTGCGTTGTGGGTGATTCTGGGCTACGCGGTCGTCGCCGTCACTCGCCGCACCGGCCGGGAACGTGTTCTGCTGCTGAAGGGCGTAGGGCTGGGCCTCCTGCTGGTGGCCGGCCGCAAGACCGGCGACACATGGCTGCTCATCACCTCGAAGACCCGCCCGGCGGTGCTCGACCAGTACGTGGCAACGGCCGATCACGCGCTGGGCGATCCGTCGTGGCTGGTGGGCCAGGTCGTCACGGCCACCGGCCCCGTCGGCTTCAACTTCCTCGACATCGTCTACGGTCAGCTCGCGGTGGCCGCAGTCGCCGTCGCGCTGTATCAACTGCGCGGTGTGGCGGTCGAGCGCCGCTTCCCGAGCCATCACCTGGTGCGCACCTTCCTGGTGATCGGCCTTCTCGGGCCGGCCTTCTACATGATCTTCCCAGTGGTCGGGCCGATCTTCGCCTACGGCACCGGCACCGAGCACTGGTCGACGGTCAGCCTGTGGTCGCCGGTGATCCCGTCCAGCGAGCACTGGGCGGTGGCCGACCTGTGGCCACAGACGCCGCCGCCGATCAATGCCCCGCACCCCATGCCGTTCGACGGGATCACCCCGCGGAACTGCATGCCCAGCCTGCACACGGCGTGGGCGGCCGCGATCTTCATCCATTCCCGCAACGGCCCACGCGTTCTGCGGTACGCGGGCACGTTCTGGCTGATCGCCACACTCGCCGCAACGCTGGGGTTCGGCTACCACTACGGCGTCGATCTCATTGCCGGCGTGGTGTTCGTGCTCACGATCGAGGCAGCTCTGCGGGCGCTCGACCGCGGCTGGGACCGGTCAGGGATCCGGCTGGTCGCTTACGGGACAACGGTCTTCGCCGCCCTGTTGGTGTCCTACCGCTTCCTGCCGTTGCAGATGGCCGAGCATCCGTGGGTGTCCGGACCACTGCTCATGCTGGCGATGGCCTCCGTGGTCTACGGCTACGTACGGACCACCGCGGCGTGGCAACCGAGGACCACACCAGCGCGACAACCGCTACCGCAGCCGGAACCGATCTGAATCGTGCGGCACGCCACCATCAGGCCCGGTAGCGGCCCGGCCGCCGCCCGCGCCGAGCCGTTCAAGCACGGATCACGAGCTGCGGGTCCGTTCAGCTGAAGGGAACGGCGTCGGCCGGGGCGGTGTGCCAGTTGGTGACGATCGGGTCTTCGACGGTGATGGTGCCGACCGGCAGGGAGACCGGGTTGGGGTCGTCGTCACCGACGCCGACGATGATGAAGTCCAGTTCCTTGCCACCGTTTCCGTTGGTGGTCTTCGGGTTCACCCCGGCGTAGGCGGTGGTGCTCCCGCTCAGCTTGATCTGCTTGCCGGTGGTCTGCTCCGCGGGACCCGCCTGCGTGCCGTCGGACCCGAACGCCACGGTCGGAAGCGCGGCGGGCAGGTAACAGGTGATCCCGGGCTTCGCCTTGGCCATGACCAGGATGTATCCGCCGGCCTGGGTCTCGGACCTGGTGCTCCAGGAGATGTCGTTGGCGCCGCAGCTCTGCCCGACCGGCTCCCGCTTGCCGTTGCCGGTGTCGGCGCCGGAACCGGCCGCGTCCTCGGTTCCCTTGCCCGTCGCACCGGAGTTCTTGTCGGTGCTCTGGCCGCTGCCCGCGGCCGACGAGCCGGACGGGGTGGCCGCATCGCCGACGGGAGTGGCGGACGAAGAACCCTGCGCGGCGCCGGTGTCCGTGGCCGCGTCCCCGTCCTGGCACGCGGTCATCAGCATGGCGCCGCCCACGACGGCTGCGGAGACGAGGAAGGCCCTGCGGCGGTTGACGGACATGAAATCCCCCTGATCAATCAGTAGTTGAGGCCGTAGCCGTTTCGGCTCTCGGCGGTCGTCTGATCACTATGAGGGGGCTGCGAGCCGAAGGGATCCCGGCGCCTTCGTTCCAGGACAACGCTGTCACAGACTGGTGACATGATCACGAGGAGTTGTGGGAACCCACTGTTTTGTCCGGCGTACCGCCTCCTCCCTCCGCCCCGGCCTTCACCTGGAGCCCGCTTTGCCTCTGCCGACAGGTTCCACCCGCCCGATGTCCCTGCTCCTGTCGACCGCGCTGGCGGCCGTAACGCTCAGCGGCTGCACGTTGCTGGAACTCGCCCGGGACTGCGAGGGGACCGAGGGCCGGGTGAAGGAGATGGCGGCGCTCGGCATCCTCGACTCCCGGCCCGCCGGGGCCACCGTCCCCCCGGGCTTCGAGGAGGTCGACGCCGGCTGCTGGGCGGACAGCGGCGATGTCTCGGTGTATGCCAACCGGACATACGCCTTCCCCGGCGCACAGGCCGAGGTGGCCGCGTACTACCGGACGACGGCGGTACGGGACGGATGGAATCCGGACCCCGAGGCCCTGCCCGATGACCTGTGCTTCGCCAGAGAGAACATGGTCCTGCAGATCGTCTTCCTCACCGCCGAGCGCCTCGCGGAGGACGGTCACGGAAGCCACCCCGACCTCGCCACCGGGGCCGGCTACTCGATCAACATCGAATCGTTCGTGAACAGCGGCGTCGAGGCGGGCTGCTAGCACCTCCGTCTGCCACCGCCTGTGGACGCGCGACCGCAAAGCTCCCGGACGCGCGCTCCGGCCCCAGGATTCGGCGGCGGAGGGCCCAGAGCGGTCCCGGGCCGTGAAAATACCTCCCATCCGCGCCGTTCGCGCAGGTGGGAGGCATGGTCACGTTCTCTGCTTCTTCTTGCCCTGGGTCTTTCCGGGAATCTTGGCGAGCTGGGTTTTGCTGCTCAGGAGCGGTGGGCTCGTGCGCCTGGTGGTCGTCGTTGGTCGTCATTGGCCACTGTCGAGCGGCCTCGGACGGCCCCGGGACGGCCCAGGACGCCAGGCCATCCGCCGCACCGCACCTTCTGATCCGCTGACCCGACCGCGCCCTGGCGGGCGCACGCAACCAGCGGCTCACCCGCTGAGTTGACGACTTGACGCTGATCCAGAGGGGCGGTGCGAGGCGGGCGAGTGTGGGGGCGGCTCGCCCGGCGCGACGTGCTGCTCTACGCGAGGACGACGAGGCCGCCCGCTGGTGGTCCGTGGAGGCCCGCGACGGAGCCGTCGAGGGCAAGAGCCGCTGGTGGGATCTGGCATGCGAGCCCGACGCCACGCGCTTCGTTGTGATCTGATGGCGGACCCCATACCCGGGCGAGGTGTGGCGTGGGCTGCCGACCCGTGAGTCATCCCAGGGCATGGCCGAACCTGACGCTCAGCGGCAGGTCCGGTCGGTTGATCTTGCGGAGTAGAGTCGAACCACCGCGCGAGAACCGGCGTCAGTACCACGCCAAGAGATTTGGATCATGCACGTCGACCCGGGCCCGGGTGCCTCAAGTGTCAGAGACGCTTGAGCAGTTCAGCCTTCTTCTCCGCGAACTCCTCGTCCGTGAGGATGCCGGCGTCGTGGAGCGACGCGAGCTTCGCGATCTGCTCGACAACATCCGGCTGAGCTGCGGCCTCGGTCGGTGCCCCATGCTTGCCTCGCTGGATCACCGAAGAAGCGAGGTCCAAGATCTTCTCGGTCACGCCAGGCTGCGCCGGGAGGGGCTCGGAAGACTCGGCAAGCGCGGAGGTATCAGTTACGACCTGCTGGCCCTCGAGCAATACGGAGAAGATCATGAACAGCTTCTCCGGCAACTCAATGATGGACTGATTGCCGTCGGCCCAGTTCACGCGGACGGTGTGCCCGGATTTCATGGAAGCCCCGAGGCCGGCACCGACAGCCTTACCGATCATCCCAGGCAGAGCAGCCTTCGCGGCAGCCTGGCCCATGGCGCCAGCGACACCTTCCCTGGTCGAGAGTTCCTCCCACTCGAGCACGGTCTCGGCGTTGAGCTTGTGCCGCTTGAATGGGTTGCGTGGGTGCTGGATGGTGAGTCCGCCGTGGCCTGAGAGAACGCTGCCGCTCGCCAAGTGGCCGCCCACTACGCGTCCCTGGTTCGTCAGCGCCTGCAGAATCGCCATTCGCGAAACGTAGAGCAAGACTTCGGCCCGAATCAAGCCCAGAAGATCAGCCGGACGTCGTCGACGGGTCGAGAGGCTCAGGCGGGTCGTCGTATGACATCTGAGCCTCCTTGAAGACGAAGAACTGATACGAGAGGCACAAGCCGAAGATCCGCATCGTCGGCGCCGTGACTCTGGCCGCGGGATCACGCCCGGACCAGGTGGGAGCCCCTACACCACTTCCTTGGACGCAACCCGTACTTCCGAGCACTCGATGAAGCCGCCACCCAGCGGCACCACTTCCACCACGCTGACGAGGCGGGTGGCTTGTGGTACATCGAGGCCGTACCTGACCGCGGTGAGTTGGTCGTCCTCAAGCAAGCCGAGCTGACTGCTGTCCGCGCGCCCTGGTCGGCAGGGACGTAGCGTCAGCGCATGGACTTCCGTATCACCGCTGAGGAGGAAGCGCTCGTCTTCCGGCTCGCGGAGCTCCTGGACGGCGGCACGCAACCGCTGGAGACGCAGCTCGTCCAGGAGCTGGGCCCGGACATTCGGCAGCAGCTCGAAGGGCTCAAGGCGAAGGGCTGGATCCTCGTCCGCGAGGCTGCAGACGGAATGATGGTCGTCGATCTCACCAGGCCGGCGTGGAAGGCCGTCCGCAGTCGCCGCGACGTCGGCCGGTAACGGCCGTCGTGACGCTAGAGATTCGCCTACGCGATCCCATAAGGCCTGTGATCTTCGGCCTCGCCCGGTGTAGCGTCGCTACAAGTAGTCGTGGTTCCGAAGTCCGTTCGCCCGTGACACACGTCTCGGGCGTCCTTGCTGTTCAGCGCCTCTCCGGACCAAGGCGATCACCTCCGGATCCCGCACGGTGCGAGATTCCGAATTTCTTTGAGGGAGACAGGCATGGCCAGCGGCACCGTCAAGTGGTTCAACGCTGAAAAGGGCTTCGGTTTCATCGAGCAGGACGGCGGCGGCCCCGACGTCTTCGCCCACTACTCGAACATCGACGCCTCCGGCTTCCGCTCCCTGGAAGAGGGCCAGCGGGTCACGTTCGATGTCGGCCAGGGGCAGAAGGGCCCGCAGGCGGAGCACATCCGCCCCGAGTAACAACGCATAGGGAGGCCCCGGCCGGATGGTTACCGGCCGGGGTCTCTTGCTGCCCGGGTGAAGGAGGGACAAGCCAGTGCGCACCCCTGACAGTGATCCGCCGCCCCGAACCCGCGAAGTCACAAGGGCACATCGACGTGCTCCCCAGGGCGAGCACGTCCGCAGGCAGAGAGGGCTGGTGGGCTGGTCAGCCCGCCATCGACGGCTTCTGACAGCCAGCCGCGGTTGCGGTGGTTGCTGTACTCCGCTGCTGTACGGCAACGGCTCCGGATGCGTCGATCACCCCTCGCAGCCCTCTGACCTGCGGCGGAGTTCGTGTGTCGGACGCCCCGCGAAGGGTCACGTCCTGGCCATGAATAGGCCGGGGCCGTACAGTTGCCCGGTTGACGGGTGGGGGGCAGATGAAGTTCTGGGGTAGCAAGAAGAAGCTGCCAACACCGACCGAGGATGCTGCCGTGGCGGCTCGACTCGTTGAGGGTTGGTTCCGCAGCATGGGTCCCAGCGCGGCGGCGGATCTCACCCGTCGATGGGAACAATCAGGGCGACTCGATCCCGACGAGGCTCGGCGTTTCGCGGCCTGGCACCGGGAGCGCGTCCGCCTCTACATGCTCAACGCGACAACCAGCGACGGGCCATCGATACAGCGCGGGTCACCTGAGGATTTCGAAGGGTTCCTAACCGAGGTGTCGTCGGTGGCTGAGGACCTCGGTGCATTGGGCCGATGGTTGAAGGCTGAGGGATACGAGTGAAGGAGTAGTTCCTCAGCAGGAACCCCAGCGGTTCCCGCTGGCATCCCGTCTGCCGTCGTCCCAATCACAGTACGGCAGCTGAAGAGTGCGAGGTCGGCGGAGTCTCAATGGGCGTGGCAAGCGCCGGCAACTGCGGTCAGTAGACGGTGTACTGATCAGCGGTCACTGACCAGCGGGACTGAAGAAGCCCACGGCCTCTGACCAGCGCTTCCCCGACCGGCAGGCCGGGCCGCGCGGCGGGTACTTCTGGCGTACGTCCCTCAACGAGGAGGCATGGAAGCGGGCGCTGGCCTCGGCTGAGGTGATCCCTGAGCGGAAGCCAGGCGAGTCGTACGCCGAGTCGCGCGAGAACGGCATGCATGCACTGCGGCACTTCTACGCGTCGGTACTCCTGGACGCCGGGGAGAACATCAAGGCCGTCGCCGAGTACCTGGGCCACTCGGACCCGGGCCTGACGCTGCGGGTGTACGCGCACCTGATGCCGTCCAGCCAGGAGCGCACTCGTAAGGCGGTGGCGTCAGTGTTCGCGCCCACTGTGCCGAGAGACCATGACGGCTGAGGGCGATCAGGACAACGATCAGCAGGGGGCTGGAGCTATGGCGGACGGCAGGTACTACTTCACGCTGGTCTGTGACGAGGTACCCAATGACGTGGTGCCCCTTGACCGGGCACCCGTGTGCTGGACGTCGCCCAAGCCGTAAGTCGGCTGACCGGACTGAGCCTCTGGCGCAGCAAAGTTCTGGTGACTCAGTCCCCCGCCCTTGTCCTTGAAGGCGTGCCTCAGGACGACGCCGAGACGGCTGTCGTGGCTCTCCGCGATGCGGGAGCCCAGGCAGAGGTGAGGGAGCGGCCGAGACCGGTTCCCCCGAGAGCCTGATCCCTGACGGCCCGGTCGGGCAGCCGACGGCCCACAGACGGCCCAGCGCGGCAACAAGGCCCTCACCAGCGGTAAAACCGCTGGTGAGGGCCTTGTTTGTGCAGGCTTACTTCTTCTTGCCCTGGTTCTTGACCGCCTCGATGGCGGCTGCCGCGGCGTCCGGGTCGAGGTACTTGCCGCCCGGGGTGACGGGGCGGAAGTCGGCGTCGAGTTCGTAGTAGAGGGGGATGCCGGTGGGGATGTTGAGGCCCGCGATGTCGGCGTCCGAGATCTGGTCGAGGTGCTTGACCAGGGCGCGCAGGCTGTTGCCGTGGGCGGCCACCAGGACCGTGCGGCCGGACAGGAGGTCGGGGACGACCGAGTCGAACCAGTACGGGAGCATGCGGACGACGACGTCCTTCAGGCACTCCGTCTGCGGGCGCAGCTCCGGCGGGAGGGCCGCGTAGCGCGGGTCGGAGAACTGGGAGTACTCGGCGTCGCGGTCCAGCGCCGGCGGCGGGGTGTCGTAGGAGCGGCGCCACAGCATGAACTGCTCCTCGCCGAACTCCTGAAGGGTCTGGGCCTTGTCCTTGCCCTGGAGAGCACCGTAGTGGCGCTCGTTCAGACGCCAGGAGCGGTGGACCGGGATCCAGTGGCGGTCGGCGGCCTCCAGCGCGAGCTGGGCCGTGCGGATCGCGCGCTTCTGGACGGAGGTGTGGACCACGTCGGGCAGCAGGCCGGCGTCCTTCAGCAGCTCACCGCCGCGGACTGCCTCCTTCTCGCCCTTCTCGTTGAGGTTGACGTCCACCCAGCCGGTGAACAGGTTCTTCGCGTTCCACTCGCTCTCGCCGTGGCGGAGCAGGATCAGCTTGTACGGTGCGTCGGCCATGCCTCAGAGCGTAATCCACGCATTCGGCCCCCTGCCCCGGCGCCCAGCAGGCGGACGGCGGGCGGACGACCGCCCCGCCGCGGTGGCCGACAGTTGACGGCTTCTGCTAATTGAGTAGTCCCGCACGCCCCCCTCCTCGTAAGTTGTGCTCGCTGCATCAGCCGCTTACATCCCCGGGGGGTCGTCCATGTCCGTCGCCAGTCTCAGACGTGCCGCCCGGGAGACCGTCTCCGGACTCCCCCGTGAGTTCTGGTGGCTGTGGACCAGCACCCTCGTCAACCGGCTGGGCGCCTTCGTCGCCACGTTCATGGCGCTGTACCTGACCCTCGGCCGCGGCTACTCCGCCTCGTACGCCGGTCTGGTCGCCGCGCTGCACGGTCTCGGCGGGGTCGTCTCCTCGCTCGCCGGGGGCGTGATGGCCGACCGGCTCGGACGGCGGCCGACCCTGCTCGTCGCCCAGGCCTCCACCGCCGTGTCCGTCGCGGCGCTCGGGTTCGTCCGGGATCCCGTCGCCATCGCCGCCGTCGCCTTCCTGGTCGGCATGGCCAGCAACGCCTCCCGGCCGGCCGTGCAGGCGATGATGGCCGACATCGTGCGTCCCGAGGACCGGGTCCGCGCCTTCTCCCTCAACTACTGGGCGATCAACCTCGGCTTCGCCGTCTCCTCCATGGCGGCCGGCTTCATCGCCGAGTACAGCTATCTCGCCGGCTTCCTGATCGAGGCCGCGATGACGCTGGCCTGCGCGATCGTCGTCTTCCTGAAGGTGCCCGAGTCCCGGCCGGGCCCGGACGAGCGCGTGAGCCACGAGAGCGGTGACGCCGTCCGGCTGTGGACCGTCCTGCGGGACGGGCGGTTCATGGGCGTCGTCGGGGCGTCCTTCCTGATCGCCGTGGTCTTCCAGCAGGGGGCGGTCGGGCTGCCGGTCGCCATGGGCCGGGCCGGGTTCACGCCCGCCGACTACGGCATGGCCATCGCCGTCAACGGGATCCTGATCGTCGCCCTGCAGATCCCGGTCACCCGTTTCATCGAGCACCGGGACCCCGGGCGGCTGCTGATCGTCTCCGCCCTGCTCGCGGGCTACGGCTTCGGGCTCACGGCGTTCGCCGGATCGGTCGGCGTGTTCGCGATCACGGTGTGCGTGTGGACCCTCGGCGAGATGATCAACGCGCCCACCCAGACCGGGCTGGTCGTCCGGCTCTCCCCGGTGCAGGGGCGCGGGCGCTACCAGGGCGTCTACACCCTGTCCTGGTCGGTGGCCGCCCTGGTCGCGCCGCTGATGTCCGGTGCCGTCATCGACCGGCTCGGCGCCGAGTGGCTGTGGGGCATGTGCGCGGCCGTCGGCACGGCCGCCGCCCTCAGCTACTGGGCCCTGATGCGCCGCCTGCCGAAGGCCGAGCCGGCCACCGTGGAGTCCCGCACCGAGCCCCGTACCGAGGTCGGCACGGCGTGAGGCCGACGGGCGCGGCCGTCGCCTAAGGGTGCATCCGCGCGCCCTTCAGCACCTTGTCCACCGCGTTGCGCGGGCCGTGGACAGCGAGTCCCACCAGGTCCAGCTCGCCGGTCGGCACGGCCCGGACCGCGGCCCGGTTGTCGCGGTCGTTGCCGGTGGTGAACAGGTCGGAGGTGAAGACGGCGCGCGGCAGGGACCGGGACAGGGCCCGCCCGTGCGCCGCGGTCAGCGTCTCCTTGGTGCCCTGGAAGACCAGCACCGGCTGGCGGAACATCGGCAGGTACGGCACCTCGTCGGCGTCCTCGTACGGCTCCCCGATGATCTCCGGGACCGTCGTGCCGAGGCCGCTGACCAGGAACGCGGTGACGTTCAGGCGCTGCCAGGTCTCCAGGTCCTCGCGCAGCAGGACGGCGATCTTGGTGTCGAAGCGGATGGGCTGCTCGTCGTTCATGGGACGAGACTCCCGAACGCGGTACCGCGCCGTCTTGTACGTTCTTTGCATGGCCCCGCAGCGGAACGTCTCCGCCTGGCGCCCGCGTGTCCCGGGCGTCGTGGAGGTGTTCCACGCGCACTTCACCGAGTACGCCTATCCGATGCACGTGCACGAGGCGTGGACGCTGCTGATCGTGGACGACGGCGCCGTTCGGTACGACCTGGACCGGCACGAGCACGGCACCCCGCACGACACCGTGTCCCTGCTGCCGCCGCACGTCCCGCACAACGGCTCGCCCGTCGGCCCGGGCGGCTTCCGCAAGCGGGTGCTGTACCTGGACGCCACCCACCTCGGCGACGAGCTCATCGGAGCGGCCGTGGACGGGCCGGACCTGCGCGATCCGGTGCTGCGCCGGCGGGTCGGGCAGGTGCACACCGCGCTCGCCCTGCCCGGTGACGAGTTGGAGGCGGAGAGCCGGCTGGCGCTCGTCGGCGAGCGGCTGCGCGCCCATCTGCGGCCACGGCTCGCCGTCGGGACCCCGCGCCGCGACCCCGCCCTCGCCCGCCGGCTGCGCGAACTGCTCGACGAGCGGGTGCCGCAGGGCGTCACGCTCGACGAGGCCTCGGCTCTCGTGCAGGCCCATCCCACCCACCTGGTACGGGCGTTCAGCGGCGCGTACGGCATCGCTCCGCACCAGTACCTGATGTCCCGCCGGGTGGACCGCGCCCGCAGGCTGCTGCTGGCGGGGCTGAAACCGGCCGAGGTGGCCGCCGAGACCGGCTTCTACGACCAGGCCCATCTCACCCGGCACTTCAGGAAGCTCGTGGGTGTGACTCCGGGGCGGTACGGCCGCGGGACCTCGCACGGCAGGAACGGGAAGTGACGTGATCCCGCGGCTGCGGCGAGGGCGGGGTCAGTCGGCCGGACGCTGGGTCAGGTGCGCGAACGCCTCGAGGTTGCGGGTCGATTCGCCGCGCGAGACGCGCCAGGCGTACTCGCGGCGGATCGCCGAGGCGAAGCCGAGCTCCAGCAGGGTGTTGAAGCTGCCGTCGGCCGCCTCCAGGACCTGGCCGAGCAGCCGGTCGACCTCGTCGGCGGTCACGGCGGCCAGCGGCAGCCGGCCGGTGAGGTAGACGTCACCGAGCTGGTCGACGGCGTAACTCACCCCGTACAGCTTGAGGTTGCGCTCCAGCAGCCAGCGGTGGACGGCGGGTTCGTTCTCGTCGGGGTGGCGGATGACGAAGGCGTTAAGGGACAGCGAGTGCCGGCCGACGATCATCGACAGGGTGGTCGACAGCTTGCGGATGCCGGGGAGTTTCACGACGTAGTTGCCGGACCGCGGGCTCTCCCAGTCCAGTTCGGCGCCCTTGAGGACGTCCTCGACGACCCGCGTCGCGCGCTGCTGCTCCGCCTCACCCGTGGCACCCGTGGCGCTACCCATGGGGCGAGCGTACGCGACGCCGGTGGGCCTGCAACGCGGCCGTGTACACGTCCGCCGTGGCCGCCGCCGACGCGTCCCAGCCGAAGGAGCGCGCGTGCCGGGCGGCGGCGGCGCCCATCCGGTCGGCGAGGTGGGGGTCGTCCGCGAAGCGGCGCAGCAGGTGCGCGTAGTCGGCCGGGTCGTGGCCCTGGACCAGGAATCCGGTCTCGCCCTCCCGAACGGCCACCGGCAGGCCGCCGACCGAGGCGGCAAGGACCGGGGTGCCGGTCGCCTGCGCCTCTATCGCGACCAGGCCGAAGGACTCGCTGTAGGAGGGCATGACCAGGACGGACGCGGCCCGGAACCAGTCGGCGAGCCGGTCCTGCCCGACCGGCGGGCAGAACCGTACGACGTCGGCGATGCCGAGCCGGGCGGCCAGCTTCTGCAGGCCCTCCGGCTTGGCGAGGCCGCTGCCGCTCGGGCCGCCGACGACGGGGACGACGATGCGGGAGCGCAGTTCGGGCCGCTGGTCGAGGAGGACGCCCACGGCCCTCAGCAGCACGTCGGGGGCCTTGAGCGGCTGTATACGGCCGGCGAACAGCGGGATCAGGGCGTCCTGCGGCAGGCCGAGGCGGGCGCGGGCGGCGGCGCGGCCGTCGCCGGGACGGAAGCGGGTGAGGTTCACGCCGGGGTGTACGACGGCGACCTTGGCGGGGTCGGCGCTGTAGTGCCGTACGAGTTCGCCGGCCTCCTCGTCGGTGTTGGCGATCAGCCGGTCGGCGGCGGCGACGATCTGGGTCTCGCCGATGACGCGGGCGGCGGGCTCGGGGGTGTCGCCCTCGGCCAGGCTGGCGTTCTTGACCTTGGCCATGGTGTGCATGGCGTGCACCAGAGGGACGCCCCAGCGCTGGGCGGCGAGCCAGCCGACGTGTCCGGAGAGCCAGTAGTGGGAGTGGACGAGGTCGTAGTGGCCGGGGCGGTGGCCGGCCCAGGCCTGCATCACGCCGTGCGTGAAGGCGCACAGCTGGGCGGGCAGGTCCTCCTTGGCCAGGCCTTCGTAGGGGCCGGCGTCGACGTGCCGGACGAGGACGCCGGGGGCGAGTTCGACGGCGGGCGGCAGGTCCCCCGCGGTGGCGCGGGTGAAGACCTCGACCTCGACGCCCTGGGCGGCCAGACGCTGGGCGAGCTCCACGATGTAGACGTTCATGCCGCCGGCGTCGCCCGTGCCGGGCTGGTGGAGCGGTGAGGTGTGCACGGAGAGCATGGCGACGCGCCGGGGCCGGCGGTGCAGCCGCAGCCGCGCGGGTGCCGTCGGGGAACGACGCCCGAGCCTGCTGACGTACTGGCTCACGTGGCGTTCCTCCTCGTTTCGGGCATGCCGGACGGGGGCGCCGAGCGCCCTCCAAGACCCAACGCCGGAGCACCTGACTCCATTTCCGCTACCGGCTCCTTTGCCCAATCATTACCGGCTCTCGCTCAACCGTTCGACCCCGGGGTGCGTGACGCATGCGCGCCGACCGCCCGGAGGTGCTACGGGTGCCACCCGGTCACGGCATGACACACCCACGCGCGACCAGCACTGCGGGTACCGCAGATCCAGGACGTGACGCACCCGCGTGCGCCGCGCGGTCCGACCGCCGGAACGGCGCGGCCCGCGTGCCGCGTGGCTCGACGCGCCTGCCGCATGGCCACGACGGCCGGTGCCGCCTGGTGGGCCGACAGGTTCCGGCTGGGCGCACAGGGCCGGTGTGCCGCGTCCGGGTCGAGGTGGCGAGCGGGCACGGTGGGGCGGGGCTCCCGCGCGCTACGCCCGTGCGGTCGGGGCCGGCGGGCGCCATACCCTCGTATGCATGACATCCCGCGCAGCGACCCTCCCCCACTCTCGGCTTCGCTCGAGCGGGGGGACCCCCGTCGTGGGAACGGTGACGCGCGGGACCACCAACCCCAACCGGCTCCGCCGCATGGACCGCTGGATCGCGGCCGTGCACGGCGCCGAGTTGCGCCGGGCCGCCGATCCGGTGGCCGTCGACCTCGGCTACGGCGCCGCCCCCTGGACGGCGGTCGAGCTGCTGCACCGGCTGCGCACCGCCGCGCCACGCGCGCGCGTGGTGGGCGTCGAGATCGAACCGGCCCGGGTCGCGGCCGCGAAGCCGTACGAGCGCGACGGGCTCGTCTTCCGGCACGGCGGCTTCGAGGTCCCCGTCCCGCAGCGTCCGCACCTCATCCGCGCGGCGAACGTGCTGCGGCAGTACGACGAGGAAGAGGTCGCCGCCGTCTGGGAGCGGCTGCGCACGCGGCTCGCCCCGGCGGACGGGCACTCGCGCGGAGGCCTGCTGGTCGAGGGCACCTGCGACGAGATCGGCCGCCGGCACGTGTGGGTCGCGCTCGGCCCGGAGGGCCCCCGCACGGTGACCTTCGCCACCCGCCTCGGCTCCCTGGACCACCCGTCCAACCTGGCCGAACGCCTCCCGAAGGCGCTCATCCACCGCAACGTCCGCGGCGAGCCGGTGCACGCCTTCCTGCGCGACTTCGACCGCGCCTGGGCGAGCGCCGCGCCGTACGCCTCCTACGGCGCGCGCCAGCGCTGGATCCGCACGGTGCGCGACCTGACGGCCGACTGGCCGGTGACGGACGGTCCGGCGCGCTGGCGGCAGGGCGAAGTGACGGTCGACTGGCGGGCGTTGGCGCCGCGCAACTGACCAGCGACGGCCCAGCAACGGCCCACGCAGCTGACCGGCGACCGCCCGGCAACGGCCCGCGCGACCGACCCGCGACCACCCCACGGCGACCCGCGCGACCGACCCGCGACCACCCCACGACGGCCCGCGCGACCGGCCGACGGCGGCCCATTCATCCGCCGTGACCTGCGGGGAACGATCCTTGCGGGTCGTTCGTCACACAGGCGGGAGATCGCTGGGAGATCGCCGCACCTCTGTCGCTTTGCGCCGAGTCGTGGCACGATCGCCCGAGCGTCCACATGTTACTGACGGTTAATCAGCTGGGGGGCCGAGTATGGGACGGCGCAGGCACACCGTGCTCGCGGCGGCCGTGACCGTGGTCTGCGCGGTCACGCTGCTGGGAGCGCCGGGCACCGCGTTCGCGCGCGCACTGCCGGACCCGGCCCCGTCCGCCTCCCCCGCTCCCTCGCCCTCCCCCTCCGTCACGCTCGCGCCGGACAAGGACCTCCAGGCCGTCCGCGCCAAGCTGGACAAGCTGTACCACGACGCCGCCGTCGCCACCGACGCCTACAACCTGGCCAGGGAGAAGGCGGAGAAGCAGTCCGCCGAGATCGCCGACCTGAACCGGAAGATCGCCGACGAGCAGCGCAAACTGGACGGCCTGAAGGACCGCGCCGGCGCCGCGGCCCGCGCCCAGTACCGCACGGGCGGTCTGCCGCCCGAGGTCCAGTTGATGCTGGGCAACGACCCGCAGGACTTCTTCGACGGCGCCGGCCGGGTGCTCCAGGGCCAGCGGGCGACCAAGGGCCTGATCGAGGAAACGACGCGAATCCAGCAGGACTTGAAGCTGTACGCGGACGACGCCGCCGACCGCTGGCAGAAGCTGGAGGCGGGCCGCAAGGCCAAGGCCGCGGCGAAGAAGCGGATCAAGGAGCGGATCAAGGAGGCCGAGCAACTCGAGGCCACGCTGGAGAAACGGCAGCGCGAGCGCCTCGCCGAACTGGAGCGGCAGGCTGCCGACCAGGCGCAGACGGCCTGGCTGGGCACCGGCATCCTCGACGAGCTCAACGGCAAGGCGTCCGCGGCGGGCAAGAAGGCGGTCGAGTTCGCCACGGCCCAGCTCGGCAAGCCGTACGAGTGGGGCGCCGAGGGTCCCCGGACGTACGACTGCTCGGGGCTCACCTCCCAGGCCTGGTCGGCGGCCGGGAACCCCGTCCCGCGCACCTCGCAGCAGCAGTGGAAGCAGCTGAAGCGCGTGGACATCGAGGACATGCGGCCCGGCGACCTGATCATCTACTTCGGCGACGCCAGCCATGTCGGGATGTACGTCGGCGACGGCACGATCGTCCACGCCCCGCGGCCGGGGCGCACGGTGACGCTCGCCGGGGCGGGCTCGATGCCGATCCTGGGCGTCGTACGGCCCGACACGGACTGAGACTCCACGCCCCGGCCGGCCTCCGGTGACCCCGGCCACGTGACCGACCGCACCCCCGGCCGCCGCCAAACCCACGGGAGACGTGACCTTCGTCATCCCACCCCCGGCGGCGTCGTGTCCAACTCCGGTAGGGATCGCGGCATATGACAGCGACGAAAGCCGGAGCGACGCGCCTCACACCATTCCCCCGCGGCGCCGACTACCGCTAATGTCCCCGTCGGCGGCGCGAGGTCCCTCGTACCCGCCATGCCCTCGGGGGGAGGGAAGGAACCCAGGACAATGCCCGTGCCCGTACCGCGGCAGAGGACAGTCCCGGCCGCGGAGTGCGACCAGACGCAGACCGCGTCCCACGGCGACGGCACCTCCGCAGCACAGGCCCCGCGTAAGGAAGCAACGGTCGAGAAGGACAACCGCGCCGGCACCCAGGCCAACAACACCCAGCTCACGCTGCTGCTGATCGAGGACGACCCGATCGGCTCGCCGATGGTGCCCGAACTGCTCGACTCGTCCGGCAAGCCGATCCGCGTGCGCAGGGCCCGCAATCTCACCGAGGCCGAGCGGCTGCTCACCGACGACGTCCACTGCATCCTGCTGGACCTCGCGCTGACCGCTCCCGGCCGGTCCGCGGGCGACGACGACGAGCTGGCCGTGCTCAGGCACGTGCTCGAACTCGCGCCCCGGCACGCCGTCCTCGCACTCACCTCCTCCGGTGACGCCGAGCGCGCCGCCCAGGCGGTGCGGGTCGGCGCCCAGGACTACCTGTTCCGCGACGAGCTGGACGGGCGGCTGCTCAGCCGGGCGATCCGGTACGCGGTGGAGCGCAAGCGCTCCGACACGGCCGAGCGCAGGCTCGCCGAGGGCAGGCTGCGCGCGCAGGAGAACCGGCGCCTGGAGCGTGGCCTGCTGCCGACCCCCCTGCTGGACGGGTCGACGCTGCGCTTCGCCTCCCGCTACCGCCCCGGCCGCTCGCGCGCGCTGCTCGGCGGCGACTTCTACGACGCCGTCCGCACCCCCGACGGCACCGTGCACGCCATGATCGGCGACGTCTCCGGGCACGGCCCCGACGAAGCGGCGCTGGGCGTGGAGCTGCGTATCGCCTGGCGGGCACTGACCCTGGCCGGGCTGTGCGGCGACGAGCTGCTGGGCACGCTCCAGCAGGTGCTGGAGCACGAGCGCTCCGACGACGAGATCTTCGCGACGCTGTGCACGGTGGACATAGCGCCCGACGGGCGCCGCGCGGGACTGTGCCTGGCCGGTCACCCGTCACCGCTGGTGATCACTCCCGGCAAGCCCGCCCGGCTGCTGCCGTACGAGAACAACGGCCCCGCCCTCGGCCTGCTGCCCGGCGCCCGCTGGCCCCGGATGCAGGTGGAGCTGGGCGCCGAGTGGAGCGTGATGCTCTACACCGACGGCCTGATCGAGGGCCGGGTCGGGGAGGAGGGTGAGCGGCTGGGCCAGGACGGCATGGTCGAGGTGGTCCGCCGCCAGCTCGGCCAGGGTCTGCGCGGGGAGGGGCTGCTGCGGGCGACGGTGAACGAGGTGCGCGGACTCAACGGCGGCGAGCTCACGGACGACGTGGCGGTGGTCCTGCTGGACCGGGAGCCGTAGGCAACCGGTCCGGGGCCGGCCGGCGGTTCACCGACCGCCGTTGTAGGGCCCGTACGGGCCGTCGCTGCTGCTGCCGCGGCGGCGCCCCCACCCGTTCCCGCCGGAGACCTGCTTGAGCGCGGGCCGTACGTCGACGATGTAGACGATGCTCGCGATGACACCGATGATCGGCAGGAACGAGAAGATCGAGAACAGGTAGCTCACGGCGAGCGCGATGCCCAGGATGATCAGCCAGAAGATCTTGTTCTGCTTGTCGGCCGCACGGAAGGCGTCCTCGCGCCGGAACGCGGCGTCGAACAGCCCGAACGCCGCCAAGGCCATCAGGACGATCTTCAGAATCCCCAGGAGCCCCTGGAAGCCCAGCATCAGCATGTTGCCCACCGCCCGTTCTCTCCCGATTCCTACGCGGTCACCGTACCCGTAGAACGGGCCGGACACCCCAAGGGTGCCCGGCCCGGCTGCCCATCGCCCATACGGGTGAGGCGCTCCGGCGTGTCGCACCTGCCCGGCGGACCGCGTCGCCGCCTGCCCGACGGACCGCATCGCCGCCTGCCCGACGGACCGCTCGCCGCTTGCCCGACGGGCCGGATCGCCGCCTACTTGGCGGGCGGGGTGGTCTTCTTCGCCGTGGGCGGGGTCTTGCGCACGACCGGACCCTTCTTCGCCTGGTTCTTCTTGGCCGTGATCGGCGTGGCCCCGGTCTCGGCGGACTCCTCCTCCTTGACCTCCTTGACCACGACCGGCTCGGCCTTCGGCTCGGGCTGGGGCTCGACGGCGACGGCGAGCTCCTCGACCCCTCCGGCGATGTCCTCGATGCCCTCGGCCGCCTGGCCGCGCCAGGTCTTCACGGCCTGCTCACCGTGCTCGGCGACCTTCTCGTAGGTCTCGCGGGCCTTGACGGCGTACTCGGCGGCGACGCCGACGCCGCGCAGGGCGAGGTCCTGGGCGCTCTCGCCGAGCTTCTTCAGATCGGCGTCGAGGTTGGTGCTGAGCTTCTTCAGGTCGGTGTCGAGGTAGTTCAGGAAGTCGGTGACCTTGGTCTGGATGTTCTCCTGCGTCTCCTTGACCCGGACACCGGCCTCCTTGGCGCGGGCGGTGGCCCGCTCCTGGACGGCCTTCGGGTCGGTGTTGCGCACCGCGTCGATACGGGCCGGGGCCTCGGCGCGCAGCTGGTCCACCAGGGCGGGCACCTTCTTGGCCTGCTGGAGGGCCAGGTCCGCGGTGCCCGCGGCGAAGTAGAGCGGCGTGGGGTCGCTGAGGGTCTTGCGCAGGTCGTCGGTGATGGCCATGGTGAGGGTTCTCCCGGATCGCTTGTGGCTGAGGGTTTTGGGTTTCCGCGGTGGTCGGGCCGGGCGCCCGGCCCGTACGAGCCGTGACCGTGGGACCGCTGGGATCAGTCGGCCGCCTCCCGCGGATCGGCGTCACTGCCGCCGGACGTACGGACAGGGCGCCGCCCGGCGGGGGCGGGCCGGCCGCCGTCCGCCCCGGCGGCGGGGCGGACGGGTATGGAGGCGCCGTCGGCGCCGGCGCCGTCGCCCGCCGCGCGGGTGCCGCGGGCGGTGGTGCCACCGGTGTCGCCGGTGCCGCCGTCCTGGGCCGCGCGCTCACCGGAACCGTCCGTCTCGGCGGTCCCGAACCCGTTCTCCTTGCGGAAGGACTCGTAGATCTGGAGCAGCACCTGCTTCTGTCGCTCGTTCAGCGACGGGTCGGAGAGGATGACGGCGCGCGTCTCCACGTCGTCCCGGTCCCGCTCGGCGTCGAGGATCCCGGCCCGCACGTACAGCGTCTCGGCGGAGATCCGCAGCGCCTTGGCGACCTGCTGGAGCACCTCCGCGCTCGGCTTGCGCAGCCCGCGCTCGATCTGGCTCAGGTACGGATTGGACACGCCGGCGGCGTCGGCGAGCTGCCGCAACGACAACTGCGCGTTGCGGCGCTGCTCGCGCAGGTACTCACCGAGGTTGCCGACGTTGAGCGATGCCATGCCTCCACCTTGCACCACCCCCGCTAACAATTGCAAGCAACCTGCTTGCAAGAGTGTTTCCCGGTGGTCGGGAACGAGGTTGCGGGGTGCGACGGAACCGTGCGCGAAGGACCCGGCGTCCCTCCGTGACACAAGATCACGGCTGCCGACGGAGGCCCGGGACATGACGAGCGCTGCCACTCGATACCTCTATCTCGCCCGGCACGGTGAGGTGTCGGCGGACGAGACGACCCTGACGGAGAGCGGCCGGCGCCAAGCCTCCCTGCTCGGTGAACGCCTCCGGAGCACCCCGCTGGCGGCGATCCACCACGGCCCGCTGCCCCGGGCGCGGCAGACGGCCCAGCTGATCGGCGCACAGCTCGGCGACGTCCCGCTGCACCAGTCGGAGCCGGCCGGCGACTACATCCCTCATCTCCCGGCGAAGGAGGAACTGCCGCCGGACGCGGCCGACGCCATGCTCGGCTTCCTCGCCCAGGTCCCGGAGGCGGAGCGCGAGCGCGGTCCGGCGCTGGCCCGGGAAGCACTCGCGGAATTCACGGGTCCGGTCGACGGCGATCGCCCCCGCCATGAACTCGTCGTCACGCACAGCTTCCTCATCGGCTGGCTGGTCCGAGCCGCCCTCGACGCGCCCGAGTGGCGCTGGATGGGCCTCAACCACGGCAACGCGGCGCTGACGGTCATCCGCTACGCACCCGGCAGGCCGTCCTCCGTACTCGTCCACAACGACATGCGGCACCTGCCCGCCGAACTGCGCTGGACCGGCTTCCCGCCCGAACTCCGCATCTGAGACCGGCCACCGGGCTCACCGGGGCGGTGACGGCAGGGCCTGGGCCTGGCCTAGGCCATCCCCCGGGCGAGATAGGGGTTCGCGTCCCGGCGGACCGGCAGGCCCAGGGAGCCGGTGGCCGCCGCGAGGGTCATCGCGTAGGACTCGACGGCGCGGCGGACGTTGGGGGCGTCCAGGCTCGCGCCGGTCACCAGGCGGTCCAGGTCCACGTAGGCGGAGCGGACGGTCTCGAGCCGGCGGTACACCGTCCAGTCCTGCCGCCAGCCGGCCGTGTGCCCGGCGGGCAGCCGGCGCTCCCAGCGCCGGAACATGCGCTCGCGGATCTCCGGGCGGGTCGGGGTCAGGTGCATGTGCCGGACCAGGTCGTACAGCGGGTCGCCGACCAGAGCCATCTCCCAGTCGATGATGGTGAGGGCGAGGGCGTCGTCGCGGCGTACGAGGTTCCACGGGTTGAGGTCGCCGTGCAGGAGGGCCGGCTCGCGTGGGTTCACCCAGTACCGGGACAGGATCTGCCCCAGCCGGGAGGCGTCGGGGAGGCCGAGGAGCCGGGCCAGCTGCTGCGACTCCTTCGGCAGGCTCCCGACCAGGAGTACGAGCTGGTCGCACAGCCAGGTGAAGAAGGTCTCCTTGCCCGCGACCGGGTCGAGCCCTCCGTAGTCGACGTCCGCCAGCGCGCACAACTGGTCGACGAGCCCGTCCGCCTCGTGCGGCAGCAGGCCGTGCACCGGGTGGCCGGGCGGGCGGTCGGTGTCCTCGGGCCCGACGTAGGTGTGGATGGCGAACTGCTCCCCCCGGTAGCCACGGCCCAGGGCGAGGACCCTCGGCGCCGCCACCGGGACCCCCGACTGCTCGATGGCCCGCAGCACGGCGTGCTCGCTGAGGAAGCTCGGCTCGCTGCGGCAGAGGTTGGCCACCTCGCGCCGCACCACGACCGTGCGATCGGCCTCGGGTACGCGGACGACCGAGTTGAGGTGCGCGGTGCCCTTGAACACCCGGCCGGCCGGCGCCATCCCCTCGGCGACCAGGGCGTGACCGACGGCGGAGGCCGGGAATTCGGGGCGTTCGGGAAGCCGCGGGTCCCACGACCACGGGATCGCCTCCGCCACCCGGCCCGGGCCGCCGTCCCTGACCGCCGTCCGGGCGGCCCGCCAGCGGAACAGGACGCGCTCGATCTGCGCCGTGCCCGGAACGTTCCTGAGACCCAGCGGCGCGGCGGCCGCCTCCAGCGCCCTGCGCACGGACGCCGTCGCGTCGTCCAGTCCCTCCTGGCCGGGCGTGTCCTCCAGGGCCTTCGCCGCCCGCATCACATCGGGGTAGACGGACTGGGCCCGCTCGAAGGCGACGTAGTGCCGCAGGTCCCTGACCATGCCGTTGACGGCCGCGGGACGGATCCGGGTCATGGCCTCGGCCCAGGCGTCGATCACCTCGTCCCGCTGATGGCCCGGGTACCGCATGCGGACCAGGTGTGTCGCGAGGTCGTGCAGGGGGTCTCCGTAGGTCGCCGGTTCCCAGTCGACGCAGACGAGGACCGGATCACCGCCGCTCGGCACGATCAGGTTGTCGCGGTGCAGGTCCGCGTGGAGCAGGCTGTACGGCCGCCTGGCCATGGCGGGCACGCGTCGGGCCAGCTGGGCCAGGGCGTCCTCGGGAATGCCCAGGGCCGCGAACAGCCCGCCGAAGGTGTGCCAGTTGGGCTGCCTGATCCGCCGGTCCGCACGACACGCCAGCATCCGCAGAAAGGCCTGGCCGTCCTTGTCGTTGCGCGGCCACTCCGGGGGGAGCGCGGGCAGCGCCTCCCGCCGGACCTGCGTCATCCGGGCCAGCATCTGCGCCAGCGCCCTGACGTGGAGCGCGTCGACGGGTTTGCCGTTCGGGCACACGCTGGAGAGGGACACGCCCTCGACGTGGTCGTGGATCGTGAAGGAATCCTGGTCGACCAGGCACCGCGGGACGTCGGGCAGCACCCCTGCGACAGCGTCGACGATCTCGGCCTCGCGCTGCCAGGTTCTGATCGCCACGGGCGGCGCCTCGGCGCGGTGGATCCGCACGGTGACCGGCGTACCGGCCTCCCGGTGCAGCAGCCGGGCCATGTGCTCCGTCAGGGGGAGCACATGGTCGCGGTGGTGGCGGCCGCCACCTTTCTCACCCAGCTCGGCGGCGAGCCGTACGAACTCCCGGACGACGCGGAGGGCGTGCTCCCCCAGAAAGGGACGGGGAGGGGGAGGTGCGCCCACGGCCGCTCCAGTTGCTCAAGTGCTCAGGCGAGAACGACGATACGACAAAAGGTACGCCAAGAGTCATAACGGATACGAGTCGAGCGCACCCGACGTCGGCACAACGGGTGGTGTGCCCCTATCAGTGCGTCCGGCCTGTGTCGCACCTTCGAGGTCGCCTTGCGCGCCACCTCTTGCGTGCTGTACGTGTGAAACGGAGCTGTTGCTCACGCGGTGCGGGCATGCTACAGCACGTCGCCCCGAGCCCCAGCACGTCGAGCGCCCTGCCCTCCTCACCGGCCTCGATGACTCCGCCATCCGGTCCCGCGGTCCCCCCGACACCCGGTGGAACTCCCGCACTTGGGCGCTCAGCCCTGATCCCGCAGGATCCGCAGCACCGGCTCCAGGGAGTCCACGACCACGGTGGCGCCCGCCTCCCTGAGCAGTTTCTCCTTGCGGGCGTTGCGGGCGTAACCGAGGAAGGGCACGCCGGCCCGCAGGGAGGCCTCGTGGTCCGTGGGCGTGTCTCCGATCATCAGGGCCTGCGCGGGGGAGGCACCCGTGGCGGTCAGGGCGCGGTTCAGGCAGTGCGGGTCGGGCTTGAGGTGTTTCAGGTCCTGGGTGCGTCCGTAGACGTGGGGGGCGAAGCAGAGGCCCAGGTCGCGGCCCGCGAGGTACTCGCGCACCACGAGGGGCGAGTTGTTGGTGGCGATGGCCAGGCGCGAGCCCAGGGCCTTCCAGGTCCGTATCACGGGGTCGGCGTACGGAGTGGGCATCGCGGAGGCGGCGGCACGCAGTTCCTCCTGGGTCAGCCGTGCCTCCAGCTCCGTGACGAGGTCGCTTCCGGGGTGCCGGCGGTCCACGGCACGCAGGACGACCTGCGGGTCGAGCGACTGCCGTTCGGAGCCGGTCAGCAGGCCGTGCAGGCCCCGGCTCTCGAGCCACCGCACCAGTTCGGTCGCCACCCGCTCCGCCGAGTGCCCGGCGAACAGCCGGCAGATCGGCCCGTCGAAGTCCCAGAGCACGACACGGGCACCCGCGATCAGGTTCCGCAGTTCCTCGGTCTTGTTTCCGGTCTCAGCTGTCACCGCTTCGGTCTGCGTCGTATCAGAAGTCACTAGGAGAGTGTCAGATCCGACGTGATGGTTTCCCAGAGGGCGTCGAACCACTTCTGCGATTCCGTCACGAACGCGGCGTCGCGCTGCCCGGTCGCCTTCTCGAAGGAGAACAGCAGGGACTCCGTGCCGAGGACGTCGTACATGTCCAGCGTCCCGTCGTCCGCGCGCTCCTCGCGACGGGTGATCATGTAGTACGCGATCAGCGCCTCCGCGCCGTTGACCAGGTACAGCTTGACCGGCGGGGTGAAGGGCAGCGCGCGGAAGGTGACGCGGACATCGATGCCGTGGGTGGCGCGCAGGGACTTGAGGTTGTGGCTCAGGACGTGGCCCTGGGCGTTGCGCTGGGCCAGCCAGCGCTGGTGGACGGGGTCGTCCTCGCTCGGCCGGTCCACCGAGATCGGGAAGGCCAGGTCGATGTTGCGGGACGGCAGCAGAATGCGCACGTCGATCGACTCCGGGCGCAGCCGGCCCTCGTGGATGAGGCGCAGGGGCTCGCCGACGGCGACCATCAGGGTCTCGGCCGTGAGGCAGGCCGCGTCGATCCTGACCTGCCGGGCGGAGAAGGCCTCCACGAGCCGGGGCGCGAGGCCGACCATCGTCGGCTGCGGCTCCGCGCGGGCGGCGACGGGTGCGGCGACGCGCGGCGGGCTGCCCTTGGTGACGTTGCTGAGCAGGCCGTCTTCCTGGAGCACTCGCAGGGCCTGGCGCACGGCTCCGCGCTCCACCCCGAACTCCCCGGCGAGTTCGGCCTGGGTGGGCAGGCGGTCACCCGGCCGGAGTTCGCCGGTGCGGATCCGTTCCCGCAGGGTCTCGGCGATCTCCTGGGGTGAGCTTCTTCTGCTGCCGTTCACGGCCACGCTCTCCTGGGTCACAACCAAACGGTACAACTTCGATCCATCTAAGGGCAGTTGTTTGAAACTTGTTTATAGATAGCAGCCAAGTGGGGACAACTAAGGAAGACTTGGCGACCAACTCGATGGAGTTGGTGGAAGTTTCTGCCCACTCCCCCTGCACCCCCCACGCCCGCACCGGCCCGCAACCGTCCGAAGGGGGAATCACCGTGCCTGCTCTCGCTCTTGTGTCAGCCATCTTCGTCATCGGCTTCGAGGAACTCGTGCAGTGGAAGTACGGCGCGATGGGCGTGATCGGCCTGCTGATGCTCACCGTCGGCATCAAGGCCAAGAACCCGACCCTCAGCTCCGTGGGGGCCGTGGTGCTGGCGGTCCTGCTCGCGGGGCCCGCCCTGTGACACACGGACCCCCAGCGTCCGGGCCGCTCCCCGTGGGAGGCGTCAGCTCGTGAGCAGCAGCTCCGAACTGATCGTCTCCCACAGTGCGTTGAACCACACGTGGGACTGCTCGACGAAGGTCGTGTCGCGCGGGTCGGTGCCCTGCTCGAAGGCGAAGAGGATCGACCGGGTGCCCTCCGCGTCGTACAGCTCCAGGTGTTCGTGGTCGATCTCCTGCTCACGCCGCCGCAGCGTGTAGTACGCGAAGAGCGCCTCCCGGTCGTTGAGCAGGTACAGCTTGACCGGCGGGGTGAAGGGCAGCGCGCGGAAGCTCACGCGCACGTCGATGCCGTGGGTGGCGCGCAGGGCCAGCAGGTTGTGCTTGAGCACCTGGCCCTGGGCGTTGCGCTGGGCCAGCCAGCGGCCGCGCAGCCGGCCGGCGTCGGAGGCGTCCACCGGCGCGGGGAAGGCGAGGTCGATGTCCCGGCTCGGCAGCAGCACGCGGACGTCGATCTTGGCCGGTTTCAGCCGCCCGGCGTGGATCTGCCGCAGCGGCTCGCCGATGGCCAGGGTGAGCGAGATCGCGGTCAGGCACAGGGCGTCGATCTCGACGTGGGGGGCGCCGAAGGCGGCCGCGATACGGGGCGCGAGCGCGGCCGTGGTGGGCAGCGGCGGGGCGGCGGGGCCGGTCAGGGCCCCCACCGGACCGGCCGCGACGGTCGCCGGGCTCCCCTTGGACACATTGGTGAGCAGCTGCTCCGACTGGAGGATGCGCAGGGCCTGGCGCACGGCTCCGCGCTCGACACCGAACTCGCCGGCCAGCTCGGCCTGGGTGGGCATGCGCTGGCCCGGCCGCAGCACTCCCGTCCTGATCCGGTGCCGCAGTTCGTCGGCCACCTCGCGGTGTGACCTCTGTGGCCGCTGTGACCTCTTCCGCCCATTGGCGGAGGCGTGTTCCGGGTCCACGGCAAAACAGTACAACTTCCCGCCATCTTCCGGCAGTTCGTTGAAAGGTGGTTATGAGTCGCTTCCAAGCGGAGATAACAGCAGTGGAGTTGGTAGCCAACTTGAGCGACATGGCCAAACTTTCCAAGTGTTGGCCACCAGGGTGACGGTTGGAGAACCGACCGTGCTCCCTTCCGGAGGGGAGCCGGGAGCCCGGTCGGTCGGAGCGCCAACGGGGAGCGGCAGCCGGCTGTCCGGCGCCGCACGGCACAGCCACAACTGAACAGCCGGCGCACCGCCGGCACGGTCGGCACAGCCACAACCGAACACACCGCACAGCCACAACTGAAGAACGTCTCGTACAGCCACAACCGAACAGCAGGCTACGGATGCGTCATACCTGTCACCCGCCACCGGCAGGAAGGAGCGCTCAGAACATGTCCGGGCACCAAGGCCGCCTGGACGTACGCAGCAGGGCGTCCGCCCCTCGGGCGGCGCCCGCTCGTTCTTCCCGGACCCGTCCCAGCGCGGCGAGCCGCACCGCCGACTCGTCGCCGAGCCACAGGGTCGCCAACTGAGCCACGTCCAGCGTCAGATCGGCGCTCCCGGTCGTCGGCGTGCAGATCCCTCCGGCGGGCGACGCCTCCAGCCTCCAGCGCCCGCCGGCCATTCCGGCCCGGTCCAGGACCTCCAGCACCAGCGTCCCCGTGCCCTCGTACGTCCGCGCCTCCAGGGCCCGTACGACGTCGAGGATCCGCACCCACAGCCAATCCGCGTGCGTGGTGGGGGTGGCGGCGCGCGGGTCCGGCAGGAAGTGCGGGAGCAGGTCGTCGGGGGCCCGCCAGCCGCTCCTGACCTTCGTGATCCAGTCGATCGAGCACAGGTGGAGCCACAGCGCGCGCTCGGCGGCCGGGGTCACCGCGATCAGGTTCTTCACCGTGGCCGTGTTCAGCGGCTGCTTGGCGTTCGACCAGGTCTCGTCGCAGTGGTACACCGCCAGCCCCTCGACCGTGCCGTCCGCCGCGCGGTAGACGGCGTGGAAGGGCTCGGTCCAGGGACGGCCCTCCGGGCGCAGTGCGCCGGTGGTGACCTGCCACCAGCGCTCGGGACGGTCGATCGCGCCGGGCTGGGCGCGGCGCAGCCGCTCGTGCAGCTCCGGGCCGAGCTTGCGCACGTCGTCGGCGTCCACGAGGTCGACCCGGCCGCCGTCCTCCGGACCCGCCCGGCGCGGGTCGAGTCCGGCCCGGGGCACGTCGATCGTCCACTCGGTCACCCAGGTGGCCGGCCCGAAGCCGTAACGGCCGTAGATCGGGTACTCGGCGGCGATCAGGGTCGCCACGACGTCACCGCGCTCCTTCGCGGCGGACAGGTCCTGGGCCATCATCCGGGTCAGCAGGCCGCGGCGGCGGTGGGTGGCGGTGACGGTCACGTTGGATATGGCGTCGGCGGGAACGGTCGCGCCGCCCACGGCCGTGAGCTCCTGCGGGAAGGACCGGAACGTCGCCACGCACCGGCCCGCGTCGAAGGCGCCGAGGGTGCGGGACGGCTCGATGTACGTCCGCCGGTCGGCGATCTCGGTGTCGGAGACGCCGGGGGGACGCAGGAAGCCGGTGTTCAGGGCGCGGACCCAGTCGGGGATCTCGGCATCGGTGATGGGACGTACGTCGATGTCGGGGCTGGCGGCAGTCATGGGGTGACAGTAGGGGGCCGGGGGCGGGGTGTCGCGGCGCTTTCCCGGCCCCGCCATCCCGATCTCGTCCCGGCCCCCCGCCGCGCGCGTCGGCTTGTCCGACGAGCGTGGGAAGACCGGCGCGCTCACGTCCCCCAGCGCGCACTCCACCGAACCGTCCGCGGCCGGCACCACCGGGCTGCCGCGGTGCCGCCCCTCCACGAATCCCGAGCGGGCCCACCCCGGCGAGCACGGGCGGCACCGCGTCCCCGACGCGCCGGACGCGGACGCCGGGGCGGAGGGGGCACGGCGGAGGGGACTGTGGACGCGGACGTCGGCGGTGGCCCTCCGGGCGACAGGCGAAGACGGTGGAACGGGCGGGGACGAGGGGAACCCCCTCCCCGCGCCGGTCCCGGGGTCTGCGCGGGCGTCGCGTCAGATGAGCAGGTCGTCGACCTGCGCTTCCCCTTCACGGTACCTGCGGGCGATCTCCGTGCCGCATCCGTCGGCCGTGCGCTGCAACTGCTGCCGCCGCCCGGACACCTGCTGCTCGTACCGCTCGAGCCGCCCCATCGCCGCGCCCAGCTCCCGGTCCGTACGCGCCCCGAGGTCCGACAGTTCGACCTCGGCGAGCATCTGGGCGGCCAGCCGCCGGTACTCCTCGCCGTGCGGCGTCCCGAGCGTCACATGCCGGGCGGAGGAGCGCTGCCGGGCGGGCGCGTCCTTGAGGATCTCCGCGAGCCGCTCGACGACGGACCCCTGCTCGGGCGCGGGCACCTGCCCGGCGCCCAGGACGGACTCCGGCCCGCGCCGGGCCAGCTCCGCGCGCAGGATGTCGATCCGCCCCTGGAGCAGCCGCCGCACGTAGCTCAGGTCGGCCTCGTCCCGCTGTGCCTGCCGGCGCAGGGCGCGCAGCTCCGGAAGGCTCAGCACGGTCAGGTCGGGATGCCGGGCGTACCCCGTGTTCGACGAGCTGGGCTCGGGGTCCACCGCGGGCGGCCCGGGGCTGTCGGTGCGCTGCACGGGCGGCCGGTGGGCCTCGGTGACATCCTCGAGGATGGGCGAGGCCGCCACGGGCTCCCGCTCGGTACTCGATGTGCTCATGGCGCCTCAACCGTCCCCTCGACCGGCGCGTACGACAGCATCGTGCCACCCTCAGTGGCCGGGATGTGACCGAGTGCGCCCGATCGGCCCCGGATGGGGGGTTACGGAGCTGAAAGAAGCACGATATGGACCCCTCACGGCACCCGGACGGCCGAGAGGCATCATGGTCGGCATGCGAGCAGTGGTGCAGAGGGTGGACGGCGCGAGCGTCGTCGTGGACGGCGAGACGGTGGGGGCCATCGAGGGCGAGGGGCTGTGCGTCCTCGTCGGGGTCACCCACGAGGACACCAAGGAGAAGGCGGCGCAGCTGGCCCGCAAGCTCTGGTCGATCCGCATGCTGCACGACGAGAGGTCGTGCAGCGACACCGGCGCCCCGCTGCTGGTCGTCAGCCAGTTCACGCTGTACGGCGACGCCCGCAAGGGCCGCCGCCCCACCTGGAACGCGGCCGCACCCGGCGAGGTCGCGGAGCCGCTGGTGGACGAGGTGGTCGCGCAGCTGCGCTCCCTGGGCGCGACGGTCGCGACGGGCCGGTTCGGCGCGCGGATGCGGGTGTCGCTGACGAACGACGGCCCGTTCACCGTCCTGCTGGAGATGTGAGCCCGGGGCCTGCCGGAGTGGTGGGCCCCGGGGAGGCTACGGTTCCACGACCACTTCCTGCGCCGCCGCCGTCTCGCCCGCCATCAGCCGTGCGTCCACCGGCACGTTCCGCTTGACCAGGGCGAGCGCGACGGGTCCGAGCTCGTAGTGCCGTACGGACGTGGTGATGAAGCCGATCTTGCGGCCGTCCGGGCCCTCGTCGGCGAGGTGGATCCCGGTGCCGTGCACCGGCAGGTGGACCTCGCTGCCGTCGAGGTGCAGGAAGACCAGGCGGCGCGGCGGCTTGCCCAGGTTCTGCACCCGGGCCACGGTCTCCTGACCGCGGTAGCAGCCCTTCTGGAGGTGCACCGCCGTGCCGATCCAGCCCAGCTCGTGCGGGATGGTGCGGTGGTCGGTCTCGAAGCCGAGCCGGGGCCGGTGCTGCTCCACGCGCAGGGCCTCGTGGGCGAGGATCCCGGCCGGCGGGCCGGCCTGGTCCGCGTAGGACTCCAGGTCCGCGCGGGGCAGGAAGAGGTCGCGGCCGTAGGCGGTCTCCCGCACGACGGCCCCTTCGGGCGTGTCGGCGATCGAACCGGCCGGCAGGTGCACGACGGCGAAGTCGGCGGTCCGGTCGGCGACCTCGACCCGGTAGAAGAACTTCATCGACTCCAGGTAGGCGATCAGCGCCTCCTGGGTGCCGGGCTCCACATGGGCCCAGACCGTCTCGCCGTCGTCGACCAGGTAGAGCGCGTGCTCGATGTGGCCGTGCGCGGACAGGATCAGCGCCTCGGTGGCCTGGCCGGCCGGCAGCTCGCTGACGTGCTGGGTGAGCAGCAGGTGCAGCCAGCTCAGCCGGTCCTCGCCGGAGACGGTGACGACACCGCGGTGCGAGAGGTCGACGAATCCGGTGCCGTCCGCGAGGGCGCGCTGCTCGCGGAACAGGTCGCCGTAATGGGCGGCGACGCCTTCGTCCACGCCCTCGGCCTGGACGGCGCCGGGCAGGGACAACAGGGGGCTCTTCATGAACACAAGCCTACGACTCGGTACTTGGACTCCCGCCGGCCGAGGCGCCCGAAGCCGTCGCGCCCTTGCGCGCGCAGTCCGCGCACCGCCCGAAGATCGCGAAGTGCTTCATGTCCGTGTCGAAGCCGAACTGCTCCCGCAGCTTCGCGGTGAACTCGGCCGCCACCGACAGGTCCGCCTCGATGACGTTGGTGCAGTCCCGGCAGACCAGGTGGATGTGGTGGTGCCGGTCCGCCAGGTGGTACGTCGGCGCGCCGTGCCCCAGATGGGCGTGGCTGACCAGCCCGAGCTCCTCCAGGAGCTCCAGGGTCCGGTACACCGTGGAGATGTTCACCCCCGACGCGGTCTTCCGCACCTCGCCGAGGATGGCGTCGGGTGTCGCGTGCTCCAGGCTGTCGACGGCTTCGAGCACGAGTTGCCGCTGCGGGGTCAGCCGGTAGCCACGCTGCCGCAGATCACTCTTCCAGTCGGTGCTCACCACACCTCAAGTCTAGGGTCTTTCGTTTGGATCACGCCGGATCAGGAAGCGGTGCCGGGGCCCGCGAGCCCGGCATGATCCAAACGAGAGGCCCTGAGGCCGTGGCCCGTCCGGGCTCACTTGAAGAAGGCGATGCCGTCGTCCGGGAGGTCGTCCGGGAGGGCCTTGGCCCAGCGTTCGACCTGCTCGGGGGTGACGACCTTCTTCAGGTGGGCGGACATGTACGGGCGCAGCTCGACCTCGGGGGTCTGCTTCTCGCCGACCCACATCAGGTCGCTCTTGACGTAGCCGTACAGCCGCTTGCCGCCGGTGTAGGGGCGGGATGCGGCGGTGCGGGCTACCGCGTCGGTGACCAGCTCGATCTGCGGTTTCTTGTGGGCCAGCTCGCCGTACCAGATCTCGATGACGCCGTCGTCGCGGGTCATCGTGACCTCGACCTTGCGGTCGGCGTCGATCCGCCAGAAGCCGGACTCGGTCTCCAGCGGCTTCACCTTGTTGCCGTCGTTGTCCAGCACCCAGGTACGGGAGTGGTACTCGAGGAAGTCCCGGCCGTCGTGGGTGAAGCTGAGCTCCTGGCCGAAGTTGCACTTCTCGGCGCCCGGGAAGTCGTGCACACCGGCTCCGGCCCAGTCGCCGAGCAGGAAGACGAGGGGAACCAGGTCCTTGTGGAGGTCGGACGGAATCTCGATCATGAGCAGCTGTTCCTGGATGTCGTCGTCAGCGCTGGCCCTGGTACAGCTTCTTCACGGTCAGGTAGGCGAAGGCGAGAACGCCGACGCAGACCAGGACCAGCAGGGTTTCGAAGAAGATCTCCACGGGGTGCTCCTCGGTTGAGCAGGTGCGGTACGTACACGGGGCCGGACCCCAGCTTAGTCGGCCGGGGCCCCGGCCTCCCTGCGGGTGCTCCGCGACGGGCGTCAGCCGAGCAACTGGCTCTGAAGGGTCACGGTCTGCTGGAAGGGGACGGCGGGGGCGGTGCCCTTGCGGGACTGGACGATCACGCCGATGGTGTCCCCGGCCGAGAGGTACGCCTGCCTGACCTGCTCGGCGCCGTACGGCTTGCTCTCCACGTAGGGGGCGCTCTCGACGTCGTCGACCTCCGCGCTCGGCGGGAAGTCCTCGTCCCGCTCGGACACGTCGGCGCCGCGCACCCGGTAGGACGGCAAGCTGTAGTTCGTCAGCTTCGCGGAGAACAGTTCGTCCGCGACGGCCGCGGTATTGAACTGGAGCAGGTAGATCCGGGTACGGGTGCCGTCCGGCGTGGTCCAGCCGCGGGCGGCGATGTGCCGCAGGCCGTAGTCGGTCAGCAACTGTGCGATCGTGCCGCGTTCCGTCTCGTCGGCGTACTGCGCGAGGAACGTCTTCGTCGGCAGCCAGCCGTCCTTGCCGCGCAGCGCCGCGTCGGCCCTGGCGCCCTCGGGGGCGGGCAGCAGCAGCTCGCGCAGGTCCGCGTAGTGGGTGCCGGACTTGTTGGCCTCGGCGAACGGCCCGGGGCTGCCGGACGGCAGCGGCGGCTTGACGAGGTTCGGATAGTCCCAGCGCCCGTCCGACTCGGTCGCGAGGCCCGGTACGTCGGTGCGCTCCATGCGGGTGATGCCGTACGCGGCGGACGCGCCGACGGCCCCGAAGACCACGACGGCGGCGGTCCAGCGCAGGACGGCACGCAGGACACGGCGGTCCTTCTTCGGCCGGGGTTCGGGCGCCGCCTGGAACGTCTGCGGTTCCACGGGTGGGGGCGGTGTGCCGGGCAGGGGTGGCGCCTCGGACACAGGCTGCGTCCCCGGGACAGGCTGTGTCTCGAGCGTCGGCTGTGTCTCGGGCACAGGCTGTGTCTCGAGCGTCGGCTGTGTCTCGGGCACAGGCTGTGTCTCGGCCGTCGGCGCGGACGACACCTGGGGCGTGTCCTGCGCGGTCGGCTCGACCGGTTCCGTCCCGTTCACCGACTCGGTCTGCTCGGTCATACCGCCTCCCCCGGCTCGGCGACGCGGTCGAGCTGCTCGCGCAGCAGCCCGGCGACCGCCTTGGTGTGCAGTGGCTTGGCCCCGTACGCCGTGGCGGTGACCAGGATGTCGCCCCGGTAGGCGGAGCAGAGCATCATGTCGAGCTTCTTCTTCCGCTCCTTGGGCGGCAGGAAGCACTTGGCGTTCTTGTGTCCCTGGACGGCCGGCCCCTTGCGGAAGATCTTGAGGGCTGCCAGGAACTCGTTCTGGAACACCGACATGTTCCGCACCGCCGCCTTGTCCTGGATCTGGACGAGCTCGACGCTCACGGTGACGGTGCCGTCGTCCGTGCTGATGTAGCTGCGCATCGCCATGCCCTTGGTGTGCTGCTTGTCGATCTGCTTCTCGATCTGCCGCCGCTGGGAGCGGGGCAGGGCGCGCACCGACTCCTTGCGCAGGGCGGCGGCCTCGCCCCCGCTGAGGGCGGCGTCGGAGCCGAACCCGGCGATGTCCGGTCCCCGGCGCCAGCCATCGGTGCCGAACGGCACGAGCATGGTGGCGAGCGAGGTGGCCCCCTTGGTCTTCCCGGACTCGCTCGTCGCGGCCTTCGGGAACTTCCAGACGGGGGCGCCGGCGTCACGGTCGGCGTTCTGGACGGTCACGACCGTGTAGCCCGCGCCACCCGCGACGGCGACGGCGAGCAGGACGGAGGCGGCGACGGCGGCGACCCGGCCGCGTCGCACCGGCTTCTTCTTCGCGGGGGCTTCCGGCACGGGTTCGGCGAGGACGACCGCTTCTTCGGCCCCTTCCTCGGTTCCAGGGTTCTCGGTCACAGCCGCTCCATCTGCCGCTTGGCCAAATCCATGATCTTCGACTTGGGGATCGGCTTCGTGTCGTAGATCCAGATCTCCATGGCGATGTCACCGCGCCAGGCCGTGGCCTGCGCCTTGTACACCGGCAGATAACCGGGCTCCCTCTCGGGCTCGGTGCTGATGTAGACCCTGCCGTCGCCGGTGCCGGGGACGGACCAGCTGTCGGTTTCGAAGGTGTCCCAGTTGCCGGCCCGGTCGGACGCGCCGAGGCTCTCCTCCTGGTGGTACTGCACGAGCCGCACCTCGACGGACTCCGTGCCGTGCTCGGTCCAGGCGATGCCCGCCGCGCGCCGGAACTCCGCCTCCGCGAGGCTGGCGAACTCCCTGTCCTCGTCCACGAGTTGGTCCGCGTACTCGGCCATGTTCAGCCAGCCGTCCTTGCCGGGCTCGGAGTCGGGCTTCTTCGCCCCCTTCGGCCGCGCGACGAGCAGCTTGCGCAGGTCGCCGTCCGTCTTCACCTTGCGGTCCTGAGCGGCGGACAGCGGCTCCGGCCCCTCGCCCTTCGCCTGATCGAGCACCGGCTGCGAGAGCGGGGGCAGGGCGGTGGGCTTCCGGTCGGCCTGGATCAGACAGCCGGCGCAGGTGCCGGCGACGAGCCCGAGCACGGCGGCGGTGGCGAGCAGCAGGGCCGTACGGCCGCGGCGGCGCCGCGCGCGGGGTGCATCAGGTATGTCGGGTACTTCCAAAACGTCCCCCCAGAACGTGAAGCGCGGATTCCGTATCCGCACCTCACAGCAGACTCACGGGTAACGCCCGTGGTTGTGCGGGAACTTGATTACGACTTGATGTAGCCGGCGAACACGGACCAGGCCGTGCCGGCGAGGACGAGAGGGGTACGGGCCCCGTCCTTGCCGTCCCGGACGAGGACGACGGGGAGGTTGGCGCCCCCCGGTGCTCACACCCGAACCCGCTCCCGCACCCCCACGGCACTGCGGGGACTCTGCTCGCGGACCCACTAACCTTCCTCACATGGCGAAGAAGCTCGTGATCAAGGTGACCGCCGGGACCGACGCGCCCGAGCGCTGCTCCCAGGCGTTCACCGTCGCCTCCGTGGCCGTGGCCAGCGGAGTCGACGTGTCCTTGTGGCTGACCGGGGAGTCCTCGTGGTTCGCGCTGCCGGGGCGGGCCGCCGAGTTCGAGCTGCCGCACGCGGCCCCGCTGCCGGATCTGCTGGACGCGATCCTGGCGGGCGGCCGGCTCACCCTGTGCACCCAGTGCGCGGCCCGCCGGAACATCACGGAGAAGGACGTCATCGAGGGCGTGCGGATCGCGGGCGCGCAGGTCTTCGTCCAGGAGGCACTGGCGGACGGGACGCAGGCGCTCGTCTACTGAACGGACCGAGGAGCGCCGCAGGGAGCTAACGCCGCTTCTTGCCGTCCAGCTCGTCCCACCACTCGTCGGACTTGGGGTCGCCGGACGGGTCGTCCCACCAGCGGTCCTCGGGCCCCCGCCGGTTGGCGACCATCGCGGCGACCGGCGGGATCACCATGGCGACCAGGCACATGCCGACGGCCGCGGGAACCGACCAGATGCGCACGACACCCCACGCCAGGACGAACAGCCCGATGCAGACCCCCATCATGGCGAAGTACACATGCCGACGTCGTGCGTACATGCTTCCAGGGTAGGTCCGCGGGGGCCCGGCGTGCCGGGGCGGGAACGCCGGAAGGGCCGCACCCCGGGTGTCCAACCCGTGGGGTGCGGCCCTTCGGCCGTACCGTGCCCGGACCGCCCGAGCAGACCGCTCAGACCGCGATCGCGACCTCCGCGAGGCCGCCCTGCTGGGCGACGACCGTGCGGTCGGCGCTGGCGCCGGGGACGAGGGCGCGGACGGTCCAGGTGCCCTCGGCCGCGTAGAACCGGAACTGGCCCGTGGCGGAGGTGGGGACCTCCGCGGTGAACTCGCCGGTCGAGTCCAGCAGACGGACGTAGCCCGTCACCGGCTCGCCGTCGCGGGTCACCTGACCCTGGATCGTCGTCTCACCGGGCTTGATCGTCGAGGCGTCCGGGCCGCCGGCCTTCGCTCCACACATGTGCTTCTCCAGAGGTTCGATGAGGTCGAAACGGTCTGAACCGTCTTGCTTACTTGCCGGAGCCGAGCTCGATCGGCACGCCCACCAGGGAGCCGTACTCGGTCCAGGAGCCGTCGTAGTTCTTGACGTTCTGCACGCCGAGCAGCTCGTGCAGCACGAACCACGTCAGCGCGGAGCGCTCACCGATGCGGCACAGGGCGATGGTGTCCTTCGCCAGGTCGACCTGCTCGGCCTCGTAGAGGGCCTTGAGCTCCTCGTCCGACTTGAAGGTGCCGTCGTCGTTGGCGTTCTTGGACCACGGGATGTTCCGGGAGGTCGGCACGTGGCCGGGGCGCTGCGACTGCTCCTGCGGCAGGTGGGCCGGGGCGAGCAGCTTGCCGGAGAACTCGTCGGGCGACCGGACGTCGACGATGTTCAGCTTGCCGATCGCGGCCACGACCTCGTCGCGGAAGGCGCGGATGGAGGCGTCCTGCGGCTTGGCCTGGTACGCGGTCCTCGGACGCTCCGGCACGTCGGTGCCGTCGACCAGCTCGCGGGCGTCCAGCTCCCACTTCTTGCGGCCGCCGTCGAGGAGCTTGACGTTCTCGTGGCCGTACAGCTTGAAGTACCAGTAGGCGTACGAGGCGAACCAGTTGTTGTTGCCGCCGTAGAGGATCACCGTGTGGTCGTTGGCGATGCCCTTCTCCGACAGGAGCTTCTCGAAGCCGGCCTGGTCGATGAAGTCACGCCGCACCGGGTCCTGGAGGTCCTGGGTCCAGTCGATCCGGACGGCGTTCTTGATGTGGTTCTTGTCGTACGCGGACGTGTCCTCGTCCACCTCGACGATGGCGATGCTCGGGTCGTCCAGGTGCTCCTGGACCCAGTCGGCGTCGACCAGGACGTCGCTGCGGCTCATGCTCAATCTCCTCCGGGGCAGGTACGGCGGGGCGTGCGAGTGCGAAGGGGCGCGCGGGTACGCGTTCGATGCCGGCGTACACGGCGCGCGATGGGGCCCCGGGTCGTGGCGGGGCGGGGATACGGGAGAGGGCTCCCGCTCAGGAAGTGCGACAGAGCATGGCGGCAACACGGCACAGGTCCACTGCCCGCCGCTTCGTGAGATCCGCCTGTCGCTGCATGGTGTCGATCGTAGGGAGGGAAAGGCGGACATGTCACCGGCGTGTCGGATGCTGAGACACGATCGTCCGGGATGTGGGAAGGGAGGGCCGTCCGGGTCGTCGTCCCGCGCCCTCCGGGCGCCCGTGTCCGTTCCCGGCCGCGCCCCGCATCTACGGTGCGGACAGGGGTGTCTCGCTACTCGGACACCCTCTCCGTTCCCCGCATGCTGCCTACCCGGCCAGCCTGACGTCCGAACCCTTCACCGTGATCCCGACGCCGTCCTTCGCCGCCCGCACCGAGTCCAGCCGTACCTCGCCGGGCAGCCGTTCGATCGCCTGCTGGAAGTCGGTGATCGCCCGGATCCGGCTCTCGGGGAGGCGCAGGCCGCCCACCACGGGCAGGTCGTCGGCGCTCACCTCCACCTTCTTGCCCCGCACGGCGACCGAACTGAGCACGGAGAAGGTCTGCTTGATGCCCAGCGCCCGGGCCTCGACCTCGAGGCCGACCTTGACCTTGCCGTCGCCTCCGTCGGACAGGCCGACCACACGGGCGGTGACGCCGGGAAGGACCGGCGTCGGCTCGGACTTGGCGGCCTTCAGCAACTCCTCGTAGGCGATGGTCGCGGTGCCGGTGGCGGTGGCCGCGGTGGCCGAGCTGTAGTCGCCGGAGAACTTCACGCCGCGCATGTCGGCCTCGATGCCGGCGATACGGATCTTCTGGCCGCCGTTCCCCGTCGCGGCCTCGTAGTCCTTGATGCCGACCCGGACGTCGTCCAGCTCGCCGCCGGCCACCTGGGTGAGGAACGGGAAGCCCTCGATGGACACGTCCGGGGTGCTCGACAGGTTCTCCGTGGTCCTGAGCCTGTCGGCCGCCTGCCCCTCCGCGAAGTGCACCGCGACCCGGTCGACCACCGCGAACAGCACACCCAGGACCACGACGACGATCAGGAGTACTCTCAGCGCTCGCAACCGGTTCCCCCCTCAGCGGTCCTCCACAACCGGATGGCCGTCACGCGCGAGCGTAAACCTCCCCCGGGACCGGGCCGGGGGTTTGTTGAGCGGCTGTGACAGCGGGCCCGGTCCGGGGCGCGGTCATCCCAGCGCCCGTCCAAGCACCCACACCACCGGTGCCGCGGCCGACAGCGGCAGGGCGACACCGGCCGTGAAGTGCACGAAGCGCGAGGGATAGTCGTAGCTCGCCGCGCGGTGCCCGATCAGCGCGCACACCGCGGCGCCCGCGCCGAGCAGCGCGCCCTTGGCGCCCAGGTCCGTCATGCCGCCGACCGCGATGCCCGCGCCCGCCGCCGCGAGCAGCGCGACGACCACCGAGGCCGCCGTGGGCAGCGGCAGCGCCCGCGCCAGGACGGCCACCGCGACCGCTGCCGCGCCGACCGCGACCGCGTCCGGCGGGGCGGCGAGGTAGCCGGTGGCCACGATCGCCAGCGCCGCCGCGGCGACGGTCGCCATCAGGCCGTACATGCGCTCGTCCGGATCGGCGTGGGAGCGCAGCTGGAGGACGAGGGTGAGGAGCACCCACACCCCGAGCGTGCCCAGGATCGCCCCGGGCGCGTGCTCACGGCCCGCGGCGAGCACCGCCACGTCCGCGGCGAGCGCGCCCGCGAAGCCGAGGGCGATGCCCTGCCGGGCGGGCCACATGCCGTTCAGCCGGAACCAGCCCGCGGCCGTCACGCCCTGGAGCGCGACCAGCGGCACGAGCAGCCCGTAGACACCGAGCTCCGCCGTGCCGGCCAGCAGCAGCCCCAGCAGCGCCGTGAGCGCGGCCGGCTGCATCCCGGGCTCGATGATCGGCGAGCGTCCCTCGGCGCGGGCCCGCTGCGCGTCGGTGACCCGGGTGTTGCCGGCGAGGGTCGCGCGACCGTAGGCGGGCCCGTCCCCCTCGGGATCGGCCGCCGTCGCGGCGGCGGCCGGGGCGGCCGCCTGCGGCTGCGGCGTGTGATGCCCCACCGGGGGCAGGTAGGCCGTCTCCGCGGCGGCGGACGAGGCCGGAGCCTGCGGGTGCGGCTGCGGCTGCGGTGTGTAGGAAGGCGCCTGCGCGCCGTGGCCCCCGCCGCCCTGGACCCCGTGAGCCGCGACCGGCTCCTGGTGCCCCACCGGAGGCAGGTACGCCGTCTCCGCGGCGGCGGCCGGCGGCCGGGCGTGCGTCTGGGTGTCCCAGGTCTGCCCCTGCCACTGCTGCGTGTACTGGTCGGCGGCCTGCGGGTCCTCGTACGCCTGCGGCTGCGCGGGCCACGCCTGCGGCTGGGCGGGCGGGTAGGCCTGCTGAGCGGCGGGCGCCTGCGGCTGGGCGGGCGGGTACGGCTGCTGCGCGGCGGGCTGCTGGGGGTACTGCCCCGCGTACGGGTCGTACCCGCTGTAGGGGTTGTCGTAGGGAGACCCGGGAGACCCCTCATACGGCCGGTCGGTCATCGCTCACCCTCCTGCGAACGGGGGGAGCACCTCGACCGTGCCGCCCTCAATCAGCCGTACCGTCTCATGTGCGCGCGTCCCCACCGGGTCACCGTCGATGAGGAACGAGCACCGCCGCAGAACGCGGTCCAGCTCACCGGAGTGCCGCCCGCGCACCGCGTCGAGCACCTCGGCGAGCGTCTCCGCCTCGTACGGCTCCTCGGCGACCCCGGCAGCGGCCTTCGCCGCCGCCCAGTAGCGCACCGTGACCTTTGCCATCCCGTCCCTCGATCACTCGTCTATGAACAGGGTCAGGCTAGCCCGCCTGTGCGAGGGTCCAGCGCGCGATGCGGTGCAGGAGTTCGTCGGCGGCGGCGTTCTCGGCGTGGCCCATGCCGGGCTCCAGCCACAGTTCCCCGTGGTCACCGGCGGCCGCGGCCAGCATCCGGGGGTGGTCGAGGGGGAAGTAACCGTCCCGGTCGCCGTGCACGATCAGCAGGGGGACGGGAGCGATGCGCGAGGCCGCCTGGAACGGCGGCAGCGGGACGGGGTCCCAGTCGCGGTGGTGGATCCGGGTACGCAGCCCGTAGCGGCCGAGCAGGCGACCCTCGGGGCGTGTGACCAGCCAGTGCAGCCGGCGCATGGGGGCCGTGCCCCGGTAGTACCAGCGCGCGGGCGCGCTGACGGAGACCACGGTGTCCGTACGCGTGTCGGCGCGCCCCTCGCCCGGTGCGGCGTCCCGCGGGCCGCCGTGCAGGGCCGCGTGCCGCAGCACCACCGAGCCGCCCATGGAGAAGCCGACGGTCGCCACGCGCGCGTGCCCGAACCCGCGCGCCCAGGCCACCGCCGCCGCCAGATCCAGCACCTCGCGGTCGCCGACGGTCGAGCGCCCGCCGGAGGCCCCGTGGCCGCGAAAGGAGAAGGTCACCACGGCGCCGTAGCGGGCCAGGACCCGCGCCACCCGGCGCACGTGCGGCCGGTCCAGGTCGCCGGTGAAGCCGTGCGCGATCACGAACACGAGGTCGCCTGGGCCGTCGCCGCGATCGCCGCCGGAGCCGTCCCGCGCGGCCGCGCCCGGCTCGTACACGGCGTCGAGCGCCACCCCGTCCGCCGTGCGCAGGAACGTCCTGACCGCACCCCCGGCGCCCGTGCCCGGCGGCGTCCCGCCCTCCGGAACGTCCGTCGAACGCACCACTCGACCTGCCGATCCCGACCTCATATCGGCTATTCTGCTGCGAAGAGGACTCGGGCAGCGCAGCCCCCGGGTCCTTTTGTGCTTTCGGAAGCGTTGTATACGGCGCGGGAAACCGCAGGTGTACGGCCCGTTGATCGCGCAATGGGCAGGGACCCGAGGAGGAACCAGACGCCATGGACGAGCGAACGGTGCACGCACATACGACGGCCCTGGCATGGGGGTCACCCCTGCTCGGGCGCGGCCGAGAGCTTGCGGGAGGCGCGCGATGAGTTCCTTGCTGCTGCTCACCAACGCCCTCCAACCGTCGGCCGAGGTGCTCCCCGCCCTCGGCCTGCTGCTGCACAACGTGCGGGTGGCGCCGGCGGAGGGGCCCGCGCTCGTGGACACCCCGAGCGCCGACGTCGTCCTGGTCGACGGGCGGCGCGACCTGCCGCAGGTGCGCGGCCTGTGCCGGCTGCTGCGCTCCACCGGTCTCGGCTGCCCGCTGATCCTCGTGGTGACCGAGGGCGGCCTCGCGGCCGTCACCGCGGACTGGGGCATCGACGACGTGCTCCTGGACACCGCGGGTCCCGCCGAGGTGGAGGCCCGCCTCCGGCTGGCCATGGGCCGACTGCAGATCGCCAACGACGACTCCCCCATGGAGATCCGCAGCGGCGACCTGTCCGTGGACGAGGCGACCTACAGCGCCAGGCTCAAGGGCCGGACGCTGGACCTCACCTTCAAGGAGTTCGAGCTGCTGAAGTACCTCGCGCAGCACCCGGGCCGCGTCTTCACCCGCGCCCAGCTGCTCCAGGAGGTCTGGGGCTACGACTACTTCGGCGGCACCCGGACCGTCGACGTCCACGTACGGCGGCTGCGGGCCAAGTTCGGCCCCGAGCACGAATCGCTGATCGGGACGGTCCGCAATGTCGGTTACCGATTCGTTACTCCCGAGAAGACCGACCGCGCCGGGGACGCCGCGGACGAGAAGAAGGCCGGGGCCGTCCAGCCAAATCCGGAGAATCAGGACAGCGCGGCGGGGAGGGCCCGCGCGGAGAGGTGAGGCGCGCTCCCCCGGGCGCGTCCCATACCCGTCCACGCTCCGGCAAGCCCTGCCGGGAGCGTGTCCATCCGCGTAGACTCCGCGCGTGGCCAAGGTGACTCGGGACGACGTGGCGCGGCTGGCGGGGACGTCGACTGCCGTCGTCAGCTATGTGATCAACAACGGACCCCGGCCGGTCGCCCCGGCCACCCGCGAGCGGGTCCTCGCCGCGATCAAGGAGCTGGGGTACCGGCCCGACCGGGTCGCCCAGGCCATGGCCTCGCGCCGCACCGACCTCATAGGCCTGATCGTCCCGGACGCCCGCCAGCCCTTCTTCGGGGAGATGGCGCACGCGATCGAGTGGGCAGCCGCCGAGCGCGGCAAGATGGTCCTCGTCGGCAACTCCGACTACGTCGCCGAGCGCGAGGTCCACTACCTGCGGGCGTTCCTCGGCATGCGCGTCTCCGGCCTGATCCTGGTCAGCCACGCGCTGAACGACCTCGCCGCCGCCGAGATCGACGCCTGGGACGCCCGGGTGGTACTGCTGCACGAGCGGCCCGAGGCCATCGACGACGTGGCCGTGGTCACCGACGACCTCGGCGGCGCGCAGCTCGCCGTACGGCACCTGCTGGAGCACGGCTACGACTACGTCGCCTGTGTGGGCGGCACCGCCGAGACACCCGCCGTGGGCGACCCCGTCTCCGACCACGTCGAGGGCTGGCGGCGCGCCATGGCGGAGGCCGGCGTCCCGACGGAGGGGCGCCTGTTCGAGGCGCCGTACAACCGCTACGACGCCTACCGGATCGGCCTGGAGATCCTCTCGGGTCCGAACCGTCCGCCGGCGATCTTCTGCTCCACCGACGACCAGGCGATCGGCCTGCTGCGGGCGGCGCGCGAGCTGCGCATCGACGTCCCCGGCGAGCTGGCGGTGGCCGGTTTCGACGACATCAAGGAGGCGGCGCTGACGGACCCCCCGCTGACGACGGTCGCCTCGGACCGGTCGGCGATGGCCCGCGCGGCCGTGGACCTGGTGCTGGACGACGGGCTGCGGGTCGCCGGCTCGCGCCGGGAGCGGCTGAAGCTGTTCCCGTCACGGCTCGTGGTCCGCTCGTCCTGCGGCTGCGTCTAGCCCCTCATTCCTCGACTCTCCCCCGAGACTCTCCCACCGCGGGAGACCCTTCCGGGGAACTTGCTTATATCGGGCATACGAGCTTCTGTCGGGCTTCTCAGCGGGGACTCAGGAAGCTCTCATGATCCCGGGACATTCTCAATGTCATGACCGAGAGCATCCGCCGCAGCGGCGAGTACGAACACCCCCAGGGTGACGGGCAGGCCCCGGCTGCCGACTCCGTGCAGTCGGCGGACCAGCAGCGGGCCTCCGCCCCGGTGAATCCGGAGTGGCCGCCCCCGCCGCCGTACATCCCGGCGCAGCCGTTCGCGGCCGGCCCGGGCGCCCACGGCGGTCAGGGCGGCACGGGCGGCGGTGGCACCGCCGTCTTCCCGGCCGTCCCGGCGGGACCCTCGCACGCCTCCGGGTCGCGCAAGCGCGCCAGGGGACCGCTCGCCCTGCTCGCCGCGGTGGCGATCGCCTCGGCCGTGGTCGGCGGCGGCACCGCGTTCGCCTTCCAGGAGCTGACCGGCACGGACACGGTCGCCTCCAGCACCACCACCAATGTGGTGGCCTCCAGCCAGCGCGGCAGCATCGCCGCGATCGCCAAGGCGGTCACCCCGAGCGTCGTCGAGATCAACGCCACCCTCGACAACGGCACGTCCACCGGTTCCGGCGTGGTCGTCACCAGCGACGGCGAGGTCGTCACCAACAACCACGTCATCGCGGGCGCCTCCTCGATCAAGGTGCGCACCAGCGACGGCACCTCGTACACCGCGCAGGTCGTGGGCACCGACAGCTCCAAGGACCTCGCCCTGATCAAGCTGCGGGACGCCTCCGGCCTCAAGGCGGCGGTCCTCGGCGACTCCGACGGACTGACGGTCGGCGACCAGGTCGTCGCGATCGGCTCCCCGGAGGGCCTGACCGGCACCGTCACCAGCGGCATCGTCTCCGCCCTGCACCGGGACGTGACGGTCTCCACCAACGAGAACCAGGGGCAGCAGGGTGGCGGCGGCGGCTGGCCCTTCCAGTTCGGCGGCCGCCAGTTCAACGGCGACACCGGCTCCTCCACCACCACCTACCAGGCGATACAGACCGACGCGTCCCTCAACCCCGGCAACTCCGGCGGCGCGCTGATCGACGCGAGCGGCAACATCGTCGGCATCAACTCGGCGATGTACTCGGCCACGCAGGCGTCGGACTCGTCCAGCGCCGGCAGCGTCGGCCTCGGCTTCGCCATCCCCATCAACACCGTCAAGTCCGACCTGGCCACCCTGCGCTCCGGCTCCCAGAGCTGAGGCGCGGCACCGGCAGGCGCCCGGACAGCGTCCGGCACCGTTCGACAAGGAGTACGACATGATCCAGCACGTTGTGCACGAGACGACGGACACCATCGACCTGACCGCCACCGCCGGCCTCAGCCTGACCCGCCCCATCACGAAGGGACCGCACAGCCCGGCCAACCGCGTGCCCGAGGCCGCCGTGGTCCCCCAGCTGATGGGCCTGCGCACCTCCGCCGAGCGCCCGCACCGGCACAAGGTCCCGCTGCGCCGGATCACCGCGATCGCGGCCTGAGCTGCGGCGCGCGACCCGCACGCCGCACCCCGCAGCACCGAAACATGCGAGGCTGAGAGCGTCCAGCCCGGGACCGACCGGTCCCCGCGGCCCCAGCGACCCGAGGAACGACGACCGATGAGTCCCGCCGATGGCGACCGTGATCCCCAGCGCATCCTGATCGTCGACGACGAGCCGGCGGTACGCGAAGCACTCCAGCGCAGCCTCGCCTTCGAGGGGTACGAGACCGAGGTCGCCGTGGACGGCGCGGACGCGCTGGGCAAGGCGGCCTCGTACCAGCCGGACCTGTTCGTCCTCGACATCCAGATGCCGCGGATGGACGGCCTGACCGCCGCCCGGCGCATCCGGGGCGCCGGCGACACCACCCCCATCCTGATGCTGACCGCCCGCGACACGGTCGGCGACCGGGTCACCGGCCTGGACGCCGGAGCGGACGACTACCTGGTCAAGCCCTTCGAGCTGGACGAGCTGTTCGCCCGCATCCGGGCGCTCCTGCGCCGCAGCACCTACGCGGCGGCCGTGGCGGGCGCGGCCCAGGAGGACGAGGCCCTGACCTTCGCCGACCTGCGCATGGACCTCGCCACCCGCGAGGTCACCCGCGGCGGCCGGCAGGTGGAGCTGACCCGGACGGAGTTCACCCTGCTGGAGATGTTCATGGCGCATCCGCGCCAGGTGCTCACCCGGGAACAGATCCTCAAGGCGGTCTGGGGCTTCGACTTCGAACCCTCGTCGAACTCCCTCGACGTCTACGTCATGTACCTGCGACGCAAGACCGAGGCCGGCGGCGAGCCCCGCCTCGTGCACACGGTCCGCGGGGTCGGGTACGTACTGCGGCAGGGCGGCGCGGAGTGAAGAAGGCGCTGCGCCGTTTCCGTGCGCTGCCGATCCGCTCCCGGCTGGCGCTGCTGGTGGCGGCGGCGGTGGCGTTCGCGGTGGCGGCGGTCTCCCTCACCTGCTGGTTCATCGTCCAGGGGAAGCTGTACGACGAGGTCGACAGCCGGCTCGCGAGCTACGGCCGGGTGACCGCCACCACGGCCTCCGCGATGGCCGCCAACTGCACGCAGACGACGGACGACTCGCCCGGCGACATGCAGCGCTCGTACCTCTACGTGCAGTTGGTGACGGCCCAGGGCAAGTTCTGCGTGGACACCCGGTCGCCGGGCGTCATCAAGGTCACGGCCCTGGACAAGGGGGTGGCCGCCAACCCCGATGTGCGCGAGCGCACCTTCCACACCACCACGGACAGCCAGGGCAACAACATCCGCGTGATGACCGTCGCCGTCCCCACCGGCCCCGGCCCCAACTCCGAGGCGTACCCGGGCATCGCCTTCATGCTCGGCCTCTCCCTGAAGGACACCGAGAACACCCTCAGCGACCTGGCCCTGCTGCTCCTCTTCGTCTCCGGCGTGGGAGTCTTCGGCGCCGGAGCCGCCGGCCTCGCCGTCGCCCGCGCCGGGCTGCGCCCCGTGGACAAGCTCACGGAGGCGGTGGAGCACGTGGCGCGCACCGAGGACCTCACGATCCGCATCCCGGTGGAGGACGACAGCGACGACGAGATCGCCCGTCTGTCCCGCTCCTTCAACTCCATGACCTCGTCCCTGGCCAGTTCCCGGGACCTTCAGCAGCAGCTGATCGCGGACGCCGGTCACGAACTGCGCACCCCGCTGACCTCACTGCGTACGAACATCGAACTCCTCACCCGCAGCGAGGAGACGGGCCGCCCTCTCCCCGAGGCCGACCGCAAGGCGCTGCTCGCCTCGGTGAAGGCCCAGATGACCGAACTGGCCTCGCTGATCGGCGACTTGCAGGAGCTGTCGCGTTCGGACGGGCAGCAGGGCGAACGCGTCCAGGTGGTCGCCTTCCAGGACACCGTGGAGGCGGCGCTGCGCCGTGCCCGGCTGCGCGGCCCGGAGCTGACCATAACGGCGGACCTGGACCCCTGGTACGTACGGGCCGAGCCGTCCGCGCTGGAGCGGGCGATCGTCAACATCCTGGACAACGCGGTGAAGTTCAGCCCCAGGGACGGCACGATCGACGTGGTCCTGGACCAGGGCGTCCTCACCGTCCGCGACCACGGCCCCGGCATCCCCGCCGACGAACTCCCCCACGTCTTCGACCGCTTCTGGCGCTCCCCGGGCGCCCGTGCCCTGCCCGGTTCGGGACTCGGCCTGTCCATCGTCGCCCGCACCGTCCAACGGGCGGGCGGCGAGGTCACCCTGACCCCGGCCGAGGCCGGCGGCACGGTGGCGACGGTACGGCTGCCGGGGGCGCCCGTTCCGCCCCCGGAGACGCCTGGCGTCAGCTGAGGCCCGGCGCGGGAAGGCCCGGTCACGCCGCGGGGGAACCCCGTACCCTCATATCCATGACCAGCGACGACACCGCACCGACCGCCCGCTCCCTGGAGACCCTCGCCGAGCTCGCTCCGGACCAGGCCGAAGCCGTGCTCGGGCTGCTGGAGGCGGCTGCCCGCGCCGACGGACGGCAGGCGGTGTCCGAGCAGGGCCGGCTCCAGCTGCGGGGCGGGGCCCGCGAGGGCGTGTCCCATCTGCTGCTGGCCGTCGACGGCGAACTCGTCGGCTACGCGCAGCTGGAGGACACCGATCCGGTGGAGGCGCCCGCCGCCGAACTGGTCGTCCATCCGGAGCACCGCGGGCACGGGCACGGGCGGGCGCTCGGGGCCGCGCTGCTGGCCGCTTCCGGCAAGCGGCTGCGGGTGTGGGCGCACGGGGGGCAGTCCGCAGCCCGGCATCTGGCTCAGGTCCTCGGGCTCACCCTGTTCCGCGAACTGCGGCAGATGCGGCGGCCGTTGAAAGACCTCGACCTGCCCGATCCGGCGCTGCCGGAGGGCGTGACGGTACGGCCCTTCGTGCCCGGCCGGGACGACGCCGCATGGCTCGAGGTGAACGCGGAGGCGTTCGCCCACCACCCCGAGCAGGGCTCCCTCACCCAGCGCGACCTCGACGACCGCGAGGCGCAGTCGTGGTTCGACCCGCGGGGCTTCTTCCTCGCCGAGCGCGAGGGCCGGCTGATCGGCTTCCACTGGACCAAGGTGCACCAGGAGGAACGCCTCGGCGAGGTGTACGTCCTCGGCGTCCGCCCCGGCGCCCAGGGCGGCGGCCTCGGCAAGGCCCTCACCCTGATCGGCCTGCGCCACCTGGCCGCACAGGGCCTCCCGACGGCGATGCTGTACGTCGACGCCGACAACAAGGCGGCGGTCTCCGTCTACGAACGCCTCGGCTTCACCACATACGAAACCGACCTCATGTACCGCACGGAAACCTGACCACCCCCACGCGCCCGCCACCCACGGGCCGGCCGCCCCACACACGCCCACCACCCACGGGCCGGGCGGCCACCACGCCCGTCGTCCCGCCCCGCGGGCGGCCCACCGCCCGCCTCCCAGGAACCGGCAGGCCACCTCTCGCGCGCCCGCCGCCCAGCTCCCACCGACCGGCCGACACCCACGGGCCACCGCACGCCGTGTCCGCCCACCCGACCCGCGGACGACCCGTCACCCACCGGCCTCAAGGCGCCAGCCGCCTCCTGCCCACGCGCCCGCCACCGAGCAACCGCGCCACCGGCCACCCTCGCGCCCGCCGGATCCGTACTCCCGGCGCGGAGGCGCCCTCCGCCCAGCAGCCGTCCGCCTAGGCCCCACACGCCCGCCACCATCGACCACGGGCCCGAGCCACCCGCGGACCGGCAGACCACCACCCGCGCGCCTTCCACTCAGCCACCCACTGACCGGCCCCCCGTCGCCTGCGCGCGCCGCCCTCCGCATACTCTCGGTCCGTGGGCCCGCCGCCCGCTTCCCAACGGCCGGCCACCCAGCTCCCGCGTGGCCGTGCCGCACACACCGCGGCACCCGCCGCCTGCACGCCCCGCCGAACAGCCGCGCGCCGTCGCACCACCCGCGCGGCCGCCCGCCGGTCCCGAGCCGGTTTCCGGTGTCCCTCAGCCCGGTGGGGGCTCGTATCGTTCCCGGTGGGCCGCCCCACGGTGTCCCGCACGTCATGTGTCCGTAACCGTTGGTTCAGACGGCCTTGCGACGCTCTGGCGGTGAAGCCCGCCGCGCCAGAGCCCGAGCCGCCCCGCGAGGGGACCGCCGCCGTGCTCCCGCGCGTGCCCTTCGACGCGCCTGTCCCGCCGCAGGCGCGGAAGAATAGGTTCATGAGCCAGCCAGACACCCAGGCAGCGCAGACCCCGTCGGCTCCCACCACCCTCGTGGAAGGCCCCGCGGGCCCTGCCACCGCACAGAACCCGCAGCCCTCCGTGGGCTCCATCGCCGCGCACCGCCCGCACACCGTGGCGGCCACGGTCTCCGACCTGGAACCGGACATCGACGCCGACCTCGACGGGTACGTGGAGGCACCGGCCGAGGGGGAGCTGCTGCCGCACGGCCGTTTCCTGGACCGGGAGCGCAGCTGGCTCGCCTTCAACGAGCGCGTCCTCGAACTCGCCGAGGACCCCGGCACACCCCTGCTGGAGCGCGCGAACTTCCTCGCGATCTTCGCCAGCAACCTGGACGAGTTCTTCATGGTCCGGGTCGCAGGACTGAAGCGCCGTATCGCCACCGGCGTCGCCACCCCGTCCGCCTCCGGGCTGCAACCGCGCGAGGTGCTGGAGATGATCTGGGCCCGCTCGCGCGAGCTCATGGCCCGGCACGCCGCCTGCTACCACGAGGACGTCGCCCCCGCACTCGCGGAGGAGGGCATCCACCTGGTCCGCTGGAGCGAGCTCACGGAGAAGGAGCAGGCCCGCCTGTTCACGCTCTTCAGGCACCGCATCTTCCCCGTGCTGACCCCGCTGGCGGTCGACCCCGCGCACCCCTTCCCGTACATCTCCGGCCTGTCCCTGAACCTGGCCGTGGTCGTACGCAACCCGGTCACCGGCCACCGCCACTTCGCCCGCGTCAAGGTGCCGCCGCTGCTGTCCCGGTTCCTGGAGAGCTCCCCGGGCCGCTACGTCCCCCTCGAGGACGTCATCGCCGCGCACCTGGAGGAGCTGTTCCCGGGCATGGAGGTGCTGGAGCACCACACCTTCCGGCTCACCCGCAACGAGGACCTGGAGGTCGAGGAGGACGACGCCGAGAACCTGCTCCAGGCCCTGGAGAAGGAGCTCATGCGGCGCCGCTTCGGGCCGCCGGTGCGCCTGGAGGTCGAGGAGTCCATCGACCGCGAGGTGCTCGACCTGCTGGTGCGCGAGCTGAAGATCAGCGAGGCGGAGGTCTACCCGCTGCCCGGCCCCCTGGACCTCACCGGCCTCTTCCGCATCCACGGCCTCGACCGGCCCGAGCTGAAGTACCCCAAGTTCGTCGCCGGCATCAACCGGGAACTGGCGGAGGTCGAGTCCGCCTCGGCCCCCGACATCTTCGCGGCGCTGCGCAGCCGGGACGTGCTCCTGCACCACCCCTACGACTCCTTCTCGACCTCCGTCCAGGCCTTCCTGGAGCAGGCCGCCGCCGACCCGGACGTGCTCGCGATCAAGCAGACCCTGTACCGGACCTCGGGCGACTCCCCCATAGTCGACGCGCTCATCGACGCCGCCGAGTCGGGCAAGCAGGTCCTCGTCCTGGTCGAGCTCAAGGCCCGCTTCGACGAGCAGGCCAACATCAAGTGGGCGCGCAAGCTGGAGGAGGCCGGCTGTCACGTCGTCTACGGGCTGGTCGGCCTGAAGACCCACTGCAAGCTGTCCCTGGTGGTGCGCCAGGAAGGCGACGACACGCTGCGGCGCTACAGCCACGTCGGCACCGGCAACTACCACCCGAAGACGGCCCGCCTCTACGAGGACCTCGGCCTGCTCACCGCCGACCCGCAGGTCGGCGCGGACCTCTCCGACCTGTTCAACCGCCTCTCCGGCTACTCCCGCCGCGAGACCTACCGCCGGCTGCTGGTGGCCCCCAAGTCCTTGCGCGACGGGCTGATCGCCCGGATCAACAAGGAGATCCAGCACCACCGCGCCGGGCGCCCCGCCGCCATCCGCATCAAGGTGAACTCGATGGTCGACGAGGCGGTCGTCGACGCGCTCTACCGCGCCTCCCAGGCCGGTGTGCCGGTCGACGTGTGGGTGCGCGGCATCTGCGCCCTGCGCCCCGGCGTGCCCGGCCTGTCGGAGAACATCCGCGTCCGCTCGATCCTCGGCCGCTTCCTCGAACACTCCCGGGTCTTCGTCTTCGGCAACGGCGGCGAGCCCGAGGTGTGGATCGGCAGCGCCGACATGATGCACCGCAACCTCGACCGCCGTATCGAGGCCCTGGTCCGGGTCACCGACCCGGCCCACCGGGCGGCCCTCAACCGGCTGCTGGAGACCGGCATGTCCGACACCACCTCCTCCTGGCACCTCGGCCCGGACGGCGAGTGGACCCGGCACGCGACCGACTCGGACGGCCAACCCCTGCGCAACATCCAGGAGATGCTCATAGACGCCCGGAGGCGCCGGCGTGGCACAGCAACACCTTGACCCGACGGACTCCACGGCCGGGAGTTCCCCCGAGTCGCCGACCGCGCTGGAGCAGGGCGGTGCCCCCACCGCCGACGCTCTCGCGTGCTATCTGCGGGCCCAGGCCACGGAGTTCCTCCGCGCGCTGCGCCTGCACCGCGAGACCGGCGGCTCGGGGCACGGCACGGTGGAGTCCGCCGACGCCGCGCGCGCCCTACGCCGCTCGGCCCGCCGCATCAGCGGCAGCGTGCACACGTTCCGCCCCCTGCTCGAGGAGGCCTGGTCGGCGGAGCTGTGCCCGGAACTGGCGTGGCTGTCCGGCACCCTGGCCCGGGAACACGCCTGCCAGTCCTGCCTGGAACGGCTGCTGCTGGCCCTGCACCGGCTCTCCGGAACAGCGGTCCTGCCGGCCCAGCCCACCGAGGAGGTCCCGGGCGGCCGCGGCGTGGACCGGGGCAACCTCACCGTGGGCGCGGCCAAAGCGGGCGCCCTGCTGGAACGCCAGCTCACCCTGGCCCGGACCCGGGCGCACTCGACCGCCCTCCAGGCACTGGGCTCCGCGCGCTTCCACGCCGTCGCGGACAAGGTGGCCGTACTCGCCAGTGACGTCCCCCTCACCCCAGCCGCCGCCACCGCGGACCTGAGCCCGCTGGCCGCCGCCGCCCGGGAGCGCCTGACGGACGCCGTCGCCGCCCTCCCGCTCGTCACCGCCGGCAACCCGTACAACGCGGAGGCCCTGGTCCACGGCCTGTCCCCGGACCCGTCCCCGCACCCGCAGGACGCCCCCTGGCACCAGGTCCGCCTGCTGCTGCGCCTGCACCGGTACGCCCGCGAGGTCCTCGACGGAGCCGACTCGCCCGTGATCGTGCGTCTGCTGGCGGCCGGCCAGGCCCTCGACCGGCACCGCGACGCCTCGGAGGCGGCGGCCGCCGCGGCCTCGGCGGCCCGCACCCCGCGCATCGCCCCGGCGACGGCGTACGCGCTCGGCGTGCTGCACGCGGACCAGCGGCACGAGGTGGAGGCGGCCAGGTTCGCCTTCCAGCAGTCGTGGCAGAAGCAGGCCGTCGGCGCCGGCTGACAGGACGGGTGAACACCGGTGACCGAACCCGACCCGAACGACACGCCCGTCCTGGCGGCCGGCTGCGTGCTGTGGCGCCGCTCGCCGCTGGACGGCACGCTCCGGCTGTGCCTGGTCCACCGGCCGAAGTACGACGACTGGTCCCACCCCAAGGGCAAGCTCAAGCGCGGTGAGGACCCGCTGGCGGGCGCGCTGCGCGAGGTGGCGGAGGAGACGGGCTTCGTCGCCGTCGCCGGCGTCGAGCTGAGCACCGTGACGTACATGGCGGGCGGCCGGCCCAAACAGGTCCGCTACTGGGCCGCCGAGGCCGTCGCGGGACGCTTCACCCCGAACAAGGAGGTGGACCGCGTCCTGTGGCTGTCCCCGGCCGAAGCCCGGAACCGGCTGACCCAGTTCCGCGACCGCGAGCTGGCGGACGAACTGGCGGCGGCCCTGCGCCAGGGCTGAGCGTGCCGGTGCGGTCAGGCGCCGCCCTCGTGCCCCAGCGCGTCCGTGCGGGCCAGGCTGCGGGCCCGGCGGGCCGGCCCGCGCCAGCCGCAGCTGCAGCGGGCCAGGCAGAAACGGCCCTGTTCGACGGTCGTCGCACGGTGTCCCACGGCGTCCCTGCTCCTACGGTCCTCCTGGGCGGGGCTCAGGCCCTCATGCTGCACCACGTCGACAAACGTACCCACGCCAGGTGAACGGGACGTTACCGGCCCCTGTGGATCGGGTGCGTGCGTGACGGGGGCCACCCACTCGTCGTTGACCGGACGACAGGGGCCCGTGACGGACGTAACAGCTGGGGGTAGGCAGGGCGATGGCGGTGCGGCGGCGGCTGGGTGTCCCTCCTGCTCGTGCTCGGGTGAGGCCGGGCGCGCGGGCCGGGACGGGCGGCGCGGTGCTCGCGGCAGCCGTCCTGGCCGGCGCGTGCGCCACCGGATGCTCCGGCGGCGGCGCGGCCGCCGAGGACGCGCGCGCCGCGACCGATCCGGTGCAGACCCTGCGCCAGGCGCCGGACGTGCTGCTGGAGGCGGGCAGCGCGCAGACCCGTACGTCGATGGAGATGGCCACCGGCGGGACCCGTGTGACGATCCGCGGCGAGGGCGGCTACGACTTCCGCGGGCAGCGCGGGCGGCTGACGCTGGTGCTGCCGCAGGACCCGGCCGGGGCCGCCGAGCACGTGCCGATCACCGAACTCCTCGCACCGGGCGCCCTGTTCATGAAGAACCGGGGAGCGGGCGTGCCGGCCGACAAGTGGGTGCGGGTGGACACGGCCACCCTCGTCGACGGCAACCTGGTCACCGGCGGCGCCACCGACCCGTTCGCCGCCGCCGAGGTGCTGCGCGGCACGCGCACGGCCACGTACGTGGAGAGGACCGAGGTCGCTGGGGTACCGGTCCGGCACTACCGGGGCACCGCCGATCTCGCCCTGGCGGCGAAGAGCGCCACGGCGGCCGACGAGGAGGCACTGAACGCGGCGGCGAAAGGGTTCGCCACGACCTCGGTCCCGTTCGACGTCTATCTCGACGACCACGGCCGCATCCGCAAGCTCCGGCAGAGCTTCGCCTTCGTCAACGGGCAGCTGGGGCGCACCGTCGCCGTCTTCTCCACGACGCTGCTGTACGCCTTCGGGACGCCGGTGACCGTGACGCTGCCGCGGCCGCAGGACATCTACACCGGGCGGATCGCCGAGGAGTGAGCCGGGACGGACCCGAACGGGCCGAGAAATGACCGGCGAACTAGCCCTTTGGTGCCATGCGCCGCGCGCGGGCCGCTCCCTACCCTAGGAAGTCGGCAGCGGCAGACGGCAGGGAAGAGGTGACGCGCGTGGCTCCGCTCGGCGGTACGGCAGTCCAGGACCACGTGGCCCTCGCCGAGATAGAGCTGTGCGGCGAGCTGATCATCGCGGCCTCGGCCGCCGAGGAGCGGCTCAGCCTGGAGAGCATCGACGAGGTGCTGCGGGTGGCCGAGGAGCGCGAGGCCTGCACGGGCCGGAGAACGCCGGGGGCCCGCCGGAAGCCTCCCGGCAGGTGAGCCCCACGTACCCCGGCAGCCGCCCGGACCGGTGAGCCTCAGGTGCGCAGCAGCCGCCCGATCGCCTTCGTGGCCTCCTCCACCTTCGCGTCGATCTCCGACCCGCCCTTGAGGGCCGCGTCGGCGACGCAGTGCCGCAGGTGCTCCTCCAGCAGTTGCAGGGCGAAGGACTGGAGAGCCTTCGTGGAGGCGGACACCTGGGTGAGTATGTCGATGCAGTAGACGTCCTCGTCGACCATCCGCTGGAGCCCGCGGATCTGGCCCTCGATCCGGCGGAGCCGCTTGAGGTGCTCGTCCTTCTGCTTGTGGTAACCGTGCGTGACGGGCTCGTGTCCGGTGATTCCGCTCACGTTCTCGGAGGTCGCCGTCGCGCCGGCCTCGGTGGTCGTCATCGCGTCCTCGCTCTCGGAATTCTCGGTACACACCGAGGAGACATACCCCTGGCGGGTATATCGTAACGAATTCTGCCGGGCGGCAGCAGCCTTGGCATGCCCCCGTACCGAGCACGGGGGCTCATGGGCGACACTGGGGGACGGCCCCTTAGCCGTGGCCGGATGATGCGCTTAACATCACCCTGACCCGAACCGAAGCACCCCGAGGACCCCACGTGCGCTTTCGTCTGACCCCCAGGGAGACGAGCTTCTACGACATGTTCGCCGCGTCCGCGGACAACATCGTCACGGGCTCGAAACTCCTGATGGAACTGCTCGGGGCGGACGCTTCCGCCCGGGCCGAGATCGCAGAGCGTATGCGGGCCGCGGAACACGCAGGTGACGACGCCACGCATGCGATCTTCCACCAGCTGAACTCCTCGTTCATCACGCCCTTCGACCGCGAGGACATCTACTCCCTCGCGTCGTCCCTCGACGACATCATGGACTTCATGGAGGAGGCCGTCGACCTGGTCGTCCTCTACAACGTCGAGGAACTGCCCAAGGGCGTCGAGCAGCAGATCGAGGTTCTGGCCCGGGCGGCGGAGCTGACGGCCGAGGCCATGCCGCATCTGCGGACCATGGACAACCTCACCGAGTACTGGATCGAGGTGAACCGCCTGGAGAACCAGGCGGACCAGATCCACCGCAAGCTGCTCGCCCACCTGTTCAACGGCAAGTACGACGCGATCGAGGTGCTGAAGCTCAAGCAGATCGTGGACGTGCTGGAGGAAGCCGCGGACGCCTTCGAGCACGTGGCGAACACGGTGGAGACCATCGCGGTCAAGGAGTCCTGAGGCGTCCATGGACACCTTCGCTCTGATCCTGACCATTCTGGTCGCACTCGGCTTCGCCTACACCAACGGCTTCCACGACTCCGCCAACGCCATCGCGACCTCCGTGTCGACCCGGGCGCTCACCCCGCGCGCCGCGCTGGCGATGGCCGCGGTGATGAACCTCGCCGGCGCCTTCCTCGGCAGCGGGGTCGCCAAGACCGTCAGTGAGGGTCTGATCCAGACACCCACGGGCGGCAAGGGGATGGGCATCCTCTTCTCGGCCCTGCTCGGGGCCATCGTCTGGAACCTGGTCACCTGGTACTTCGGCCTTCCTTCGTCCTCCTCGCACGCCCTGTTCGGCGGCATGGTGGGCGCGGCCCTCGCGGGCGGTACGACGGTGTACTGGTCCGGGGTGCTCGACAAGATCGTCACTCCGATGTTCCTGTCGCCGGTGATCGGCCTGATCGTCGGCTACCTGGTCATGACGGCGATCATGTGGATCTTCCGCCGCACCAACCCGCACAAGGCCAAGCGCGGCTTCCGCATAGCGCAGACGGTGTCCGCGGCCGGCATGGCCCTCGGGCACGGTCTGCAGGACGCCCAGAAGACCATGGGTGTCGTGGTGATGGCGCTGGTCATCGGCGGCGTCGAGACGTACGGCGACCCGATCCCGGTGTGGGTGAAGCTGGTCTCCGCGCTCATGCTGTCGCTGGGCACCTACGCGGGCGGCTGGCGCATCATGCGCACCCTGGGCCGCAAGATCATCGAACTGGACCCGCCGCAGGGCTTCGCCGCCGAGACGACCGGCGCGTCGATCATGTTCGCCACGGCGTACCTCTTCAAGGCGCCGATCTCCACGACCCACGTCATCACCTCGGCGATCATGGGTGTGGGCGCGACGAAGCGGGTCAACGCCGTCCGCTGGGGCGTGGCGAAGAACATCGTCCTGGGCTGGTTCATCACCATGCCGGCCGCGGCGATCGTGGCGGCCTGCGCCTTCTGGCTGATCAGACTGGCGTTCCTGTAGCAGCCGGGCCCGGTGTGGTGACACTGGAACCATGACGAGCAAGGCACTCCTCGAAGGCGGGCCGGAGGACCTCGCGGGCACCGTGGTGCCGGTGGTCCCTCCCGGACAGGAACTGAAGATCCCGCACCTCGGGGGATACGAGCACTACAAGGTCACCTCGCGCCACGAGGACAGCAAGGAAGGACACGTCACCGTCTACCAGTGGTGGGAGCGCACCGAAGTCGCCGAGTGAGCGGCCGGGCGCGCACCCCGGCCGGTGAAATCGCGCGGGCCCGCCCCCGGGAGCCGGGGGCGGGCCCTTCTGCGTCCTCGCGGTGGCACCGCCATGCAGCACCGCGAGGGATCCGGGGAGGACCGGCGGTCTAGCCGAAGCGGCCGGAGATGTAGTCCTCGGTCGCCTGCACGGACGGGTTGGAGAAGATCCGCTCGGTCTCGTCGATCTCGATCAGCCGGCCCGGCTTGCCCACGGCCGCCAGGTTGAAGAACGCCGTGCGGTCCGAGACGCGCGCCGCCTGCTGCATGTTGTGCGTCACGATGACGATCGTGAAGCGTTCCTTCAGCTCGCCGATCAGGTCCTCGATGGCGAGCGTGGAGATCGGGTCGAGGGCGGAGCAGGGCTCGTCCATGAGCAGCACCTTCGGCTCGACCGCGATGGCGCGGGCGATGCACAGACGCTGCTGCTGACCGCCGGAGAGGCCCGAGCCGGGCTTGTTCAGGCGGTCCTTGACCTCGTTCCAGAGGTTGGCGCCCTTGAGCGACTTCTCGACGATGTCGCTCAGCTCGCTCTTGCGGTAGTTGCCGTTCAGCCGCAGTCCCGCCGCCACGTTGTCGAAGATCGACATGGTGGGGAAGGGGTTCGGGCGCTGGAAGACCATGCCCACCTCGCGGCGCACGGCCACCGGGTCGACCCCGGCGCCGTACAGGTCCTCCTCGTCCAGGAGCACCTTGCCCTCGACCCGGCCGCCCGGGGTGACCTCGTGCATACGGTTGAGGGTGCGCAGGAACGTCGACTTGCCGCAGCCGGAGGGGCCGATGAACGCCGTCACCGAGCGCGGCTCGATCGTCATCGAGATGTCCTCGATCGCCTTGTGGGCGCCGTAGTAGGCGGTGAGCCCGCTGACATCGATTCGCTTGGCCATGACTACTTCACTTCCAAAAGTCCGGGGGTCGCTGACAGGCCCCGCGCGGCAGCAGCCGCAGATCGTTAACGGGGGGCCTTCCAGCGGGCGATGCCGCGGGCCACGAGGTTGAGGATCATCACGAAGGCGATGAGGGTGAGCGAGGCCGCCCACGCACGGTCGTACGCCGCGCCCGAGCCCGCGCTGTTCGCGTACTGCTGGTAGATGTACAGCGGCAGCGAGGACTGCGCCCCCTCGAAGGGGTTCGTGTTGATGAAGGGGTTGCCGAAGACCAGCAGCAGCACGGGGGCGGTCTCACCGGCGATACGGGCGATGGCCAGCACGATGCCGGTCGTGATGCCGCCGATGGAGGTCGGCAGGACCACCCGCAGGATGGTGCGCCACTTCGGCACGCCCAGGGCGAGGGACGCCTCACGCAGCTCGTTCGGTACGAGCTTGAGCATCTCCTCCGTGGAGCGGACCACGACGGGCATCATCAGGATGGCCAGGGCCAGCGAACCGGCGAAGCCGAACGGCTGCATCTTGAAGATCAGCATCAGGCTGAGGATGAACAGGCCCGCGACGATCGACGGGATGCCGGTCATCACGTCGACGAAGAAGGTGATGGCCTTGGCGAGCCTGCCGCTCCCGTACTCCACCAGGTAGATCGCGGTGAGCACACCGACCGGCGCGCCGATCAGGGTGGCGAGGCCGACCTGTTCGAGGCTGCCGATGATGGCGTGGTAGATGCCGCCGCCCGGCTCGGTGTCGGCGACCAGGCCCATCGAGTGGGTCAGGAAGTAGCCGTCCAGGACCTTCACACCGCGCTGGACGGTCGTCCAGACCAGGGAGACCAGCGGCACCAGGGCGATCAGGAAGGCGACCCAGACGAGGCTGGTCGCGACCCGGTCCTTGGCCTGGCGGCGGCCCTCGACGCGGGCGGCGATGCCGTACGTACCGAGGACGAAGAGGATGGCGGCGATCAGCCCCCACTGGACGCGGCTGTGGAGGCCGCCCACCAGACCGATGAGGACCGCGACGACGAGCGAGCCGAGGGCGATGGCCCACGGGGACCACTTGGGCAGGCTGGCGCCGCGCAGACTGCTGGAGCGCTTGTCGGCGATGGCTGCGTGGCTCATGCGTTGGCCCCCGAGTAGTCCTTGCGGCGGGCGATGATCAGACGGGCCGCGCCGTTGACCAGCAGAGTGATGACGAACAGGACCAGACCGGAGGCGATCAGCGCGTCACGGCCGTACTCCGTCGCCTCGCTGAACTTGCTGGCGATGTTCTGGGCGAAGGTGCCGCCGCCCGGGTCGAGCAGGCTGCCGTGGATGAGGAAGTCCGGGGAGAGCACGGTGGCGACGGCCATCGTCTCGCCGAGCGCACGGCCGAGGCCGAGCATCGAGGCGGAGATCACGCCGGACCGCCCGAAGGGCAGCACCGACATGCGGATGACCTCCCAGCGCGTGGCGCCGAGGGCCAGGGCCGCCTCCTCGTGCATCCGCGGGACCTGACGGAAGACCTCACGGCTGACGTTGGTGATGATCGGCAGGATCATGATCGCCAGCAGGATGCCGACGGTGAGCATCGAGCGGGGGGCACCGCCCTCCCAGGAGAAGACGCCGGTCCAGCCGAGGTAGTCGTTCAGCCAGCCGAACAGTCCGTCCAGGTGCGGGACCAGCATCAGCGCGCCCCACAGGCCGTACACGATGGACGGCACGGCGGCGAGCAGGTCGACCACGTAGGCGATGGGACCGCTCAGCCGGCGGGGGGCGTAGTGCGTGAGGAAGAGCGCGATGGCAACCGCGACGGGGACCGCGATGACCATGGCGATGATCGAGGAGACCACCGTGCCGAAGGCCAGCACGGCGATGCCGAAGACCGGCGGCTGAAGGCTGGTGTTCCACTCGAAGGTGGTCAGGAAGTTGCCGTGGTCCTTGCTGATCGCCAGGGAGGCACGGTAGGTGAGGAAGACCGCGATCGCGGCCATGATGACCAGCAGCAGGATGCCCGACCCACGGGTGAGACCGAGGAAGATCCGGTCTCCGGGGCGGCTGGCGCCGCGGGCGGCACGCTTCTGCTCGGCCTCGGCGGGCTGTGGGGAAGGCGCGTCGGCGCCTGTCGTATGCGTTGATATGTCCATCGGGATCTCCGGTCTGCGGAGACGTACGCGGGCGTACGTCTCCTGGCGGCGGTGCACCGGACGGTGCGGCCCGGACCCCGCTGGGGGACCGGGCCGCACTCGGATCAGCTCAGGCCGTCGATGGTGGTGCGGACCTTGCTGATGATCGCGTCAGGGATCGGCGCGTAGTCGTTCTCGGTGAGGATGTTCTGGCCCTCCTCGCTGGCGATGTAGCGCAGGAACGCCTTGGTGGCCGGCAGGGTGTCGGCCTTGTTGCCCTTGTCGCAGACGATCTCGTACGTGACCAGGACCATCGGGTAGGCACCCTCGGCCTTGGTCTTGTAGTTCAGCTGCAGCGCCAGGTCGCTGCCGGTGCCGACGACCTTGGCGTCCGCGATGGCCTTGGTGGCGTTCTCGACGGTGGCCTTGACCGGAGCCGCGGCGCCCGTGTTGATGTCGACCGTGGACATGTCCTTGGCGTACGACAGCTCGAAGTAGCCGATGGCGCCTTCGGTCTGCTTCACCTGCTGGGCCACACCGGAGGACTGCGGAGCCGCCTGGCCGCCCTTGGCCTGCCAGGCCTTGCCGCCCTCGTACTTCCAGTTCTCGGGGGTGGCGGCCTTCAGGTACTTGGTGAAGTTGTCCGTGGTGCCGGACTCGTCCGAGCGGTGGAACGCCTGGATCTTGAGGTTGGGCAGCTTGGCGTCGGGGTTCAGCTTCTTGATCGCCGCGTCGTCCCAGTTCTTGATCTTGCTGTCGAAGATCTTCGCCAGGGTGGGAGCGTCGAGGACCAGGTTGTCCACGCCCGGGACGTTGTAGCCGAGCGCGATCGGGCCGCCGACCATCGGCAGGTCGATGCCCTGACCGCCATCGGTGCAGACCTTCTGGGAGGCGGTGACCTCTTCGGGCTTGAGCGCCGAGTCGGAACCCGCGAAGGCCACCTGGCCCTGGGTGAACGCCGTGACACCGGCGCCGGAGCCGCCGCCCTTGTAGTTGATCTGCACACCACAGGCCTGGCTGAACTGCTTCACCCAGGCGTCGATCGCGTTCTTCTGCGCCGAGGAGCCGTCGGCGAGCAGCTGGCCCTTGGCGTCGTCGCACTTGATGGAGCTGTTGGTGGCCGCGGTGCTGCTGTCGCTGCCGGCGTTGTTCTTGCCACCGGTGTCGTCGGAGCCGCACGCCGTGAGGGCCAGGGCGCCGGAGACGGCGAGTGCGCCGAGAGCGAGTGCCCGCCGGGTCTTGCGCTGAAGCTTCACTTGAGTTCCTTCCAAGAGCCGCCGTCCTGTCCGGCGGCGTGCGAGGGTGTGAGCGACACCGATGCACCGACCTGCGCATCAGCACCGGGTAAGGCCGAAATTAGGCAGAACAGGTGAAGCCGCCGATTGCCGGAAGTGAACGCGGGGTGAACCCCTGCCGACAGTGCGGTGAGGTCACGGAATGCTTACGTCGAGGCCACGGAGGAGACATGGCCGGAAGGCCGGTCGCCACGGACACGGGGGCGCGCCGGACACCGGGGAGTCCGCCGAGTTCCCCTCCACGCAGACTGCACCGCGCCGGCGGCCCGCGCGACCGATGCGGCCCGCGCTCGCGTGTCGGTGACGCTCCGACCGCCGTACTGTGGCAATCCTGCGGCGTGGTTCCCCGGAACCCTCCGGGCCACCTCGTCGTCTCGTTCCGCAGGAACGACAGGAGGTGCGGGCATGGAACGACGGACTTTCCTGGGGGGCGGCGCGGCAGCGGTCGCCGCGATCGCGACGAGCGCGTGCAGCGGCAGGGGCGGGGTGACGGCCCGGACGACCGCCACGGGGATGTCGGCGGTCTCCGGCACCCCCGCCGCGAGTACGGCGCCGAGAACCACCAGCCCCCCGGCCGTGACCGGCTGGGCAGCGCTCGCCCGCTCCCTGGACGGCACCCTGGTCCGCCCCGGCGACGCCTCCTGGACGACCGCCAAGCAGCTCTACAACACCCGCTTCGACAGTCTCAAGCCCGCCGCGGTCGCGTACGTGGCCCACGCCGAGGACGTCCGGACGGTCCTGTCCTACGCCCACGCCCACCACGTCCGCGTCGCCGTCCGCAACGGCGGCCACTCCTACGGAGGCTGGTCCTCCGGCGACGGCCGGCTGATCATCGACGTCTCCAGGCTCAGCCAGGTCCGGGCGAGCGGCTCCTCGGCGGTGATCGGCGCCGGCGCCAAGCTCATCGACATCTACCGCGCGCTCACCGCGAAGGGCGTGACGATCCCCGGCGGCTCCTGCCCGACCGTGGGCATCTCCGGCCTGGTCCTCGGCGGCGGCCACGGAGTCGTCGCCCGCGCCTACGGCCTGACCTGCGACAGCCTGACCCGGGCCACCCTCATCACCGCGGACGGCAGGCAGCTGACCGCCGACGCCACCCAGCACAAGGACCTGTTCTGGGCGCTGCGCGGCGCGGGCAACGGCAACTTCGGCGTCGTCACCGAACTGGGCTTCAGGACCCACCCCGCGCCCCAGGCCGTGTCGGCCTACCTGAAATGGCCCTGGGCGAAGGCGGCGGCGGTCGTGAAGGCCTGGCAGGACTGGGGCCCCGGCCAGCCGGACGAGATCTGGTCGTCCCTGCACCTGGAGAGCCCGGCCGGCGGCACGCCCACCGTGTCCGTGGCCGCCTTCTCCCTGGGCACCTACGGCGCGTTGCAGAACGCGGTGGACCGCCTGGCCTCGGCGGTCGGCGCCCCGGCGTCGAGCGTGTCGCTCAGGCGCCACTCCTTCGAGCAGGCCATGGAGGCCTACGCCGGCTGCTCGTCCTTCCCGGTGGACGCCCAGTGCCACCTGCCGGGCACGACCCCCGGCCGCTCCCCGCAGGGCAAGCTCCGCCGCGAGACCTACGCGGCCCGCTCGGACTTCTTCGACCACTCCCTGTCCTCGGCCGGCATCCAAACGCTGCTGGCCCGGCTGCGCTCGGTGCGGGGCGGCGCGGGAAGCATCGCGTTCACCGCGCTCGGCGGGGCGGTCAACCGGGTCTCCCCGACGGCGACGGCCTTCGTCCACCGCCGCTCCCGCATGCTGGCCCAGTACGTCGCCTCCTGGCGCCCCGGCACCACCGGCTCGGCGGCCCAGTCCTGGCTGACGTCGGCGCACAACGCCATGCGGCCCTACGCCTCGGGCGCGGCCTACCAGAACTACAGCGACCCCACCCTCAGGAACTGGCGCACGGCCTACTACGGCGACGCGGCGGCCCGTCTGACCAAGCTGAAGCACCAGTACGACCCGCAGGACTTCTTCTCGTACCCGCAGGGCCTGTGAGGCCCGGCCGCGGACGGCCGTACCGCCGGGGCGCCGCGACGGGCCCCGGGGCGCCCGGCTACGCCGCCAGGTCCCGCTCCTCCGACGACGCCCGCTCCTCGGAGGGGCGGTCGCAGACCACCGCGTCGCCCGCACCGGCACCGGCACCCCGCGCGCGCACCAGCCGGCCGCCCCACGCCGACCTCTCGACCGCCTTGAGCAGCGGCGTGAGCAGAGCCATGGCCAGGGGGGAGAGCAGCAGCGCGACTGCCGTACCCAGCGCGAACCCGCCGACCACGTCCGTCGGGTAGTGCACGCCCATGTACACCCGGCAGAACCCCTCGAACAGCGCCAGCCCGATGCCCACCAGGCCGAAGCGCCGGTCGACGACGAACAGCGCGACCGCCATCGCCATGGTGATGGTCGCGTGGTCGCTCACGAAGGAGTAGTCGGTCTTCCCCTGCACCAGGACGTCCAGGCCCTGATGGTCCAGGAAGGGCCGGGGCCGCTGCACGAAACCCCTTATCGGCACGTTCACGAGCACCGCGAGACCGGCCGCCAGCGGCGCCCACACCAGCGCGGCGACGGCGGACGCCGCCCCCTCGCCGCCCCGGCGCCGCACGGACCACCAGCACCACAGCACGAGCAGCACCATGGCGAGCAGCAGCCCGTACTCACCGACGTACTCCATGACCCGGTCGAACCAGCGCGGCGCGTCCTTGGCCAGGCTGTTGATGTCGTAGAGCAGGTCGACGTCGGGGTTCGACCCGGATTCGGCGAGTCCAGCCATCCTGCTGAGGCCCCTTCGTCGTGTCGTCGCGGGCGCACCCGGCGTGCGCCGCCCCTGCCCACCCCCGTGGTCGTAGATCCGCTTCCGCCGCGCGCGCAGGGCACACACGTCACCGGTCGCGCACTTGGCTACGTCAACACCAACGCACGACCCTGATGGCTGCGTTCCGCACTCCACCGAATGATCACGCAGACGTTATCGAAGAGAGACTCGTCGCCGCAGCTCAGGGAGTTGGTTCAGCGCCCGTTCACACCGCGGTGGGGAGCGCTTTCGCGCCATCCTCGGTGACCCTGGTGGCCCCGAAGTAGTCGGGTGTGTCGATGGGATCGAAGCGGATCACGGCGCCCGGTCTCGGCGCGTCGATCATGTACCCGCCGCCGACGTAGATGCCGACGTGCCGGATGGCCCGCGAGTTGGTCGGATCGTCGGAGAAGAACACCAGATCCCCCGGCAGCAGTTCGTCCCGCTTGGGATGGGGACCGGCGTTGTACTGGTCGTTGGCGACCCGCGGCAGCGTGACCCCCACGCTCTCGTAGGCGGCCTTGGTCAGCCCCGAGCAGTCGAACCGTCCGCCCTGCTCAGCGGTGCCGTTCCCGCCCCACAGATAGCGCGTACCGAGCTTGCTCTGCGCGAAGGAGATGGCCACGGCGGCCTGTTTGGAGGGATCGACGCGGGTGACGGGGGCGGCGAAGCTCTTCTCCAGGGTCGTGATCGTCTTCACGTAGTTCCGGGTCTCCGCGTACGGCGGCACGCCGCCGTACTTGATCACCGCGTAGGCCCCGGCGTTGTAGGCGGCTAGCATGTTGTGGGTCAAGTCGCCCGGCACGTCCTTGACGTACGACGCGAGTTCGCAGTCGTAGGACGCGGCCGACGGAATCGCGTCGCCGGGGTTCCAGACGTCCGCCTTCCCGTCGCCGTCGCCGTCGATGCCGTGCGTGGCCCAGGTGCTCGGGATGAACTGCGCTATCCCCTGCGCCGCGGCGGGGCTCCTGGCGTTCGGGTTGAACCCGCTCTCCTGGTACAACTGGGCAGCCAGCAGAGCCGGGTTGATCGCTGGGCAGAGGTTGCCCCACCTCTGCACGAGGGACTGGTACGCGGCCGGCACGGCGCCCTTGGCGAGCCCCACGGCCCCGCCGCCCGCCCCGCCCGAGATGTTCCCCGCGACGACGTACACACCGACGACGAGCAAGGTGACGAAGCTGAGCCCGGAAGCGGCGGCGGCGGCCGCCACGATCCATGCCTTACGCACCGTCAACCGCCCCTCGTCGCACGGGAGTCCGCCGTCGACAGTGTAGAGGTGCCCACCGCGCTTTTGAGGTGATCACACACGGGCGCAGGGCGGCACGGCGGCCGGCCGCCGTGCGACCCCGCCGGGAGCGCGCCGCGGATCAGGGATCGGCGGTCGCGCGCTTGTAGAGCTCCGCCGCGCCGGCCCCGAGGACCACGCTGTACGAGGTGTCCGCCGTCGAACCGCCCGCCTCGTGGCCGCCGAGCACGCCGACGACCTCCTGGTGCTCGTTGATCCACGGGCTGCCGCTGGTGCCGCCGGTGAACTCCGGGCAGTCGATGCGCTGCTGGGTGCCGCTGTGCGCCTGCGGCCTGTTGGTGCAGCTGATGGGCGCCTCACGGGAGTCCGGGTAGCCGGTGAGGGTGACCGTGGTCGCCCCGGTCGACGCCCCGGTGACGAAGCGGTTGGCACCGACGGCGTCCTCGACACCCTTGCCGCCCTGCGGGGCGAGCACGGCGAAGGCCATGTCGCTGTCCTCGTCCTGGTGCGCGGACCAGTCGTCGGGCAGGAAGCGCCGCCCGACCGTCCACACGCCGTAGGGCGCCCGGCCGTCCCGGTACCCCGGCACGAACACCAGGCCGGAGTCCCCGCTCAGGCAGTGGGCGGCGGTGACGACGAGGTTCCGGTGGGGGCTGTGCACCACCGAGGCCGTGCAGAAGTGGTTGCCGGCGAGGTCGCCGGCCTTGTCCGCGCCGAAGAGCGCCCCGACCCGGGCGCTCTGCGGGGTCTTCGACGTGACGGCGGTCACTCCGAGCGGCCCGCTCGCCCCGAGCCGGCCGGGGCCGTCGTGCGCGGCCGCGACGGAAGCGGAGGTCGCGGCCAGCAGCACCAGAGCGGCGAACAACGCCCGCGCACGTGCCCGGCGATGCCCGGGCCGTGCGCGATCAGCGGTGCTCTTGATACCTGTGGTGCGCTTCATCAGGCTCCACTGTGATGGACGAGGGTGAGAATCGGACCCCGACTTCCCTGAGATTCTCCTGTGAAACGCCCGTTCATCGTATGACCGGCCTCACACCCCCTCCCGACCTGCCCCTCCCGGCGCGGCCCGCTCGACGGCCCGTTCGACGGCCCGCTCGACGCCGGATCCGGCGGACACGCGAACGCGGTGCCGCCGCGGAAAAGCGTGAGACCATCGGCCACGGACGACCGCTCACCCGACTGGTCGTCAGAAACCGTACCGGCACGGAAGAAACGTCAACGACGGAACCACACCACGGGTTGCGTTCGGACTTCATTGCCCGGCGTGACCTGCCGTGATACACAGAGTGACCATACGTACGAAACCCACCAGGCAATGCCGCCAAGTCGACATACGGCGGCGTCATTGTCGGCGAGAATGGGCCTGACCTCTGCACAAGGGCAGGGGACGCGGAACTACCCAACAGGGGCGGTGACTTACATGCTCTTTGCGGCCGACAAGGGAGACATCAACACCATCATCGGCGGGATCGCTCCGAACTGGGGCCCCTTCGGCAGCCTGGGCAACGAGGCGAAGGTGATGATCGAGGTGGTGATGGCCGTGGCCATCCTGCTCTGCCTCGGCATCGCCGTCTGGGGCGCCGCCAAGCAGCGCATCGGCGCCACGGCCCTGCGCGACACGTTCAGTGCCGAACAGGGCAAGGGCCTGATCATCGCCGGTCTGACGGGCGTGTTCATCATCGGTTCACTCGGCACGCTCTTCACCATCGTGTACGGCATGGCCGTGTAACCGGCGCACACCCGCGCATGCCGCGCACGGTGCTCCGTGCGCACCGCCGGCCGGACCCTCCGGGCGCGCCCGGTGCCCCCGCTGCCCCTACCCACCCACCGTGCCCACCGGCCGAGGTTGCGTTTCCCTGATGTCGAGTCACCACACCGCGTCCACGCGGGAACCAGCACGGCTACCGTCGTACTTCCACGCATTCCGGTACGAGGTCGAGGGGGCGGAAGGCGCATGAGTCGCTCAGACGGGCACGGGTACGGCGATTCGGCGCGCGCCGACGACGGGCCGTACGCGGGCGGGCAGACCCGCACCCGGCTCCCGGACCGGCCCGGCGACCCCTACGGCGGCGCGCGGCGCGGCGGCCGCTCGTCCTCGCGCAGCCTGATCACGGTGGTCGCCGTGGTCGTCCTCCTCATCGCCGCGATCGCCTTCGCGAACCGCTCGGGAGGCCGCTCCCCCGCCGCCGGCGGCAACGCCGACAAACCGAAGGCGGCGGCGACCGCGGCCACCGGCAAACAGCCGGTGCAGACGAAGACGAACGGAATCCCGTCGGGGTTCGCACACGACGAACAGGGGGCGCAGAGCGCTGCCGCGAATTACTCGGTGGCACTCGGCTCGGCGGACATGTTCCGAGCCGACCAGCGGCACCGGATCGTCAATGCCGTCTACGCCCCCGAGGTCGCCACCCGTCGCCAGTCGGACCTGGACAGCGCGTACTCGAGCGAGAAGTTCCTCAGCAACATCGGCCTCAACAAGGACGGCTCCGCACCGGCCGGCCAGACGTTCATCTCCCGCGTCGTCCCGGTAGGTACCAAGATCACATCGGTGAGTTCGAGCGAGGCGACCGTAGCGGTCTGGTACACCTCGCTCTTCGGCCTGTCCGGCGAGGCGTCGACCAACCCCGTCACCGAGAGCTGGTACACCACCACGTACCAGCTGACGTGGGTCGACAACGACTGGAAGATCACCGACTTCCAGCAGGAGGACGGCCCCGTGCCGGTCGGCCGCGACCAAAAGGCCTCCACCGCCGACGACATGACGAAGGCCGTCGAGGAGTACGGAGGGTTCACGTATGCGCGCTAACCACCGCTTGCTCAAGGTGACGGCCGCCGTCGCCGCCGTACAGACCGCTGCCGTGCTGCTGGCCACCCGTGCCGCCGCCGACCCCTCGCCCGACCCGAGCCCCTCGCCGACGGGCAGCAAGGACCCGTGCGGACTGATCCGGGGTCCTGCCAAGGAGTACTGCGAAAAGGGCAGCGGCGGACAGCGGTCCAACGGCCTCACCACCGACCCCACCTCCACCCTCGACCCCCTCTCCTCCCTCGCCAAGGGCTGTGCCGACGCCGCCTCCTGGACCGTCACCAAGCTCAGCAAGGCCGTGCAGGAGACCGCGAACGTCGACTTCACCAACCAGAAGTTCCTCCAGCAGTACGCCGTCGTGTTCGCCGCGTCGACCGTGCTCACGCTGCTGCTCTGGCTGCTGGCCGTGGCCAAGCGGGCCGTGCGCGGCGTGCCGCTGTCCACCGCCATCTCCGAGGCGGTCGGCTTCCTTTGGCTGACCGTGCTGGCCTCGGCCTTCACCCCGCTGATCCTCTACACGGTCGTCTCGGCCACCGACGGCGTCTCCGACGTCCTCGCCAAGGCGACCGGCGACCAGGCCGGCACCTTCTTCGGCACGTTCTCCGCCGCGCTCGCCAAGGGCGAGAACATCGGCGGCGGACCGATCATGCTGATAGTCGTCTCCCTGGTCTCCATCCTCGCCGCCGGCGTGCTCTGGCTGGAACTCGTCATCCGCGCCGCCCTGCTGTACGTCGGCGCCCTGCTCGGCACCGTCGTCTACGCCGGGCTGGTCGACAAGAACCTGTGGGGGCACGTACGCCGCTGGGCCGGAATCATGATCGCGGTGATCCTGGTGAAGCCGGTCATCGTGATCGTGCTCGGGCTCGCCGGCGCGCTGTCCTCGGGCGACAACGGACCCGGCGCCTTCTCCGCGGTCGTCTCCGGCCTCGCGATCATCCTGCTGGCCATCTTCGCCAGCGCCATGATCTACCGGTTCGTCCCGGGCTTCGGCGACGAGATCGCAGTCGGCCGCAACAACCGCATCATGCAGGGCGCCGAGGGCAAGGCCGCCGCGGTCATCAGCTCCCCGGCCAGCCTGGTCGCACAGGGCATCAAGACCCACAGCACCCGGGCCGACAGCAACGGCGGTGGCGGCGGCCAGTCGTCCGCGCGCCCGGCCAACCCGGTCTCCGGCGGCGTCGCCGCGCACAGCGCGCGCGTCCCGGACGGCGGCGGCGGATCTGTCCCCTCCGCCGCGCCCGCTCCCCGCGCACCCAGCCCGGTGAACACCCCCCACGCCGGAAGCACCCGCAAGAGCAGTACCAACCGCACGGGAGGTGAAGGGCGTTGACGACCGATTCCCATGTGTCCCACACGGTCACGCCCCGCCGTACATATCTGATCGGCCGCGCCCGGCCGAACGCGATCGTCGGCCGCAACCGCGAGACCGGTGAGATCGTCCTGATCATCGCGGGCGCGTTCATCGGCATGATGTGCGGCCTGCTGGTCCCGGTGCTGCCCCTGCGCATCGTGCTGCTGACCGGCTTCCCGCTGCTGTCGCTGGCCGCGGTCTACGTGCCGTACCGGCACCGCACGTTCTACAAGTGGTTCGAGATCAACCGCAGTTACAAGCGCACCGTCAAGAGCGGCGCCGTCTACCGCTCGGGCGTGATGGAGGCCGGAACGGACCTGGACGGCCGCGAGGTCGAGATCGGGCCGCCGCCCGGCATCGGCCGGATCACCTGGCTCGCCGCGCCGTTCGGACCGGACGAGATCGCCGTACTGCTGCACGCCGACCGCAAGACGGTCACCGCCGCCATCGAGATCGAGGGCCCCGGCGTCGGCCTGCGCGACTCCGAGGACCAGGAGGCCCTCGTCGACCGCTTCGGCACCCTGCTCAAGCACGTGGCCAACGGCGACGGCTTCGTCACCCGCCTGCAGATGCTCGCCCGCACCCTCCCCGCCGACCCCGACGCCCACGCCAAGGACGTCACCGTACGCGGGAACGAGCGGGCGCCGCAGTGGCTCCGGGGGTCCTACGACCAACTGCAGTCCATGGTGTCCACCAGCAGCGAGCAGCACCGCGCCTACCTCGTCGCCTGCATGCACTACACCCGCGAACTCGCCGCCGAGGCCCACGCCATGGCACGGGCCGCCCGGCCCCAGGCGGGCCGCAGACTGGACCGGGACGCCGGACTCGCGGTCGTCATGGCCCGCGAGCTGACCGACATCTGCTCCCGGCTCCAGGAAGCCGACATCCGCGTACGGCAGCCGCTCGGTCAGGGACGGCTGGCCTCGCTGATCCACTCCATGTACGACCCGGACCACCCCATCGACCACATCCAGGCGATGACCAAGCGCAACGCCTGGCCGGCCGAACTGGACGCCATGGAGCCGACGTACCTCCAGGCCAAGACCCGCGAGTCGGCGACCCGCGAACCCTGGTGCCACGCCACCGCCTGGGTCAAGGAGTGGCCGATGACCCCGGTCGGCGTGAACTTCCTCGCGCCCCTCCTCGTCCACACCCCGGACGTCATCCGCACCGTCGCCGTCACGATGGACCTCGAACCCACCGAGGTCGCCATCGAGCGCATGCTGACCGAGAAGACCAACGACGTCGCCGAGGCCAGCCGCGCCGCGAAGATGAACCGCACCGTGGACCCGCGCGACGTGGCCGCCCACAGCCGCCTCGACCAGCGCGGCGAGGACCTCGCCAGCGGCGCGGCCGGCGTCAACCTGGTCGGCTACATCACCGTGTCCTCCCGCTCCCCCGAGTCCCTGGCCCGCGACAAGCGGACGATCAGAGCCTCGGCCGGAAAGTCCTACCTGAAACTGGAGTGGTGCGACCGCGAGCACCACCGCGCCTTCGTGAACACGCTTCCGTTCGCCACCGGAATCCGACGGTAGGGGCTGATGCTCTGATGCGGGACCCGCTGACCGCACTCACGGACGCCTTCACATCCTTCCTGTTCGGGAAGGTGGAGACGACCCGGCTGCCGGTGAGAACGTCCACGGGCCAGGCCCAGGCCGTCTACCTGCCCACCGCCGCGCCCGGTCTGGGCGACTCGGGCGTCATCATCGGGCGCGAGGTGTACTCCGGGAAGGGCTACATCTACGACCCCTTCCAGCTGTACGGCCAGCAACTCCCCGCGCCGCACTGGCTGGTGCTCGGCGAGTCCGGCAACGGCAAGTCGGCGCTGGAGAAGACCTACGTCCTGCGCCAGCTCCGCTTCCGCGACCGCCAGGTCGTCGTCCTGGACGCCCAGGGCGAGGACGGGGTGGGCGAGTGGAACCTCATCGCGGAGGAGCTGGGGATAACGCCGATCCGGCTGGACCCGATGGCGGCCCTGGACCACGGCATCCGGCTCAACCCCCTGGACCCGTCGATCACGACCACGGGCCAGCTGGCGCTGCTGCGGACCATCATCGAGGTCGCGATGGGCCACGGCCTGGACGAGCGTTCCGGCTTCGCGCTGAAGGTCGCCCACGCGTACGTCAACGAGACGATCGTGGAACGCCAGCCGGTGCTGTCGGACATCGTCGAGCAACTCCGGCACCCCGAACCGGAGTCGGCCGAGGCGATGAACGTCGCCATAGACGACGTACGGGCCTGGGGCCTGGACGTGGCACTGGTCCTGGACCGCCTGGTCGACGGCGACCTGCGCGGCATGTTCGACGGCCCCACCACGGTCGGCATCGACCTGGACGCGCCCCTGATCGTCTTCGACCTGTCCCACATCGACCGCAACTCCATCGCCATGCCGATCCTGATGGCGATCGTCGGCGTGTGGCTGGAGCACACCTGGATCCGCCCCGACCGCAAGAAGCGCATCTTCCTGGTCGAGGAGGCCTGGCACATCATCAACAGCCCGTTCGTGGCCCAGCTGTTCCAGCGGCTGCTGAAGTTCGGCCGCCGGCTGGGTCTGTCGTTCGTGGCCGTCGTCCACCACCTGTCCGACGTGGTGGACGGAGCGGCGGCCAAGGAGGCCGCGGCGATCCTGAAGATGGCCTCCACCAGGACGATCTACGCCCAGAAGGCGGACGAGGCGAGGGCGACGGGACGGGTGCTCGGCCTGCCCAGGTGGGCGGTCGAGATCATCCCGACCCTGACGCCCGGTATCGCGGTGTGGGACGTCAACGGCAATGTCCAGGTGGTCAAACACCTGGTCACCGAGACCGAACGGCCGCTGGTGTTCACCGACCGCGCCATGACGGAGTCCTCCAGCGACCGCCACTCCGACGACACCCTGCGCGCCGCGGAGTTGGAGGCCGAGGAGCGGGCGGCGGCCTTCATGGGACAGCACATCGCCGACCTGGACGGCTCCTCGGAGTCGACGGTGGCCTAGAGGGGACGCACGCGTGAGACCGGACGACCGCGACCACGGACAGGGCCGCCAGGGCCGGCGGGACGGCCAGGGCGGCGTTCCCGACAGCCTGCTGGTCGGCGTCCTGGCCTTCCTGCTCGGCATGACCCTGCTGGTGTGGACGGCCACCGGACTCGCCGGCCTGTTCGCCAACGGCTCCTGGCCCTCCGGGGTCGCCTTCGCCCGCACGCCACTGGCGATGCGCCACCTCATCGCCGACTCGCACGACATTCCCGGCGCCTGGCCGGACACCGCACCGGAGCGGCTGTCGGGATACGGGCTGTTCTGGGGCCTGTTCATCGGCCAGTTGATGGTGCTGTTCGTGCTGACCGTGTTCGTGCTGGGCACGGTGGCCCGGTGGAGAGCCGGGAGAGCGCGCAGACGGGCGGAGAGAGAGGCGGCCCAGGAACGGGCGGCGGCGCCGGAGCCGCAGGTAGTGCCTGCGCCGGTTCCCCAGGAGGTCCCCGCCCAGCGGACGACCCCGGAGCCCGGACGGCCGCTCGTGGCCGCCCAGCAGGCCGCGGAGGCCCCACAGACCGTGGATGTCCAGCAGCCGGTCGAGGCAGCGCGGCCCGCGGACCGGACGGCACCCGCGACGCCCCTCGCACAGCCCCTCGTGCCCTTCGCCGCCGGCGGCCATGGCGGGCCGGCCGGCGGGCGGGAGAAGGTCCTGATCGCGCCGCGAGAGGCCCGGCAGGCGGCCGCGGCGCAGGCGATCCGGGACGCGGCAGGCCCAGCGCTCGTCATCACGTCGAACCCGGCCGTGTGGCAGGACACGAAGGACTCCCGGGCCAAGCTGGGCCCGGTCCTCCTCTACGACCCCGTCCACCTCTGCGACACCCCGGCCCGCCTCCACTGGTCCCCCACGGCGGGCTGCGAGGACAGGGCGACGGCGGCCGCCAGGGCCGCCGCGCTGCTCGCCCCGGTCCGCCCCACCGCCAAGGTCGACCAGGCGACCGGCGACACCGCGGAGACCCTTCTGCGCAGCTTCCTGCACGCCGCCGCCATAGACGGCCGCGCCGTCCGCCACGTCCACCGCTGGGCGCAGGGCACACAGGTCCAGGAGGCCGTGCGAATCCTCCGTACGAACCCCAAGGCCGCCGCCGGATCGGCCGGCGAGCTGGAGGCCTCACTCACCTCGCACCCCGAACGGCGGGACCTTGCCCAGGAGTTGACCGGTCGAGCGCTGGCCTCACTGTTCACGGTGAACATCCGCGAGGCCTGCACTCCAAACCGAACTGATGCCGTCGCCTTGGATTCCTTCGTGAACGAAGGGGGCACGCTTTATGTGGTCGGCGAATCCCTCGAGGATCCCCGGACCAACCCGGGTGCGATGCCCCTCCTGACGGCACTCGCCTCAAGCGTGGTCGAGCGCGGCCGGCGCATGGCCGAACGGTCATCCTCCGGTCGCCTCGACCCACCACTCACACTCGTCCTGGACGACGTGGCCGCCGTCGCCCCGCTGCCCCAGCTCCCGGGGCTGCTGGCCGACGGAGCCGACCAAGGGCTGCCCACGCTGGCCCTGCTCCGCTCCCGCGAGCAGGCACGCGCCCGCTGGCCGCACGACGAACTCCCGGCATGACCAGGGCCCTCAGGGGCGTTCGAGGACGTACTCCAGCTCGGACTCCGCCGAACCGGCCGTCAGCGGCACGGTGACCCCGCTCGGCAAAAACCCGATCCTGCGATAGAAACGCAGGGCCCGCCCGTTGTCCTCGTGCACGATCAGCCGCACCCGCTCCACGCCGGTGTCCCAGGCCCATTGCACGGCCTCGTCGAACAGGACCTCGGTCAGCCCGCACCCGCGGTGCTCGGGCCGCACGTAGACACCGACGACATGTCCCTGCCGCCGCTCGACCGGGAACCCGGCCCAGTCCGTCGTGCCGGCCTCCTCCACGAGTACGGTCACGGTTCCGGCCCACTCGCCGTCCGGCCCCTCCACGACGAACTGCCGGGCCTCGTCCGACCCCACGGCGGCCCCCGCCGTCCGCTCCTGCCAGAACGAGTCCGGCCTGGCCACGGCGTCGTCGTACGTCTCCAGAAAGGCGAGGTGGGCCACCGGGTCCTGGAGCGCGACCAGCCGTAGCGCCTTCGCGGCGGGCCACTCCTCGGTGCGCACGGCACGGACGACGTACTGTTCGGTGCTGCTGGGGCTGCTCATGGGGCCACGGTAATGCACCAAAACAAAAGGGCCCACACCTTTTCGGTGTGGGCCCTTTCTTAAAATTTGTTCGGCGGCGTCCTACTCTCCCACAGGGTCCCCCCTGCAGTACCATCGGCGCTGTGAGGCTTAGCTTCCGGGTTCGGAATGTAACCGGGCGT
>NZ_JBSFJL010000006.1:307702-338394 GCF_053598035.1 Streptomyces sp. NPDC001204 | reverse complement strand
AGCAGGAAGATCGGCCGTTTGTGCGCCGTGAACTGCCGCCAGGAGGTACGCCGTACGGCGGCGTAGAGCAGCGGCGGCAGCAGGGTGGGCAGGATCAGCGCGGGCGGGATGTCGACGTTCGGCACGAAGCCGAGCAGCGCGAGGACGATCCCGAGCAGCGTCATCAGGACCGGCGCGGGCAGCCCGAACCGGTCGCCGACCGGGACGCTGATCACGGCCCCCAGCAACACGACGAACAGCAGGGCCAACTGATCCACGCTCAGCGCTCCGGGACGTCGGACGTTCACACGACAGGCTTCAAGCCTGCCACGCCACCCCGCTCACCGGCCGCTTCGCGCCCGTGGACTACAGGGCGCGCCGCATCGCCCGGTGCGGGATGCCCGCGTCGGGGAACTCAGGTCCGTACGCCTCGTATCCCAGCCGCTCGTAGAAGCCGAGCGCATGGTTCTGCGCGTGCAGGTCCACCGCCGAGAGGCCACGCGCGCGTGCCGCGTCCTCGATGGCGCGCACCAGGGCCGCGCCGACACCCAGCCCGCGCGCGTCCCCGGTGACGGCGAGCCGCCCCAGGGAGCCGACCGCCGGGTCGCCGCCCGTCTTCGCGGCGGCCTCCGCGCCGTACAGCAGCCGCCCGGTGCCGAGCGGCACGCCGTCCTCGCGGACCGCGAGCACGTGCACCGCGAGGGCGTCGTACTCGTCGTACTCGATGTCCTGCGGAACGCCCTGCTCCACGACGAAGACCTCCTTGCGCACCGCGAAGCAGGCCTCGCGGTCGGCGGGGTCCTCGGCGACTCGCACCTCGTACGGCAGGCTCATGCGTACGTCTCCTCGCGGACCTGGTCCAGGGCCTCCCGAAGGTCCTCGGGGTAATCGCTGGCGAACTCCACCCACTGGCCGTCGCCGGGGTGCTCGAAGCCGAGCCGCACCGCGTGCAGCCACTGGCGGGTCAGCCTCAGCCGCTTGGCGAGGGTGGGGTCGGCCCCGTAGGTCAGGTCGCCGACGCAGGGGTGGCGGTGGGCGGCCATGTGGACGCGGATCTGGTGGGTGCGCCCGGTCTCCAGCTTGACGTCGAGCAGGGAGGCGGCGCGGAACGCCTCGATCAGGTCGTAGTGCGTGACGGAGGGCTTGCCGTCGGCGGTGACCGCCCACTTGTAGTCGTGGTTCGGGTGCCGGCCGATGGGCGCGTCGATGGTGCCGCTGGTCGGGTCGGGGTGGCCCTGGACCAGCGTGTGGTACCGCTTGTCGACCGTGCGCTCCTTGAACTGGCGCTTGAGCGACGTGTACGCGTACTCGGACTTGGCGACCACCATCAGACCCGAGGTGCCGACGTCGAGGCGGTGCACGATGCCCTGGCGCTCGGCGGCGCCGGAGGTGGAGATGCGGTAGCCGGCCGCCGCGAGGCCTCCGATCACGGTCGGGCCGGACCAGCCGGGGCTGGGGTGCGCGGCGACGCCGACCGGCTTGACGATCACGACCACGTCATCGTCGTCGTGCACGATCTCCATGCCCTCGACCGGCTCGGCGACCACCTGCACGGGCGCGGCTGCCTGCGGCATCTCGACCTCCAGCCAGGCACCGCCGCGCACCCGCTCGGACTTGCCGGCCACCGTGCCGTCGACCAGCACCTTGCCCGCGGCGGCCAGCTCCGCCGCCTTCGTACGGGAGAAGCCGAACATCCGGGAGATGGCGGCGTCGACGCGCTCGCCCTCCAGGCCTTCGGGCACGGGCAGGGTACGGATCTCGGGAAGCGTGCTCACCCGTCGAGTATGCCGGACCGGTCCGGCGGTCCCGTCCCGGGCTCAGTCCTTGTGGACGGTCCCGTCCGGGTCCAGGCCGCGGAAGGACAGCAGCACGATCAGGATTCCGCCGCACACGATCGCCGAGTCGGCGAGGTTGAACACGGCGAAGTGCTTGGGCGAGATGAAGTCGACGACCGCGCCCTCGAAGACGCCCGGCGCGCGGAAGAGCCGGTCGGTGAGGTTGCCCAGCGCACCGCCGAGCAGCAGGCCGAGCGCGATGGCCCAGGGCAGGCTGTAGAGCTTGCGCGCGAGGCGGGCGATCACCACGATCACGGCGGCCGCGATGACCGTGAAGATCACGGTGAAGGCCTCGCCGAAGCCGAAGGCGGCGCCCGCGTTGCGGATCGCCTCCAGTTGCAGCCAGTCGCCGATGAGCTGGATCGGCGGGCGGTGCTCCAGCTTGGCCACCACGAGCATCTTGCTGGCCAGATCGAGGGCGTAGGCGATGGCCGCGACCGTGAACAGCACGGCGATCCGGCGCCGGCCGCGGGGCCGCTCGGCGGCGGTTGCCCGTCCGTCCGCGCCGGCCGGCGACCCGCTCGTCCCGTCCGCGCCCGACGTCGTGCCGTCGGTGCCGGGGCCGCCGGCCGGGGCCTGTGCCCCTTCGGCGCCGGACGGGCCGCCCCGCCCGGCGTTCCCTCCGGGGCGCTGCCGCCCCGCTCCCGCCGCGTCCGGAGTGTCCGGCGTACCGATGATGCGCTCCGCCTCTGCCACGTGAGTCCCTTGACCTAGGTACCTGACTGAGGACGAGACTACGGCACGCCTCGCACCCGGTTCAGTACCGGCGTTCCTGCTTCTGCTTGCACGCCACGCACAGGGTGGCGCGCGGGAAGGCCTGCATGCGGGCCTTGCCGATGGGGTCGCCGCAGTTCTCGCACAGGCCGTAGGTGCCCGCGTCGAGCCGTTGCAGGGCGCGCTCGCTCTGGGTGAGCATCTCGCGCGCGTTGGCGGCCAGCGCCATCTCGTGCTCGCGCGTGATGTTCTTGCTGCCGGTGTCCGCCTCGTCGTCGCCCGCGCCGTCGCCGGAGTCCCGCATCAGGCCCGCGAGGGACTCCTCGGACGAGGTGATCTCGGTGCTCAGCCGCTCCATCTCGGACTCCAGCTCCGCGCGGGCCTCCGAGACCTCCTCCGGGGTCCAGGGATCCTCGCCCGGGCGGACCGGGAGGTCGCCCGGTTCCACCGCCGCGGCGATGCGCGCCTTGGGCACGGCGGTCTTCGCCGCCGCGGCCGTGCCAGGAGTCTTCTTCGCAACCACCGTCGTGGCTCCCGTCTGCTTCGCGGCCCGCGCCGCGCCCGCCTTCTTGGCCGTCCTCTTCCTGCCCCCACCCGCTCCGGAGACACCAGGAGCCGCCACGCGACCCGCACCGTCCCCATCCCCCTGCGCCGCCGTATCCGCCCCGCCGCCCCGGTCGGGGACCGTCCCCGCGGTCGCCCTCCTGGCTGCCTTCCTCCGTCCGTCCGCCCCCGCCGAGCCCGCGCCGGCACCCACCCCGCCACCAACGCCCCGCTCCCGCGCGTCCACCTCCCCGGCGGCCACGTCCCGGCCGGCGGCGACCCCCTTCCCGTGAGAGCCCTTTCCACCCGCTTTCCTCCCGGCAGCAACGGTGCTCCGACCACCCGTCCCCGCCCCGGCCGTCTCCCGCGCCGAGGGCTCATCGGCCCGCGACCCGCCACCGACACCCCGCTCCCGCGCTTCAACCTCCCCGGCGGCCACGTCCCGGCCGGCGGCGACCACCCTCCCGCGAGCGCCCTTCCCACCCGCCCTCTTCCGGGCTGCAGCCTTCTCGGCGGCAGCGTCGTGGGCACCCGCACTCCCGCCGCCGGGGTGCGCGCCCCCGACTCGCCCAGCAATCGTCTCCTCGGCGCCCGCCCCGGTACCCGCCCGGTCGGCGGAAGCCTTCTTCGCGGCCGTCCGACCGGCACGGGCGCCCTTGCCGGCGGCCTCCGCCGTCCCGAGGCCCTTGGCGGCCTTCTCCTCCACGTCCGGGGCATCGGCGGCGGACTGCTTCGCCGTGACCCGCTTGCTCGGGGACTTCTTCGCCGCGGCGCCCTTGGCGGCGGGCTCCCCGGCGGCGGGCCGCTTCTCCGACGCCGCCTCCGGCGGGGCCTCGCCCGCCACGGGCTTCTTCGCGGCCGCCCTCTTCGCCGTCGTCTTCCGCGCGCTCTTCGCGGGAGCCGCCTCTGCGGGTTCCGGAAGGGCCTCCGGCCTCTCCCCCACGGCCTCCGACGCGGTGGCCTTCCGCTCCTCGCCCGACCTCGCGGCAGCCGGTTCCTCCCCCGCCGGGCCGGTCCCGGCCGGCCGGGACCGGCCCGGCTTGGCCGTGTTCGCCCTGGTCGTCGGGCCCCTGCGCCCGCGTCCCGTCACCGGTCCGGCCTTGGCCGTCTGCTTCGGCGTGACCCTGTCCTTCATGGCCACCGCCTCCTTCGCGGCCGTGCCTGAGGCCCTGGCCGCCGCTCGGGTGGTCTTCCTGGCCGCGCCGCCGGCGGAATCGGGGACGGTGCCCCGGAACCTGCCGGGCGCCGACTGCTCGGCGGTCTTCTTCGCCACCATGGCCGCGGCCCCTTCACATATTGTGATCTTGCTCGCGAATCGTGCTGGGACGATAAATCGACTCGAGTCCCGCGGCAACGGGGCACGCCGCCCGATTCGCCCGCCTCGCGCGGATCGCGCGGCCGGCATGCATGCGTTGTGCCCAGCTCGCCGCCACGTAATCCGACCAGCCGCACGTCCTACGATCCGAACGGCACCGCCGCGCCATCCGGGTCAACCCCCGGTGCGGAAATCGGGTCGGCCCCGATCGCCGAGGCGCCGTACACTGGGCGGAGCGAAAAGCGTGGATGGGGACGAGTAGCGGCGTAAGCAGCCCAGAGCGACCCGGGGACGGTGTGAGCCCGGGGGCGAGCGCGACGTGAAGATCACCCCGGAGCCGCCGGAAGAACGCCCCAGCACGGAGCCAGGGGCCGGTAGAACCGGCATCGCGACCCCAATGAGGGGGCTCGTCGGAGCGTACGGCGCACCGGGGAGCCAAGGAGGGTGGTACCGCGGGAGCGCGCCGCACACGGCGTGGACAGCTCAAAGGCTCTCGTCCCTCCGACGGAAGGCAGCACATCCGCCGGAGGAAGCTCGTTGAATACGCAGCCGCAGTACCGCCAGGTGCCCGCGCAGGTCGACCTGCCCGCCCTCGAGCACACCGTGCTCGACTTCTGGCGCGAGCAGAAGATCTTCGCCAAGAGCCTGGAGCAGTCCGAGGGGCGCCCCGAATGGGTGTTCTATGAAGGCCCGCCCACCGCCAACGGCATGCCGGGCGCCCACCACATCGAGGCACGCGTCTTCAAGGACGTCTTCCCCCGCTTCCGCACCATGCGCGGCTACCACGTGGCCCGCAAGGCCGGCTGGGACTGCCACGGCCTCCCGGTGGAGCTGGCGGTCGAGAAGGAGCTCGGCTTCAGCGGCAAGAAGGACATCGAGGCGTACGGCATCGCCGAGTTCAACGACAAGTGCCGCGAGTCCGTGCTCCGCCACACGGACGCGTTCTCCGAGCTGACGACCCGCATGGGCTACTGGGTCGACCTCGACGAGGCGTACGTCACCATGGAGCCCGAGTACATCGAGTCCGTCTGGTGGTCGCTGAAGGAGATCTTCAACAAGGGCCTGCTGGTCCAGGACCACCGGGTCGCCCCCTGGTGTCCGCGCTGCGGCACGGGCCTGTCGGACCACGAGCTGGCCCAGGGCTACGAGACGGTCGTCGACCCCTCCGTCTACGTCCGCTTCCCGCTCACCTCCGGTCCGCTCGCCGGCCAGGCCTCGCTCCTGGTGTGGACGACGACCCCGTGGACGCTGGTGTCCAACACGGCGGTCGCCGCGCACCCCGACGTGACGTATGTGGTCGCGACGAACGGCGAGGAGAAGCTCGTCGTCGCCGAACCGCTCGTCGGCAAGGCGCTCGGCGAGGGCTGGGAGACCACGGGCGAGACCTTCACCGGCGCCGAGATGGAGCGCTGGACGTACCAACGCCCCTTCGAGCTCGTGGAGTTCACGGAGCCGGCGCACTACGTGGTCAACGCCGAGTACGTCACCACCGAGGACGGCACGGGTCTGGTCCACCAGTCCCCCGCCTTCGGTGAGGACGACCTGAAGGTCTGCCGGTCCTACGGCCTGCCGGTGGTCAACCCCGTCCGCCCGGACGGCACGTTCGAGGAGGACGTCCCGCTGGTCGGCGGCGTCTTCTTCAAGAAGGCGGACGAGAAGCTCACCGAGGACCTCGGCGACCGCGGCCTGCTCTTCAGGCACGTGCCGTACGAGCACAGCTACCCGCACTGCTGGCGCTGCCACACCGCGCTGCTGTACTACGCGCAGCCGTCCTGGTACATCCGCACCACCGCGATCAAGGACCGGCTGCTCGAGGAGAACGAGAAGACCAACTGGTTCCCGTCGAGCGTCAAGCACGGCCGGTACGGCGACTGGCTGAACAACAACATCGACTGGGCGCTGTCCCGCAACCGCTACTGGGGCACCCCGCTGCCCATCTGGCGCTGCGAGGACGGCCACCTCACCTGTGTCGGCTCCCGCGCGGAGCTGACCGGACTGACCGGCACCGACCAGTCGCAGCTCGACCCGCACCGCCCGTTCATCGACGAGGTCACCTTCCCGTGCCCGCAGTGCGAGAAGACGGCCACGCGCGTGCCCGAGGTCATCGACGCCTGGTACGACTCGGGTTCGATGCCGTTCGCGCAGTGGGGCTACCCGTACAAGAACAAGGAGCTGTTCGAGAGCCGGTACCCGGCGCAGTTCATCTCCGAGGCGATCGACCAGACCCGCGGCTGGTTCTACACGCTGATGGCGGTCGGCACCCTGGTCTTCGACAAGTCGTCGTACGAGAACGTCGTGTGCCTCGGTCACATCCTCGCCGAGGACGGCCGGAAGATGTCCAAGCACCTGGGCAACATCCTCCAGCCGATCCCGCTCATGGACCAGCACGGCGCGGACGCGGTGCGCTGGTTCATGGCGGCCGGCGGCTCGCCGTGGGCGGCCCGCCGGGTGGGCCACGGCACCATCCAGGAGGTCGTCCGCAAGACGCTGCTGACCTACTGGAACACGGTCGCCTTCCAGGCCCTGTACGCCCGTACGTCCGCCTGGGCGCCCACCGCGGCCGACCCGGCCCCGGCCGACCGCCCGCTGCTCGACCGCTGGCTGCTCAGTGAGCTGCACGCGCTGACCGACCAGGTCACGCAGGCCCTGGAGGCATACGACACCCAGCGCGCCGGCAAGCTGCTGTCGGCGTTCGTCGACGACCTGTCGAACTGGTACGTCCGCCGCTCGCGCCGCCGGTTCTGGCAGGGCGACAAGGCCGCGCTGCGCACGCTGCACGAGGTGCTGGAAACGGTGACCAGGCTGATGGCGCCGATCACCCCGTTCATCACCGAGCGGGTCTGGCAGGACCTGGTCGTGCCGGTGACCCCGGGCGCCCCGGAGTCGGTGCACCTGGCCACCTGGCCGGAGGCGGACCTGCCGGCGATCGACCCGGAGCTGTCGAAGCAGATGGTGCTGGTGCGCCGCCTGGTGGAGCTGGGCCGTGCCACGCGCGCGGAGTCGGGCGTCAAGACCCGCCAGCCGCTGTCCCGGGCGCTGGTCGCGGCGGCCGGCTTCGAGTCCCTGGACCGGGAGCTGCACACGCAGATCACGGAAGAGCTGAACGTATCCTCCCTGGCGTCGCTCAGCGAGGTCGGCGGGTCCCTGGTGGACACCACCGCCAAGGCCAACTTCCGTGCGCTGGGCAAGCGGTTCGGCAAGCGGGTGCAGGACGTCGCCAAGGCCATCGCGGGCGCGGACGCGGCGGCGCTGTCGCTGGCGCTGCGCGAGGGCACGGCGTCGGTGGAGGTCGACGGCGAGACGGTGACGCTCGCGCCGGACGAGGTCATCATCACCGAGACCCCGCGCGAGGGCTGGTCGGTGGCGTCCGACTCCGGCGCCACGGTCGCCCTGGACCTGGAGATCACGGAGGAACTGCGCCGTGCGGGCCTGGCCCGGGACGCGATCCGGCTGATCCAGGAGGCCCGCAAGAACAGCGGCCTCGACGTGGCCGACCGGATCGCGCTGCGCTGGACCGCGACGGACCCGGCGACCATCGCCGCCCTGAGCGAGCACGCGTCGCTGATCGCCGAGGAGGTCCTGGCGACGGACTTCGCCCAGGGCGAGGCGGACACCGCCTACGGCGACGCCTTCACCGACGAGGGCCTGTCCCTGGTCTTCCGCCTCCGCAAGGCATGACCCAGCGGGGGACGACGCCCGAGGGCGCCCGTCCCCCGTCCCGGCGGGGAGCCCGCCCGGCCACAAGCCGGCGGGCTCCCCGCACCAGTCGACGGGACAGCGGGCGCGCGGCCCCGGCATACGAGAACGGCCCCGGAGGGATGTCCCTCCGGGGCCGTTCTCTCAGGCTGCCGACGCCTAGTCACCAGAACCCTTCAGGGTTCCCTCAGTTGTCGTCCTCGTCGATCAGGAAGCCCCGCATGGGCGAGGGTGCCTGACCCATCGGGGCCGGACCCTGCGGACGCACCGGGGCCATCGGCTGGGTCATCGCCGGGGCCATCTGCTGCTGACCGCCGTAGGACGGACCGGACGGGCCGGGCGCACCGCCCATCGGCTGGCCGCCGCCGTACGACGGGGCGCTCGCGCCGGCCGGGGCCATGGAGGGCGCCGGGGACGGCGGGAGGGACGGGGCCGCAGGCGTGCGCGGCGGGGCGAGGGAGTCGTCGGCCTGGGTCTCCAGCTGACGCAGCTGCGACTCCAGGTACGACTTCAGGCGCGTGCGGTACTCGCGCTCGAAGCCGCGCAGGTCCTCGACCTTGCGCTCCAGCGTGGCGCGGGCGGACTCCAGGGAGCCCATCGCGACGCGGTGCTTCTCCTGCGCGTCCCGCTCCAGGGCGTCGGCCTTGGCACGGGCGTCACGCTCCAGACCCTCGGCACGCGAACGCGCCTCGCCGACGATCTTGTTGGCCTCGGACCGGGCCTCGGCGATCGCCTGGTCGGCGGTCTGCTGGGCCAGCGACAGGACGCGCGCGGCGCTGTCGCCACCGGGACCCTGACCCATCGGACCGGGGCCGCCCATGGGACCGGGACCCTGACCCATCGGACCGGGACCCTGACCCATCGGACCGGGGCCGCCGCCCATCGGGCCGGGACCCATCTGGCCCTGCATCTGACCCTGCATCGGACCCTGGCCCATCGGACCCTGACCCATCGGACCTTGGCCCATCGGTCCAGGACCCATCTGGCCGGGGCCGGGGCCCTGGGGGCCCTGGCCGCCCGGGCCGGCGGGCAGCTGCGGAGCACCGCTGGGCAGCTGGGGCGGGCCACCCATGGGGCCGCCCATCTGCTGCTGCGGCGGGCCCGATATCCCGGCGGGCACCGGAGCGCCCGGCCCTCGCATGCCCTGCTGCTGAGGATGCGGTGGTTGCTGGTCCTCCGGAGGCTTGCGCATGTTCTGCTGGTTCTGGGCAGCAGCGCGCGTGGCCGCGGCCAGTTTGGCGCGCAGGTCCTCGTTCTCACGGAGCAGTCGGGTCAGCTCGGCTTCGACCTCGTCGAGGAAGGCATCGACCTCGTCCTCGTCATAGCCTTCTCGGAGGCGGACGGTCGTGAACTGCTTGTTCCGCACGTCCTCGGGGGTCAACGGCATCTCTTCACCTCAACGTAGTCATCGGCAGTCGGCAAGACCGTATCGTCCACAGTCACCTCGCGAGGTTCCCCACGACGGAGATCAGGATGTAGACGATGATCATCAGTACGAAGAAGGACAGGTCGAGCGCCACGCCCCCGAGACGCAGCGGCGGGATGAACCGCCGCAGAAGCTTCAGCGGTGGATCGGTGACAGTGTAGGTGGCCTCCAGAACGACCACCATCGCCTTGCCGGGTTGCCATGAGCGGGCGAACTGGAACACATAGTCCATGACCAGCCGAAAGATCAGCACGATGAGGAACACCATCAGCGCGATGTAAAGAACCTCCATGGCCACACGCATGATCGGTGCTTCCCTCTCCCCTGTTCCGTGCCAGTTCTACGGTGGTGCGTCTCAGCTCTGGTTGAAGAACCCGCCCTCTGCGATGCGGGCCTTGTCCTCCGCCGTGACATCGACGTTAGCAGGCGACAACAGGAACACCTTCTGCGTCACCCGCTCGATACTGCCGTGAAGACCAAACACCAAACCGGCAGCAAAGTCGACAAGTCGCTTCGCGTCTGTGTCATCCATCTCAGTCAGATTCATGATCACCGGGGTGCCCTCACGGAAGTGTTCCCCGATGGTACGGGCCTCGTTGTAGGTCCGGGGGTGAAGTGTGGTGATCCGGTACGGCTCTCGTTCCGACACGACCTTGGGCATGATCACCGGTGCGTTCTTCTCCAGGCTTGCACGGTCTTGTGTGATGGACGCCACGGGCGCGATGCGCGCCGGGCGCCCGGATTCCGCCGGGAGCGAAGCGGAATGCGACACCGGTTCGCGGGGCGCCGAAGGCTGCACCACTCGCACCGGTTCATCCCTTTGGGGCTGATGCGCCCCATGCGACTGGTGCGGTGGGTCGTGCCGTCGGCGGTCCCGCTCGGGTTCCGGGTCCAGCTCGGGTTCGAAGTCGTCATCGGGGTCGAATCCCCGGCCGTCGTACCCATCGTCCTCCACGAGGCCGAGGTAGACCGCCATCTTGCGCATCGCGCCGGCCATGCTCTGAGTCCTCCGCTCTGTGGTGGATCCGCTGACGACCGCCAAGTGCCCGCGATCCACGAGGTCGTTGCGCCCCGTTGGGCGATATTGACCATATTTTCTGCTGTGGTCCGACTTCTTGGCGACGTTACCCGAGCCTGGGGCGGACTCCGAGTACCGCGCTTCCGACGCGCACATGTGTCGCACCGGCGGCCACGGCCTGCTCGAGGTCCCCACTCATCCCTGCCGAGACCATGGTGGCAGCCGGATGAGCCGAGCGCAGGTCGGTCGACAAATCCATGAGGCGCTCGAACGCGGCCTGTTGCCGGCCGGCGTATTCCCCGGTCAGCGGGGCGACGGTCATCAGCCCGTCGAGCCGCAGCGCTTCGGAGCGGGCGACGAGGTCGGCCAACTCTTCGATTCCGCCGGGCCCGACGCCTCCCCGCTCCCCGCGACCGCTCTCCCCCGCGTCCAGCGCCACCTGGAGGAGACAGCCGACCTCGCGCTCCGCCCGCACGGCCTCCCTGGAGAGCGCGGTGACGAGCCGGGAGCGGTCGATCGACTGTACGACATCGGCGTAACTGACCACGGATCGCACTTTATTGGTCTGAAGTTGACCAACAAAATGCCACGTCAGGGGCAAATCCGCACACTCGGCGGCCTTGGGCGCCGCCTCCTGGTCCCGGTTCTCGGCGGTGTGGCGCACACCGAGTTCCGACAGGATCCGCACATCCGAGGCCGGGTACGTCTTGGTGACCACGATGAGGGTCACCTCTTCCCGCGCCCGGCCCGCGGCCGCGCACGCGGCGGCGATACGCCGCTCCACCTTCGCCAGGTTCGCGGCGAGTTCGTTCCTACGGTCCGTCATGCCCCATCAGTCCAGCCAGACATAGCCCGCGAGCCGACCGGTGGTGCGGTCGCGGCGGTACGAGAAGTGATCACTCGATTCCCGCGTGCACACCGGCGACTGCTCCCGGTCGTGCACCCCGAGGCGCTCGAGTTGCGCGTGCACGCCGGCGCTCACGTCGACGGCCGGTGTACCCCAACTCGTCTCGGAGTGCGCCGCCGGCTCGACGGCGGCCACCTCGGCGCGCATCGACTCCGGCACCTCGTAGCACCGGCCGCACACGGCGGGTCCGGTGCGGGCGGTGATGCGGTCGGGCCGGGCGCCGAGCGATTCCATCGCGTCGACCGCGGCCGGGACGACCCCCTTGACCATGCCGGGCCGCCCGGCGTGGACCGCGGCGACCACACCGGCGACCGGATCGGCGAGCAGCACCGGAACGCAGTCGGCGGTGAGCACGGCGAGGGCGAGCCCGCGGGTCGCGGTCACCAGGCCGTCGACCGGCGGGGTGAGCCGCGTGGTCCACGGCCCGTCGACCTCGGCGACGTCGTTGCCGTGCACCTGGTTCATCCAGACGACCCGGTCCGGGTCGAGTCCGAGGGACTTGGCGGCCAGTTCGCGGTTGGCGCGTACCGCGCCGGGGTCGTCGCCGACCGCGCCGCCGAGATTGAGCTCTTCGAACGGAACGGCGCTCACCCCGCCCCACCGGTCGGTGAAGGCGAAGTGCGCGCCGCTCACGGTGTCGTGCCGACCTATCACTTGAGGAAGTCCGGTACGTCCAGCTCCTCGGCCGCGCTGTCGGAGTAGCTGCGCGGCGACGGCGTGATGGGCGGGGTCACGGGCGGCAGGTCCTGCACCGGCTCGGGGGCCACGGGCTCCGGCTCCTCCTTCGGCGTCACGCTGCCGAGCGAGCCGAAGGTCGGGCGGCTCTCGGGCTGGCGCACCGGGGCCGGCTCCTCGCGGCGGGCCGGGGGCGGCGTGGAGGACGAGCCGAGGACGTTGTCCCGCCGGGCCGGAGGCTGGCCGCCGTCGAAGCCGGCCGCGATCACGGTGACCCGGACCTCGTCGCCGAGGGCGTCGTCGATGACCGCGCCGAAGATGATGTTGGCCTCGGGGTGCGCCGCCTCGCTGACCAGCTGGGCGGCCTCGTTGATCTCGAACAGACCGAGGTCCGAACCGCCGGAGATGGACAGGAGCACGCCCCGGGCGCCGTCGATGGAGGCCTCGAGGAGCGGGGAGGAGATCGCCATCTCGGCCGCGGCCACCGCGCGGTCGTCACCGCGGGCCGAGCCGATGCCCATGAGCGCCGAGCCGGCCTCGGACATGACCGACTTGACGTCGGCGAAGTCGAGGTTGATCAGGCCGGGGGTGGTGATCAGGTCGGTGATGCCCTGCACACCGGACAGCAGCACCTGGTCCGCGGACTTGAACGCGTCGAGCACACTGACCTGGCGGTCCGAGATGGACAGCAGGCGGTCGTTGGGGATGACGATGAGGGTGTCGACCTCTTCGCGGAGCTCGGCGATACCGTCCTCGGCCTGGTTCGCCCGGCGCCGCCCCTCGAAGGTGAACGGGCGCGTGACCACGCCGATGGTGAGGGCACCCAGCGAGCGAGCGATGTTGGCCACGACGGGCGCGCCGCCGGTACCGGTGCCGCCGCCCTCACCGGCCGTCACGAAGACCATGTCGGCCCCCTTGAGGACCTCCTCGATCTCCTCACGGTGGTCCTCGGCGGCCTTGCGGCCGACGGCCGGGTTGGCCCCGGCGCCGAGTCCGCGCGTCAGTTCGCGGCCGACATCGAGCTTGACGTCGGCGTCGCTCATCAACAGCGCCTGCGCGTCGGTGTTGATGGCGATGAACTCGACGCCCTTGAGACCGACCTCGATCATCCGGTTGATGGCATTGACACCACCGCCGCCGACACCGATGACTTTGATGACTGCGAGGTAGTTCTGCGGTGCTGCCACGTCGAAGGCCTCTCGCCTCGAGTTACGTGTCGCCGCCTCGCGGTCCTGCCGCGATCCGACGACTGATGCCGAATGGGACGGTCCGAACGCCGACCCGAACCCTAACCCTGAAGTTTAGGGTTACCAGTGTGTCTGTTCCCTGAAGTCTTCGGAACAGGACACTAAGTCGACAAGTGGCGCCCGTTCAACGAACACGCCGAACCTCCCGTTTTTCTTTTCACCCTATGTGATCAGCCATAGCGGCACTCAACCAGGGGGTTGGCCTGCGCTGATGTGCGTCAACTCCCCGATGACGCCGGGGCAGTGGGAACCCGGACGTCGAAGTGCCGTGCGCCGGGGGCCGCTTTCATCAGCGCGGTCAGGGTGCGGGCCTTCAGCCGGCCGTTCTCCCCACTGCCCCAGGCGACGGTGCGGCCGCCGGTCAACTCCAGCGAGATGTCGTCGTAGGTACGGACCTTGACGACCCGGGTCTGACGGGCGACCGCAGCGGGAATCCGCCCGGCGACCACGACGGCCTCGCGCACCAGCCGGGCCTCGCCGAAGCGCCGCAGGCTCGCGGCGGCCGCACTTGAGCGGGAAAGCGACAATTCCAGCAGGGGCACGCCTTTCGGCGCCTGTGAAACCGTGGCGAACCGGACACCCTTCGCGTCCACTTCGACGAACTTTCCGCCCTTTTCCTCCACCATGACCGGAGTGCGCTCGACGACTTTCAGCACGATTCCGTGCGGCCACGAACGCACCACGTCAACCGAGTCAATTCGGGGCAATTCACGACGCAGCCGGGTCTCGACCGCATCGGTGTCGACGGAAATCAGCTGCGTTCCGAGCCGTACGCCGGCGGTCGCGCGCACCTGAGCGGGCGTCAGAACCGTGGTACCGGAGACGGACACGTGCTCCACGCGCGTCCACTGCGAGCCGTACAGCACCCACAGGGAGCCGGCCCCCAGGCAGATCAGGGCCAGCGAAAGGATGACGATCGTACGAGGGCTCATCCGTCTCAGCCGGTGGACCAGAGGCGGGCCGGACGACGACTCCTGCTGACGTTCACCGCGCTCCGCGGTCGCCGGTCCGGCCACGCTCTCAAGCCCTTTCGTGCATACGGTCCTAACGGTGCGAGGCGATGGCCTCGTACACCATGCCGACGAGCAGGTCGTCGGCGTCCCGGCGGCCGAACTCCCCGGCGGCGCGGGACATCTGGTACAGCCGGTGCGGATCGGCGAGCACGGGCAGGACGTTCTGCTGCACCCACTCGGGGGTGAGTTCCGCGTCGTCGACCAGCAGTCCGCCGCCGGCCTTGACCACCGGCTGGGCGTTCAGCCGCTGTTCGCCGTTGCCGATGGGCAGCGGGACGTAGGCGGCCGGGAGCCCGACGGCGGAGAGTTCGGCGACGGTCATCGCGCCGGCGCGGCAGAGCATCATGTCGGCCGCGGCGTACGCGAGGTCCATCCGGTCAAGGTAACTTACCGGGATGTAGGGCGGCATTCCCGGCATCTGCTGCACCTGGGGCAGTTCGTTCTTCGGGCCGACCACGTGCAGGATCTGGATGCCCGCCTGCTGCATCCAGGGCGCGACCTGCTGGACCACCTCGTTGAGCCGGCGGGCGCCCTGGGAGCCGCCGGAGACCAGCAGCGTGGGCAGGTTCGGGTCGAGCCCGAACGCCGCACGGGCCTCGGGGCGCACGGCCGCCCGGTCCAGGGTGGCGATGGCGCGGCGCAGCGGGATACCGATGTAACGGGCGCCGCGCAGCTTGCTGTCGGGCGTGGAGACGGCGACCTGCGCGGCGTACCGCGAACCGATCTTGTTGGCCAGGCCCGGGCGGGCGTTGGCCTCGTGGATGACGATGGGCACACCGAGCCGCTTGGCGGCCAGGTAGCCGGGCAGGGCGACGTAGCCGCCGAATCCGACCACGGCGTCCGCCTTGGTGCGCTCCAGGACCTGCTCGGCCGCCTTGATCGTGCCGCGCAGCCGGCCCGGGACGGTGATCAGCTCGGGGGTGGGCTTGCGCGGCAGCGGCACCGCCGGGATGAGCGCGAGCTCGTAGCCCCGCTCGGGGACGAGCCGGGTCTCCAGGCCGCGCTCCGTGCCCAGGGCCGTGATCCCCACGGTCGGGTCCTGCCTGCGCAGGGCGTCCGCGAGGGCGAGCGCGGGCTCGATGTGGCCCGCGGTACCTCCGCCGGCGAGTACGACATGCACCGAAATTCACCGCTCTCCGGACGGACGCGCCGCCGAGGCACGCCGTCGCATCGTGTTCCATCTCCGAGGCTCGCGACCGGATCCGCGGTCGGATCTCCGGCCGGGCGCGGAGCCTCCTGCCCGCTTTCTACCAAAGCGAGGTTGCCGCATGGCAAGCGCCGCCCGCGCAGCGGGCTCGTCACGCGCGAAGGCGATCAGCAGCCCGATGGCGAACATGGTCGGCAGCAGGGCGGATCCTCCGTAGGAGAACAGCGGGAGCGGGACACCGGCGATCGGCAGCAGACCGAGCACCGCACCGATGTTGATCACCGCCTGCGCGGTGATCCAGGTGGTCACGCCTCCCGCGGCGTACCTCACGAAGGGGTCCTCCGTGCGTCCGGCCACGCGGATGCCCGCATAGCCTAGAGCGGCGAACAGGGCGAGCACCGACAGCGTCCCCCCGAGGCCCAGTTCCTCGCCGGTGACGGCGAAGATGAAGTCGGTGTGGGCTTCGGGGAGTTGGCCCCATTTCTCCACGCTTGCACCGAGTCCGGAACCGAACAGTCCGCCGGAGGCCAGGGCGTAGATGCCGTGCACCGCCTGCCAGCACTTGGTCGCGTCGCTGGAGCCGACGCAGGCGAACCGGCCGAGGCGGTTGGGGCTCATCTGGATCAGCAGGAAACCGATCACGCCGGCGAACGACAGCACCCCGACGAAGAGCCGGGTGGGCGCCCCCGCCAGCCACAGCAGGCCGAACAGGATCGCGGTGAGGATGATCGCGGTCCCCATGTCGCCGCCGAGCATGATCAGCCCGAGCAGCATGAAGGCGACCGGGACGAGCGGCACCAGCATGTGCTTCCACTGGGTCAGCAGCCGCTTGTCCTGTTTGCGCGCGATCAGGTCGGCGCCCCACAGCACCAGCGCCAGCTTGCCGATCTCGCTGGGCTGGATCTGGAAGGAGCCGCCGAGCGAGATCCAGTTCTGGTTGCCGTTGACCGCCATCCCTATCCCCGGCACCTGCACCAGCGCCATCAGGACCACCGCGCCCGCCAGGATCGGGTAGGCCAGCGCCCGGTGCAGCCTGACCGGCATCCGGGCGGCGAGCAGCAGCAGCCCGGTGCCGATCGCGGCCGCGAGCAGTTGCTTGCGGAAGAAGTAGGAGCCCGGCAGCGCCTTCTGCAGCGCGGTGATCTGGGAGGCCGAGTAGACCATCACCAGACCCAGCACGGTGAGCAGCAGACTGGCGCCGAGGATCAGGTAGTAGGCGGTCAGCGGCCGGTCCCAGGCCCGGCGCGCGCGATCGATCAGGCTACCCGAGGGGCGCCGGCCGGGGGTCCGGCCGGCCGTCGGGCGCTTGACGGTCCGCTGCACGGGCGGGCGACCGGTGCGGCTGCTGCCGGGGCTACCGGGCATCGGGGCCTCCGCTGTACGTCGGCCGCGCAAGTCCGGCTCGGCTCACGGGTCCCACGCCTCCCTCCCGAGGTCGGCCGGCAGCGGGGGCGGCCGGGATCAGGCGCCGAGTCCGGATACGGCCTCCGCGAACGCCTCGCCGCGCCTGTTGTAGTTGGCGAACATGTCCATGGAGGCGCAGGCCGGGGCCAGCAGTACCGTGTCGCCGGGCCGTGCGAGCCGCCGTGCCTCCTGGACGGCCTGGAGCATCGCCCCAGTGTCGGTCCGGTCGAGGTCGACGACGGGTACCTCCGGGGCGTGTCGCGCGAGGGCGTCACGGATGAGCGCGCGATCGGCACCGATGAGGACGGCGCCGCGCAGCCGCTTCGCCGAGTTCGCGACGAGCTCGTCGAAGGTCGCGCCCTTCGCCAGACCGCCCGCGATCCACACGATCGACTCGTACGCCGCCAACGAGGCCTGAGCCGCGTGGGTGTTGGTGGCCTTGGAGTCGTCGACGTAGGCCACGCCGTCCACGTCGGCCACGTGCGCGATGCGGTGGGCGTCCGGGGTGAAGGCCCGCAGGCCGTCCCGGACGGCCTGCGCCGGGACGCCGAAGGCGCGTGCCAGGGCCGCCGCGGCGAGGGCGTTGGCGATGTTGTGGGGGGCGGACGGGTGGACGTCGGAGACCTCGGCCAGCTCCTGGGCGTTCTTGTGCCGGTTCTCGACGAAGGCGCGGTCGACGAGGATGCCGTCCACGACGCCGAGTTGGGAGGGGCCGGGCGTGCCGAGCGTGAACCCGACGGCGCGGCAGCCCTCCTCGACGTCCGCCTCGCGCACCAGGTCCTCGGTGGCCTTGTCGGCGGCGTTGTAGACGCAGGCGACGCGGTTGCCCTCGTAGATACGGCCCTTGTCGGCGGCGTAGGCCTCCATGGAGCCGTGCCAGTCGAGGTGGTCGGGGGCGAGGTTGAGGACGGCGGCGGAGTGGGCGCGCAGCGAGGGCGCCCAGTGCAGCTGGTAGCTCGACAGCTCCACCGCCAGGACGTCGTAGCGCTCCTCACCGAGGACGGCGTCCAGCAGGGAGACGCCGATGTTGCCGACGGCCGCCGTGCGCAGGCCCGCCGCCCCGAGGATGGAGGCGAGCATCTGCACGGTGGTGGTCTTGCCGTTGGTGCCGGTCACGGCGAGCCACGGGGCGGCGTCCGGGCCGCGCAGCCGCCAGGCGAGTTCGACATCCCCCCAGACGGGTACGCCGGCCTGCCCGGCGGCGCGGAAGAGCGGCTTGTCCGGCCGCCAGCCCGGTGCGGTGACGATCAGCTCGGTGCCCTCCGGCAGGGTGTCCCCGTCACCGAGGCGCACGGTCACACCGAGCGCCTCCAGCTCGGCCGCCTGGGTCCGGGCGCGCTCGTCGTCGCCGTCGTTGACGACGGTGACCCGCGCGCCGAGACCGTGCAGGACCTTGGCCGCCGGGACACCGGAGACGCCGAGTCCCGCGACGGTGACGTTCTTACCCTGCCAGTCGGTCACTTGTCCGCTGCCCATCCCGCATAGAAGAGGCCCAGTCCGACAATCACACAAATGCCTTGGATGATCCAGAAGCGGACCACGACAAGCACTTCGGACCAGCCTTTTAGTTCGAAGTGGTGCTGGAGCGGTGCCATCCGGAAGACCCGCTTCCCGGTGAGCCGGAAGGAGCCGACCTGGATGACCACCGACATGGTGATGAGCACGAACAGACCGCCCAGCAGCGCGAGCAGCAGCTCGGTGCGGGAGCAGATCGCCAGGCCCGCGAGCACACCGCCGAGCGCGAGCGAACCGGTGTCGCCCATGAAGATCTTGGCCGGCGAGGTGTTCCACCACAGGAAGCCGAGGCAGGCGCCCATCAGCGCGGAGGCCACGACCGCGAGGTCGAGCGGGTCGCGCACCTCGTAGCAGGCGTTGGGGTTGGTCAGGGTCTGCGCGTTGGCGCAGGACTCCTGGAACTGCCACACGCCGATGAAGGTGTAGGCGCCGAAGACCAGCACGGAGGCACCGGTGGCCAGACCGTCCAGGCCGTCGGTCAGGTTCACGCCGTTCGACATCGCGAGGATCATGAACAGCGCCCAGACGACGAACAGCACCGGGCCGATCGTCCAGCCGAAGTCCGTGATGAACGACAGCTTCGTGGAGGCGGGGGTGTTGCCGCGGTTGTCGGAGAACTGCAGCGCGAGCACCGCGAAGGCGATGCCGACGATCAGCTGGCCGGCCATCTTCGCCTTGGCGCGCAGACCCAGCGAACGGCGCTTGACGATCTTGATGTAGTCGTCGAGGAAGCCGACCAGACCCATGCCGACCATCAGGCCGAGCACCAGCAGACCCGAGTAGGTCGGGGTGTAACCGGTGATCACCTTGGACAGGAAGTAGGCGGCGACCGTGGCCAGGATGAAGGCGATGCCACCCATGGTCGGCGTACCGCGCTTGCTGGCGTGCTCGCGCGGGCCGTCGTCGCGGATGTACTGGCCGTAGCCCTTGCGGGCCAGGAGCTTGATCAGCAGCGGGGTGCCGACCAGCGTCAGGAAGAGGCCAATGACTCCCGCGAACAGGATCTGCTTCATCATCGGGCGGCGACCTCACCCTCGGCACCGGTCTCGAGCAACGCCTGGGCGACGCTCTCGAGACCGACCGAACGGGACGCCTTCACGAGGACGACGTCCCCCGGGCGCAACTCGCTGCGCAACAGGTCGATCGCCGCCTGTGCGTCGGACACGTGCACCGACTCCTCACCCCACGAACCCTCGTTATATGCGCCCAGTTGCAGCCAGGACGCTTCCCTGCCCCCGACCGCGACGAGCTTGCTGACGTTGAGCCGGACGGCGAGCCGTCCGACCGCGTCGTGCTCGGCTAGCGCCTCGTCCCCGAGCTCGGCCATCTTGCCGAGCACCGCCCAGGTCCGCCGTCCCCCGCCCATGGCCACGAGCGCGCGCAGAGCGGCCCGCATGGACTCGGGGTTGGCGTTGTAGGCGTCGTTGACGACCGTTACGCCGTCCGGGCGCTCGGTGACCTCCATCCGCCAGCGGGAGAGGGAGCCCGCCTCGGAGAGCGCGGTGGCGATCTCAGTTACGGACATGCCCAGCTCATGGGCGACGGCGGCCGCGGCGAGCGCGTTCGACACGTGATGCTCACCGTACAGGCGCATCGTCACATCGCTTGCACCGGAGGGTGTGTGAAGCCTGAAGGCGGGCTGCCCGCTGTCCGTGAGTCTCACGTTCTCGGCGCGTACGTCCGCTTCGCCGGACTCTCCGAAAAGGATCACCTTCGCCTTCGTACGGGAGGCCATGGCCCGTACCAACGGGTCGTCGGCGTTGAGGATCGCGGTTCCGCCCTCCTCGGCCGCTGGCAGGCTCTCCACCAACTCGCCCTTCGCCCGGGCGATCTGCTCACGGCCGCCGAACTCGCCGATGTGGGCGGTGCCGACGTTGAGCACCAGGCCGACCTTCGGCGGGGTCAGTTCGGTCAGGTAGCGGATGTGGCCGATGCCGCGGGCACCCATCTCCAGCACGAGGAACCTCGTCTCCTCGGTGGCGCTCAGCGCGGTCAGCGGCAGCCCGATCTCGTTGTTGAGGGAGCCGGGCGTGAACACGGTCGGCGCCTTGCGCCGCAGCACCTGCGCGATGAGGTCCTTGGTGCTGGTCTTGCCCGCGGAGCCGGTGAGGGCCACGAGGGTCGCGCCCAGCCGTTCGACGACGTGACGGGCGAGGGCGCCGAGCGCGGCCTGCACGTCCTCGACGACGATCGCGGGCACGCCGACCGGGCGGGACGCCAGCACGGCGACCGCGCCCGCCTCGACGACGGCCGCGGCGAAGTCGTGGCCGTCCACGCGCTCGCCGACGAAGGCGACGAAGAGGCTGCCGGGCACCACCTCGCGGGAGTCCCGGACCACGGGCCCGGTGACCTCCGCGGACGGATCCGGTATGTCGTACGTCTGCCCGCCGACGACTGCTGCGATCTCGGCGAGGGAGAGGGCGATCACAAGTTCATCCCTGGGTCTTCTGGATAGCTTCGCGAAGCACCTGGCGGTCGTCGAAGGGACGGACCACTCCGGCGATGTCCTGGCCCTGTTCGTGGCCCTTGCCCGCGACCAGCACGGTGTCCCCGGGCTGCGCGCGGTCGACGGCGGCGGCGATCGCGGCGGCCCGCTCCTCGAAGAGGAGCACCTCGCCGCGCTCGTGCGCGGGCACCGAGGCCGCGCCCTCGAGCATGGTGGCGAGGATCGCCAGGGGATCCTCGGAGCGGGGGTTGTCGGAGGTCAGCACGGCGATGTCGGCGAGCCGGGCCGCGGCGGCGCCCATCGGCGCGCGTTTGGTCTGGTCGCGGTCCCCGCCGCAGCCGAGCACGATGTGCAGCCGGCCCTTGGTGACCTTGCGCAGCGCCTTGAGGACCGACTCGACGGCGTCCGTCTTGTGCGCGTAGTCGACGACCGCGAGGTACGGCTGGCCGACGTCGACGCGCTCCAGCCGGCCCGGTACGCCCGGAACGGCGGCGATGCCGTCGGCGGCGGACTGCGGGTCGAGGCCCGCGGTGGCCAGGGCGACCACGGCGGCCAGCGTGTTGGCGACGTTGAACGGGCCCGGCAGCGGCGACCTGGCGGCGATCCGCCGGCCCTCGGGGCCGACCACGGTGAAGGTGGAGTCGACCGGGCCGACCTGGACGTCCTCCGCGCGCCAGTCGGCGTCGGGGTGGCCCTCGGCGGAGAAGGTGACGACCGGGACCGTGGCCTCCCCGGCCAGCCGGCGACCGTACTCGTCGTCGAAGTTGACCACGCCGAGCCTGCTGCGCTCCGGCGTGAACAGCTGCGCCTTGGCCCGGAAGTAGTCCTCCATGTCGGAGTGGAACTCCATGTGTTCCGGGCTGAGGTTGGTGAAGACACCGATGTCGAAGACGCAGCCGTCGACGCGGCCGAGCACGAGGGCGTGGCTGGAGACCTCCATGGCGACCGCCTCGACCCCGCGCTCGCGCATGACCGCGAACAGGGCCTGGAGGTCGGTGGCCTCGGGGGTGGTGCGCTCGGACTTGATGCGCTCCTCGCCGATGCGCATCTCGACGGTGCCGATCAGTCCGGTGGACTTCGCGGTCTTCAGGCCGCCCTCGACGAGGTAGGCGGTGGTGGTCTTGCCGGAGGTGCCGGTGATGCCGATCTGGAGCAGGTCGCGGCCGGGCCTGCCGTAGATCGTGGCCGCCAGCTCGCCCATCCGGCCGCGCGGGTCGTCCACGGCCAGGACCGGCAGGCCTGTGGCGGCGGCGCGCTCGGCGCCGGACGGGTCGGTGAGCACGGCGACCGCGCCCAGGCTCGCCGCCTGGGTGACGAAGTCGGCGCCGTGCGTGCGGGCGCCGGGCAGGGCCGCGTACAGGTCGCCGGGGCGCACGGCGCGCGAGTCATGGGTGATGCCTGTGACCTCGGCGGCGCCGTCCGGAGCGGTGACCCCCAGCTGATCGGCGAGCTCCGCGAGGGGTGCGGCGGAGACCTGAGCCGGTCGCGGCGGTCCCGGATATGTCACGGAAGCGCCCTTCTGGGTGGTTTGGGACTGATCAGCGTGTGGCACGGCGGTGAGCGTACCGGGCGTACCCGCCGTGGAGCTAAAAACGGGATCGCGCGCAGCGCCGTCCGGCGCGGACGAGGGCCGGTGCGGCGGGCGGTTCCCGGGGCCGGGAGTGATCGTTGTCACGGGCTGGTTCCTGGTCGTTCTGTTCCGGTCACGGCTTGAAGTCGACGGGCAGGTTCGCGGCCTGCGCACCGGTCGGCGGCACCTGGAGCGTCTTCAACGCGAACTCCATGACCTCCTTGTAGATCGGGCCGCAGATCTGGCCGCCGAAGTAGCTGCCCTTGGTGGCGTTCTGGATGGCGCAGTAAACGGTGACGCGTGGGTTGTCGGCGGGTGCGAACCCGGCGAAGGAGGAGGTGTAGCCGCGGTACCGGCCGGTGGCCGGATCCACGCGGTTGGCCGTGCCGGTCTTGCCCGCCACGCGGTAGCCGGGGATGCGCGCCTTGGCACCGGTGCCCTGCTCGTCGTCGACCACGGACTCCAGCATGTGCGCGAGCGTCTTCGCCGTCCTCGCGCTCACGACCCGCGTCTCCTCCGGCTTGTCGGCCGGTGCGAAGCGGCCGTCGGCCCCCTTGGTCCCGCGCACCAGCGTCGGCTGCACGCGCACTCCGCCGTTGGCGATCGTGGAGTAGACGGAGGCCGCCTGCACGGCGTTGATGGAGAAGCCCTGGCCGAAAGGAATCGTGTACTGCTGCGAGGTGGACCACTTGTCGGGGGGTGCGAGGATGCCCCGGGTCTCCCCGGGGAAGCCGAGTCCGGTCGGCTCGCCGATGCCGAACTTGCGCAGGTAGGAGTAGAGGACCTTGTTGGCCTCCGGCTGGGTCCTGCCGAGCTGGCCGGTGGCCAGGATGGTGCCGATGTTGCTGGACTTGGCGAGCACGCCGTTCAGCGTGAGGTACCAGGTGTCGTGGTCGACGTCGTCCTGGAAGAGGCGGTCGCCGCGGTGCAGCCGGTTGGGCACGACGACGTGGGTGAGCGGCGTCGCCGCGTTCTCCTCCAGTACGGCGGCCATGGACATGACCTTGGCGGTGGAGCCGGGCTCGTAGGCGTCCTGGACGGCGGCGTTGCCCAGCGCGGCCGGGTCGGCGTGGGACAGGTCGCCCGGGTCGAAGCCCGGGGAGTTGGCCATGGCGAGGATCTCGCCGGTGCGGGTGTCCTGCACGATGACGTAGCCGCGGTCCGCCCCGGACTTCGCCACCTGCTCGGTGATGGCGTTCTGGGCGGCCCACTGGATGTCGCGGTCGATCGTGAGCTCGGTGTCGGAGCCGGGCACCGCGCGCGTCTCGGTGGAGCCCGCGGTGGGCACCTCGCGGCCGCCGGACTGGGCGTAGCGGATCTTGCCGGGCTTGCCGGCCAGCTGCTCGTTCAGCTGCTGCTCGATGCCGCCGCCGCCCTTGCCCTCGGCGTTGACCCAGCCCAGTATCCCGGCGGCGAGGCCGCTGTTGGGGTAGACCCGCTTGCTGCTGGGGTCGGAGAAGACGCCGGCGAGCACGTTGACGGTGGTCTTGTCCTGGGCCTTCTTCGCCAGGGCCGTCTTCAGGTCCTTGATCTGCTTCCAGACCTGCGGGGTCTCGCGCCGGGCGAGCAGCACGTAGCGGGTGTTCGGCGTGCGGAGCTTCGCGGTGAGGGCCGCCTGGTCCTGGCCGAGGATCGGGGCGAGCAGCGCGGCCGCCTGCTCGGGGCCGTCGCCGATGTGCAGCTGGTCGCGGCTGAACATGGTGGGGTCGGCGGTGATGTCGTCGGCATCCACGCTGGTCGCCAGGTCGACGCCGTTGCGGTCGGTGATGCGGCCCCGCTCGGCGGCCAGGGTGTGCACCACGTACCGGTTCTCCTCGGCCTTGGCGGCGTACGCGCTCGCGTCGACGGCCTGCACCTGCAACAGCCGTACGGCGAACACGAGCAGCACCAGGGTCAGCGCGAGGGCGACCAGCCGCAACCGGGGGCGGGGGCTGCCGAGCCGGATGCGCGCGGCCTGGGGCCGGGCCGGGGCCGGGCGGCGGGCCGGCCGGGCACCGGGGCCGGGCCGCTGCCGCGCGGCCGGACGCGCCTGCCTGGCGGGTCCGGGCACCCGGCGACGCGGCGGTTCCCTGTCGGACACGTCCGTCACCTGCCGAAAGTCGAGATCGAAGCGGACCGGAACACAGCGACGCCGGCCGGGGCGCCGACCACGCCACCCCCGGAAACCGAACACGGCCGCGCCCCCGGCCCAGCAACCCCGGACAGGCCGGGCACCCGGCGACGCGGCAGCTCCCGGTCGGACACGCCGGGCCCGGACGGCCCGGGCACCGGACCGCGCGGCCACTCCCCACCGGACACGCCCGCCAAACTGCCGAAAGTCCAGGTCGGATCGGCCCGAGACACAGCGACGCCGGCCGAGGCGGCAGACACGATGCCCCCTGAAACCGAACACGACCCAACCCCCGGCCCAGCAACCCCGGACAGGCCGGGCACCCGGCGACGCGGCAGCTCCCGGTCGAGCACGCCGGACCCGGACGGCCCGGGCACCGGACCGCGCGGCCACTCCCCACCGGACACGCCCGCCAAACTGCCGAAAGTCCAGGTCGGATCGGCCCGAGACACCGCGACGCCGGCCGGGGCACCGACCACGCCACCCCCGGAAACCGAACACGGCCGCGCCCCCGGCCCAACAGCCCCGGACAGGCCGGGCACCCGGCGACGCGGCAGCTCCCGGTCGAGCACGCCGGACCCGGACGGCCCGGGCACCGGACCGCGCGGCCACTCCCCACCGGACACGCCCGCCAAACTGCCGAAAGTCCAGGTCGGATCGGCCCGAGACACCGCGACGCCGGCCGGGGCACCGACCACGCCACCCCCGGAAACCGAACACGGCCGCGCCCCCGGCCCAACAGCCCCGGACAGGCCGGGCACCCGGCGACGCGGCAGCTCCCGGTCGAGCACGCCGGACCCGGACGGCCCGGGCACCGGACGGCGTGGTGGTTCGCGGTCGGACACGTCCGTCACCTGCCGGAGGTCGGGGTCGGGGCGGGTGGAGGTGCGGCGGGGAGGCCCGGGGTGGTGTTCTCCGGGGTCGGGGCGGAGCCCTGGGCGGGTGGCGGTGCCAGGCCCGCGGTTGCCGGGGCGGTGCCGTCCGTGGCGGACGGCGAGGGGGCGAGCGCCGCGGGCGGCAGGAGCGACAGCGGCGTCACCAGCGCGGGGGGCGGCGTGGGGGCGGCCGAGGGGACGCCCTTGACGGTCCCGTCGGCGCCCAGGAAGGCCGGGTCGCCGCCGGGCACCATGCCCAGTTGCCGGGCGCGGAGCTGGAGGGCGTCCGGGGCGGAGTAGGAGTCGATGTCCCGCTGGAGGGCCTGCTCCTCGTCGGTGAGGTTCTTGGTGTCCTTCTGGAGCGCCTCCCGCTGGAACGCGCCCTCGCTGAGAGCGGAGTTCAGCATCAGCAGCCCGATGAGGCCGCCGCCGAGCAGGAGCACGACGAGGAGGACGAACGGAGTGCGGGCGGCCTGGCCCCGGCCGGCCGGGAAGAGCCGGACGAGCCGGGCGGCACGGCCCCTCAGTTCGGGTTTCCTGCTCACTGGTCCCCCTGGCTCACTCGACGTCCTCCCTGACGCGCTCGGCGCCGCGCAGCCGGGCCGGCGCCGCCCGCCGGTTCTCGGCGATCTCTTCCTCGGTCGGAAGTTCGGCACCGCGGGTGAGCAGCTTGAGCCGGGGCTGGTAGCGCTCGGGCACGACCGGGAGCCCGGGGGGCGCACTCGACGCGGCACCGGCCGCGAACACCTGCTTGACCAGGCGGTCCTCGAGGGAGTGGTACGACAGCACGGCGATCCGCCCGCCGACCTCCAGCGCCTTCACCGCGGCCGGGATCGCCCGCTCCAGCACGGCGAGCTCGCCGTTGACCTCGATCCGCAGCGCCTGGAAGGTGCGCTTGGCCGGGTTGCCGCCGGTGCGCTTGGCGGCCTGGGGCAACGCGTCGCGGATCAGCTCCACCAGCCGGGCGCTGTTGGTGAACGGCTCCTTCTCGCGCTCGCGCACGACGGCGGCCACGATCCGCTTGGCCTGCTTCTCCTCGCCGTACGCCCGCAGGATGCGGACCAGCTCGCCGGGCGGATAGGTGTTGAGGACCTCGGCGGCGCTCATCCCGGTGCTCTGGTCCATGCGCATGTCCAGGGGGGCGTCCTGCGCGTAGGCGAAGCCGCGGTCGGCCTCGTCGAGCTGCATCGAGGACACCCCGAGGTCGAACAGGACGCCCCGCACGCGCGGGACGCCCAGCCGGTCGAGCACGTCGGGCAGCTCGTCGTAGACGGCGTGCACCAGGGTGGCGCGGTCGCCGAAGGGGGCCAGGCGCTCGCCGGACAGGCGCAGGGCCTCCTTGTCGCGGTCGAGGGCCACCAGCCGTGCCTCGGGGAAGCGGGCGAGCAGCGCCTCGCTGTGTCCGCCGAGGCCGAGGGTGCAGTCGACGACCACCGCTCCCGGCCGCTCCAGGGCGGGCGCCAGCAGATCCAGGCACCGCTGGAGCATCACGGGGACGTGTCGGCTGTCGCTCAAGGAGCCCTCTCAGTCCGGCGCGTCCCGCACGCACCGCCGGGTCCCCGACCGCTCAGGAAAGAAAAGGGCCTGCCGGCGCCGGAAGCGTCAGCCGACCGGAAGCGGGAGGAGGCCGAGCCGTACGTACGCGCCGCGCACGTGGGGAGACCGCCGGCGCGTCGGCCGGAGTCTGTCGGGAATGCAGTCCAGCAGGAAGAGCCACGCCTCCCGCTTCGCGTCACTTTAGTGCACCCTGTCTCGCGGTCAATCAACCGGCCTGCGCGTCGCCCGACGGAGCAGCGGCCCGCACGCCAAGACGAGAATTCACTCGTACGGGTGTGGGTCAGTCCTGCGTGTGGGGTGCCTCACAACAAGCCATGACGGGGTTCTTTGTACCGTCTCACAACAGGACCCGGGCCCTGGCGCCCACTAACGTCATGAGTATGACGACTTCTGCATCAGTTCCCGCCGGGTCCGAGGGCGCCATAGACCGGCGTGGCACCGTCACCGACCGTCTCGCGGAGGCCAACCAGCAGTACGCGGCCGCGTTCACCGATCCGGGGATGGACGCCCGGCCCGTGCTGAGGGTCGCGGTCGTGGCCTGCATGGACGCCCGTCTCGACCTGCACGCCGCGCTCGGCCTGGAACTCGGCGACTGCCACACCATCCGCAACGCGGGCGGCGTGGTCACCGACGACGTCATCCGCTCGCTCACCATCAGCCAGCGGGCCCTGGGTACCCGCAGCGTCGTGCTGATCCACCACACCAACTGCGGCCTGGAGTCCATCACCGAGGAGTTCCGGCACGAGCTGGAGATGGAGGTCGGGCAGCGTCCGGCCTGGGCCGTGGAGGCCTTCCGTGACGTGGACCAGGACGTGCGGCAGTCGATGCAGCGCGTGCGCACCTCGCCGTTCCTGCTGCACACCGACGACGTGCGCGGTTTCGTCTTCGACGTCAGGACGGGCCGGTTGCGCGAGATCGACCCCGCCTGACCGCCGCACGCGCGCCGGGAGTCCGGTGCGCGGCATGCCTCCGTCACCAGCGAAAGCCGCAAGACCCGACATATCGCGGCCAGTTGTCCACAGGCGAGTGACACGAATCGGTAACGGCGGCAAGAATGCGGGGGTGGCCCCACGCGGAACGTTTCACGCGTGGTGCCTGATTCGGGGTGGGCCGGTCCGCACAGCAGAGCGTCGGCCCGGAAAGTTGGGGTATCCCCCGCTCGCCGAAGAGCGTGGGGAAGGGCCGAGGAGGGCCGCCGGGTGACGACCTATGACGATCGAGCGAGCCATGGGGGTGCCCCCGCTCGAGCGGAGCCGAGAGTGGGGGACGATCTGACCGCCACGGTGGAGCGGGTCCGCCGTTCGGTGGAAGAAGTGATCGAGGGCAAGCCCGAGGTCGTACGGCTTTCGCTGACCGTGCTGCTCGCCGAGGGGCATCTTCTGATCGAGGACGTTCCCGGGGTGGGCAAGACGATGCTCGCCAAGGCGCTGGCGCGGTCCATCGACTGCTCGGTGCGGCGTATCCAGTTCACGCCCGACCTGCTGCCGTCGGACATCACCGGCGTGTCCATCTGGGACCAGCAGCGCCGGGACTTCGAGTTCAAGCCGGGCGCCATCTTCGCCCAGATCGTGATCGGGGACGAGATCAACCGGGCCTCGCCCAAGACCCAGTCGGCGCTGCTGGAGTCCCTGGAGGAGCGTCAGGTCACCATCGACGGTCAGACCTACGAACTGCCCTCGCCGTTCATGGTGGTGGCCACCCAGAACCCGGTCGAGATGGAGGGCACCTATCCGCTGCCCGAGGCCCAGCGCGACCGCTTCATGGCCCGGGTGTCCATCGGCTATCCGAGCCCGGAGGCCGAGTTGCAGATGCTGGACGTGCACGGCGGGGTGAGCCCGCTGGACGACCTCCAGCCGGTGGCGCACGCGCACGAGATCGTGAAACTGATCGAGGCCGTGCGCGGGGTGCACGTCGCCGAGACGGTGCGGCGGTACGCGGTGGACCTGGTCTCCGCCACCCGCACCCATCCCGACCTCAGACTCGGCGCCTCGCCGCGCGCGACGCTGCATCTGCTGCGCGCGGCGAAGGCGTCCGCCGCGCTGAGCGGCCGGGAGTACGCGCTGCCGGACGATGTGCAGGCGCTGGCCGTGGCCGTCCTGGCCCACCGGCTGCTGCCCACCGCCCAGGCCCAGCTCAACCGCCGCACCGCCGAGCAGGTCGTCCAGGAGATCCTCCAGCGCACCCCGGTGCCCGCGGCGCCCCAGCAGTCCGGCGGCTTCGGCCTGGGTCGCGGCGCGCCCGCGTACGGCCAGCGGCCGCCGCGGAGTCTGTGATGTCCGACGCGGGGGCGGCGCACGCGGACGACGACCGCGGGGACCGGGGCGGCGTCCGCACCGCGCTGGCCGGTCTGACCACCCGCGGGCGCTCCTTCCTGGCCGCCGGAATCGCCGCCGCGATCTGCGCCTACGTCCTCGGCCAGAGCGACCTGCTGCGGGTCGGGCTGCTGCTGGCGGCGCTGCCGCTGGTGTGCGCCACGGTGGTCTTCCGCACGCGCTACCGGGTCGCCGGCAGCCGCCGGCTCTCCCCCGCGCGCGTGCCCGCCGGCAGCGAGGCCCGGGTGCATCTGCGGATGGACAACGTCTCACGGCTGCCCACCGGCCTCCTGATGCTCCAGGACCGGGTGCCGTACGTGCTCGGACCGCGGCCTCGTTTCGTGCTCGACCGGGTCGAGCCGGGCGGCCGCCGCGAGGTGTCCTACCGGGTTCGCTCCGACCTGCGCGGACGGTATCCGCTGGGCCCGCTGCAACTGCGGCTGACCGACCCCTTCGGGATGTGCGAACTGACCCGTTCCTTCTCGGCCCACGACACCCTGACCGTGATCCCGCGGGTGGAGCCGCTGTCGCCGCTGCGTCTGAGCGGGGAGGCCAAGGGGTACGGCGACGGGCGGCAGCGCTCGCTGGCACTGGCCGGCGAGGACGACGTCATCCCGCGCGGGTACCGCTACGGCGACGATCTGCGCCGTGTGCACTGGCGGTCCACCGCGCGCTACGGCGAGCTGATGGTGCGCCGCGAGGAGCAGCCGCAGCGGGCCCGCTGCACGGTGCTCCTCGACACCCGGGCGCTCGCCTACCGGGGCGCGGGACCCGACTCGGCCTTCGAGTGGGCCGTGTCCGGCGCCGCGTCGGTCCTGGTGCACATGCTGGAGCGGGGCTTCTCGGTACGGCTGCTGACCGACACCGGCAACTCCGTACCCGGTGAGGGCGGCGACGGGTTCGCGGGCGCCAGCCAGGAGTCGGCGGACGCGGCCGGGCTGATGATGGACACCCTCGCCGTGATCGACCACTCCGACGGGGCGGGCCTGTCCCGCGCCTACGACGTGCTGCGCGGCGGCAACGAGGGACTGCTGGTGGCCTTCCTCGGCGACCTCGACGAGGCGCAGGCCGACGTCGCGGCCAAGATGCGGCAGCGCAGCGGCGCAGCGGTCGCCTTCGTGCTGGACAGCGAGACCTGGGTCCGGGAACCGGGCGACGTACCCGGGCCCGCGTCCCAGACCGACGACCGCCTCCGGCTGCTGCGCGACGCGGGCTGGACAGCCGTGCCGGTGCCCCGGGGCGCCGGCCTGGACGACCTGTGGCGCCGCGCGGGCCAGGAGCGCACCGGCGCGGGCGCGGCCGGCGGGACGGGGCCGGGCGGGGGATGGGCATGAACGACGTGACGGACCGGGCGACCCCGGACCGGCGCCGGAACCAGCGCGACGTGC